>CACZAR010000006.1 GCA_902779135.1 uncultured Coriobacteriaceae bacterium | reverse complement strand
TGGTATCGAACACTCGGGCTGCCACAACAGAGAACAGCATGAGCGAAAAAGCCATGGCACCAACGGGACCACCAGTAAACAGGTCAAAGAACAGGCCGAGTACGAAGGGCATGACGCTGCCAAACGACTGGGGTTGCGTGACGGCAACGACGAGCGTGTACGCGACGATGATGTTGGGCACCACGCCGAACAGCCCGATGTGCGGGGCGAGAATGATTTGAAGCAGTACGGCCAAGACCGCGCCTACGATTGTGACAATGCATTCTTGAGTGATCATCGCCCCTCCTCCCTAGGCGCCTTCTTCAGCTGACCAATAGCTATAGTCGCTTGAATCGCTGTAATCGCCATAGATGGCGGCGTTCGCTTCGGCTTCTTCGGCAGCCTTCTTGGCTTCCTCTTCCGCGAGCCGCTCGGCTTCCGCTTTTTCGGCTGCAAACATGTCGGGTGCCGAAGACACAACGATAACTTCCTCAAGCAGCGAGGCATCGTCATTCGGGGAAACAATGATGGTGCCGGTGGCATTGCTCGTCGTCTTGTTCACGCTGACAACTGCACCGACGATGAGCCCGCGCTCGTAGCTTCCGCCCATTCCCGACGTGAGAACCACATCGCCCACCTGAGGAATCTGATCCTCATCAATGTCTTCCAGATACAGCAGGCCGTCAAGAGAACCGCGCACGATACCATAGGCACGCGTCGATTGGATCATGACAGCCGCGCCCGAGTTGGGGTCGGTGAGCAAACGCACCGTCGACGAGTGGTCGGCTGTTCGCACGACCTGGCCGATGACACCCGTCGCTCCCATAATCGTCATACCGGCCTCGACACCATCGGCACTTCCCAAATCGATTGTGATCGACTGGTCCCATGCGTTGGCTGAACGCCCGATGATATGGGCTGCCTGACCGGTGACGCCCGAAACCTGCTTCATGTCGAGCAGGGCGCGAAGACGCTCGGCTTCTTGGCGATACTCGTCGGTATCGGCGAGCAACTTGCGCAGTTCCTCGTTCTGCTCGCGCAATGCCGTAAGCGTTGCGGGGTTTGCAGTGGCATCGTCAGCAACGTTGCCAAGCATCTCGGTTCCCCCACCGATGCCAGCGCCGACACGCCCGACTTGACCAGTCACTGCCATGACGCCGTTTTGAGCAGCATGAATCGGTCCGTCGTCGCCCTCGCGCGCATACACCGTCGCCAAGACAAGCGACACGATGAGCAGCGCAACAAATACGGCACGGCGGGTCAGAGGCCCGCTTTGTTGGTAGTTGGACGGCATGCAAACGACCTATCGAGCTTACTTGGACCTCATGAGCGTCTGGCGCAACGCCGTGGGGGTCTCGAGCACTTTGAGGCATCCGGAAACGACGTTGGTGAGTGCCGTCTCGCTGACCCATACGGGAATCTCGAGCTTGTCGGTGAGATAGCGGTCAAGACCCGAGAGCAAGCCACCGCCGCCGGTGAGCAGGATGCCGTTCTGGATGATGTCGCTGGCGAGGTCGGGGTTCGTCTTCTTAAACGTTTCCTTGATTGAGAGCACCATGTCCTCGCACGGCTGGATGAGCGCTGCGCGGACGTCCTCGGATTGGATGGTGACTTCCTTCGGCTGCTCGGTGATCATGTCCTGGCCCGAGATGATCATGTCGCGTTCGCGACCATCTTCGAACGGAAGAATCGAACCGATCTTGATTTTGATGACCTCGGCCGTACGCTCACCGATCTTGATGCCCAGCAAATCGCGGAGGTGCATCGAGATGGCCTCGTCCATCTTGTTGCCCGCAAGACGCAGCGACGACGACGTGACGATGCCGCCGAGCGAGATGACTGCAACCTCGGTCGTACCACCACCGATGTCGACAACCATCGAACCCGTCGGTTCGGTGACCGGCAAATCGGCGCCCATTGCAGCAGCCATGGGCTCTTCGATGAGATAAGCCTGACGAGCGCCCGCCTGGATGGCAGCCTCGAACACAGCGCGCTTCTCGACGGACGTGGCACCGCACGGGATGCAGATGACGATGCGCGGCTTGGCCTGCCACGGGTACTTGCGCGGCGCGGCTTTGTTGATGAATGCCGAGATCATAGCCTCGGTCACATCGTAGTCGGCAATAACGCCGTCTTTCAGCGGATGCTCAGCCGAGAAAGCGTCGGGCGTATGGTTAATCATGTTCTTCGCTTCGTGGCCGACAGCCAAGACGCGATGCGTTGACTTCTCGATGGCCACGACCGACGGCTCGTTAATGACAATGCCCTCGCCCGAAATGGCAATCAGGGTGTTAGCAGTACCCAGGTCGATGGCCATGTCGGCAGACATCTGGCCAGTGAGTTCTGACAGACCACCCGTTAGAGAATCGAATATCGACATATGGTTAAACCTCTTAGGTCAATAAGCTTGTACGCGACCTTGGATTTTACCATGCGCATGTAGCGTTTGGGCAAACTCCACAGCGGCAACAACCCTTGTGAACAGGTTGTGAACTGTTAACGATGCCCTTTTTCATCATATTTGATGACACTCCGCTCAAATCCACGCAAAACCACACGACAACGAGAGCGAAAACCACAGCGCTCGATCAGACCAATGGAAGAGACTTCATCACCCGATCGTTCGGTGGCGTAAAACAAGAAAGCCCGCTAAAGCGGGCTTTCCAAAGATGCTACGTCGTTTCAGCTTAGCCGAAGAAAACACCAATCTCGCGCTCTGCCGATTCGGTGGAGTCGGAGCCATGAATGACGTTCTCGTCCATGGACAGACCGAAATCGCCGCGGATAGTGCCGGGCGCAGCCTCTGCCGGGTTCGTGGAGCCCATGAGCGAACGGACCTTGGAGACGGCACCCTCACCGGAAACGACCATCTTGACGACCGGACCGGACGTCACGTAAGCGATGAGGCCCTCGTAGAACGGCTTGCCCTCATGCTCTGCGTAGTTGGCCTTGGCCTGCTCGGGGGTGACCATCTCGAGGCGCATCTGCTCGATGGTGAGGCCAGCGCGCTCAAAGCGGTTGACGATCTCGCCGATGTGGCCGTTGCGCACGCCGTCGGGCTTGATCATCGTGTAAGTCTTCTGAATTGCCATGTTGTACTCTTTCCTTTCCCTAAGCACTCTTAGTGCTGACTGGCGAAGTATAGTTCGAGGTTGGAAACCTTCCAGCCTATCATGTCGCGCACGAGCGACACTTCGTACGTGATGTCGCCGCCCTGCGGGGTGGTAGCCGTAACATAGGCGGTTGAGGAGCTCATCGACTTATCGACGCCATCAATCGTGATGGTTGAGCCGTCGGCGATAAGCTTCGACATCTCCGTGATATCGTCGGACGTGATGCCGTTGGCGTAATTGCTCTCGGAAGCCGGGTTGTCGAACAGCTGCTCGACGGTGGCCTCTTGTGTCGGATAGCCGAAACCCTGCATGTACAGGACCAAGCCGGCAGCGGCAGCCACGAGCAGCAGCAGCACGATGACCAGGAAAATCTTCAGGCCGACGCCGCGACGCTTGCGCTCCATCTTCACAACGCCCTTCGACCATTGCTCGAGCTCCTGGTCGGTCGAATTGAAGAAGCGCTCTTCGCTTGTCGTGGCGTAATCGCCTTGCTTCTCATATTGATCGGCAAAGTAATACTCATCGGAGACCGCATGCTCGTCGACGACGTAAGGTTCCGGCTCTGCAGTCGGAAGGCCATCTTCGCCAACGACGTCGAGACCCGATGTGTCGATCAGAGCGGGAATCGACTGGGTGGTGTCGGCGTTGCCCTGCGAAACAGCAGCGACGGCGCGCTGATAGTCGACGCTTGCTGAAGCGGACAGGAAGTACGTTTTGTCTTCGAGCGCACGCTCGAAATAGTCAACCGCCTGGTCCATCTGACCGAGCGCAACATAAGCCTGGCCGAGGCTTGCATACATCTTGTTGCGCATGTCGGGTGCCATGTCGAACTGCAATGCGCTTTCGTACGAAGCGATGGCATCCGCGGGACGGTTGAGCGCCATGAAGCACACGCCAAGGTTGAGCAGTGCTTTCGTGGGATCTGGATTCGCCTCGTCGAGAGCGGCCTCGCGGAACGCAACGCCAGCCTCAGCTGACTTGCCCTGCTTGAGCAAAGCATTGCCCATCGCAGTGTAAGCCTTGTACGGCGTGGGATACGCACGGTCCGACACTGCAATCTCGAAGTGCTTGATCGCATTCGGCCAATCACGCAAGGCGGCATATGCCATGCCGAGGTTGCAATTGACGACGCCCACTGCATCGTAGGCTGTGTCTTCTGTCGACTTCGAGTATGCCTGGATGGCCTCGTAGTAGCTCTTGAGCTTCGTGAGGCAGTTGCCGATCTGGTGGTAGATCAAGCCAGCCTCGCCGGGAGCCAGGGGGTTAGCCTCATCCTGAAGACACATGTTGTACAGCTCGAGCGCACGATTGTAGTCACGCGAGTTCGCTGCGGTCTTTGCTTGCTGGAATAGCTCGTTGTTCATAACAGGACCTTCTTAAACCTCGGGTTCGTTTCGGTCGTACGTTTCGGTCGTTAAGCGGTTGCGTTCTCGATCTCGATGTGCTCGATCACGTCGCCGGCACGAAGCTTGGCGATGACGTCGAGACCCTCGATGGTCTGGCCAAATACCGTGTAGTCGGAATCGAGGAACGGCTGCGGGCCCAGGCAGAAATAGAACTGCGAACCAGCCGAATCGGGCATGGACGAACGGGCCATGGCCAGCGTTCCGTCCTTGTGCTCGTTGTTGGGGTTCGTGCGCCACTCGCCCTTGATCTGATGGCCGGGGCCACCGGTTCCAGGCTGGCCCTGCGGACCGCGCTCGCCACGGGCAACCTGCTCAGGGGTCATATCGCGCGTGTTGGGGCAACCACCCTGGATAACGAAGCCAGGCACATAGCGATGGAACTTGAGCCCGTCGTAGAAACCGCTCTGGGCAAGTTCGACGAAGTTGCCAACATGGATGGGAGCATCCTTGCCTGCCAGCTGCACGCGGATGGTGCCCTGCGTGGTCGTCAGGACGGCGATTTCGTCGCCTGTCGGCTGGTAGGCCGGAGTGTAAAGATCAGCCACGATGTCTCTCCTTTGTTTGCGTTTCATGCACATACATAAGCAAGATTCTACCAGCCGTTTTAAATGCTAAGGGAAAATCCCCCCAATATTCACTCGAGAGAACCTATTTCGCACGGTCGAAGAAGCTCACGACCTCCACGTGATAGGTCTGGGGGAACATGTCGACCGGCTGAGCGCTTCGGAGTTGATAGCCAGCTTGCTCGAATCGCGCCACATCACGTGCCCATGTTGCAGGGTCGCAACTCACATAGGCGACGGTCGCGGCTCCTGTCGAGGCGATGTCGTCCACAACACCGTCCGCAAGGCCAGCACGCGGAGGATCGACCACAAGCGCATCGAGGTCTTCGAGCATGGCGAGCTCGCGCGCCGCATCGCCGCCGACCACATCGATGTCGACACCGTTGCTGTCGGCGTTGAAACGCAGGTCACGCACTGATGATTTGGCTGATTCAACGGCCACAACGTCCGCCCCCGCGAGAGCCAACGGAATGGAAAACGTACCGCCACCAGCATAGAGATCTGCAACATATGCCCCATCGAGGTCGCCCAAGCCCTCGAGCACGAAGCTTACAAGCTTACCCGCTTGCGCCGTGTTGACCTGGAAGAACGAAGGAGCCTGCGTCGAATACAGCACATCTCCGATGCGCTCACGCCAATAACCTCGACCGTCAAGGATCTCGACACCTTTGATCTTGCGTGCTTTACCCGGGTCGGCAAGCACGCGCACAACGCTTGTCGTCTTGACCGCCGTGGACAGCGTCTTGGCAAATAAGCCACGCGGGAAAGAACCCGGCTTCGTCCAGAGCGCCACCTCGAGTTCTCCGGTCACCATGCTATGACGCACACCGACACGGAAAATGCCGAGATCTTGGTCGCCTTGGGCATAACGGATGGCGCCCCGAAGCGCCTTCGGAGCTTTCTCGATCTGCTTGTGAGCGAGGTGCGAAGAATCGCATGGCACGAATTCGCCTGTTCCCTCCCGATGAAAACCGAGCTCGAAATGACCCTGGCCATCAATGCCTGTCGCAATTTCCAGCTTGTTGCGATAACCCCATGTGCGCTTGCTCGGTGCGCATTCGCGCACGAGAGCATCAGCACGTTCGGCGTCCATACGCGCCGTATGCACGAGGGAGCCCACGACGTTTTGACGCTTTGCAACCAGCTGCGCCTCGTAGCTCATGCATTGCCAAGGAGCCGTACCACATACCTGGTCGATGGGCGATTCAGGCTTCACGCGGTCGGGCGACGCCTCGACGATGCGCGCAATCGTCGCTCGCGCGAACGATTGCTTCTCTTCTGTCAATGCAACTTCGACAGTATCCCCGGGCACGCCGCCTTCGATGAAGACGGTCTTCCCTTCGGGAAGGTGACCGATTGCGTCCGCGCCGTATGCCATTCGCTCGACTATGACGGTATGGTTCATGGAGGTGTGAATCCTTTGCTTCAAATAGATTGCCCGCTCATTCTAGCGTATAATCATTCGGTCGCGTCCCCGTGGCACAGCTGGATAGCGCGTCTGCCTCCGGAGCAGAAGGCCGTGGGTTCGAATCCCGCCGGGGACGCCAGGAAATCAAAGGCCCTGCAGCAGCGGGGCTTTTTCATGTTTGTATGTCATGCGGGGATTCGAACCGATGAGGTGGATTTCCGGCCCGAAGGGCAAAAACGCGCCTGTGGCGCGTTTTTAGGAAATCGGTCGAGCGCGTAAGCGCGAGACGTTGATTTCCGCGCAGCGGAAATCGTGAATCCCGCCGGGGACGCCAGGAAAACCACCGACCTCGCAACAGCGGGGTCGTTCATTTTTGAGGACATGCGGGGATTCGAACCGATTTAGCTCTTCTTTTTCTTCTTCGGTTGGCGGTCGACGGTGTGGTCGACGAACGCCATTCGAACGTCATCACGGCGCAACAGCTTCGACAGATAAGACTTCTCGTTGTTCACCATGAGCGTAAGAGTCATGCCCAACACGATGGGCAGATAGAACGTGAAGAAGCGCCAGATGAACGTCGAAAGCGCGACGATGGCAGGATCGCCGTACACGTAGTTGAAAAACGTGATGTAACTGGCCTCCGATGCGCCAATAGCGCCCGGCAGCGGAACGAACGACGCGATCAGGTATACGAACGCCTGGCACGAAACAACCGTGAAGTAATCGTTCGCCTCGAGGCCAAAGCCCGCGAAGATGACCCACGAAAGTGAGAAGTAGACGGTCAGCTGAACGAACGTGACGAGCGACACCTTGATGAGCAAACTCGGGCGTTTGAGCAGGTAGCGCATGCCAACATACGATTCCTCGAGCGATTTCGTGGCCTCGAACAGCGTGTGCTCTGCGTCCTTCAGAATGCCGATGCGACCAAGGAGGTTGATTGCCCACGTGACGATGCGCATGATGCCGTTTTTCGCAAACGCAAGCGACAGCAGCATGGCGATGAGCACAAACCCGCCAATGAAACCAATCGCCACCAAGTACATGATGGGCCTCAGATCCTGCATGAAGTAGTTGAACCTGAGCGCCAGGACGATGATGGCGTAGACAATCATCGTGAACTGGTAGGCAATGAAACGGCATAGCAACATTGGCATAGCGTGCTCGACCGGTAGACCGAACCGTGTGTAGTAATACGCTTGCATGGGCTGGCCGCCACTCGACAACGGCGTGATGCAGTTGAAGTATTGCCCGATGATCGTGACGATAAACGTCTTGAAGAACGAGAAGCCCCTGAACAAATCGTTGCAGATGAGCTGCATGCTCAGCGCTTCGAGCAACCAATAGATGACGATGCCGACGAGCGCAATCAAGAGGAACCCGTAGTTGAACGACGTGAATGCGTTGATGGTCTGCTCGCCCTCGCCGGCGACGAACAGGTAGATGAACATCACGAGGAATGCCACGGCGCACAGCACGATGTTGAGCTTGCGGCCCATCGAATGCGCCTTGCCCTTGTCGGGGATGACTTCGTCCTCTTCGATGGCCGTCAGGTCGATGTCGGTGAGATTGATCTTAATACCCGATTCGACACGATCGCCACCATCAGCCGACACCGAATGCATCCAGTGGCTTGCATCCGCGTAAATCGGCTCGTTGTCAATTTCATCGTTGATATTGGAGCTCACGTGAGTGGAAACAGGCTGAGAAGCCTGCGGAACGACTTCGTCTTCCGCTGGCACGGCCTCCGCCACCTGATCGGCAGCATCGACTGCAAACTCCTCAGAGCCGATTGGGCTCGTATTTACCATGTTTCCTCTTTCAGGCAAGCTCGCTACGCGAACTTGAATATCTTTTGCGCCAAAGCATAGCCAGCTTGCGCCAGGATTCGTCCAATGCGCGTGCGGCGGTTAGCCAAACCCGCCCACGTGCGTTTCACGTTATTGTACAGCGTCGAGTCCGTCTCCTTCATAAAAGCCCAGAGCTCACGATTTTTCTGGAGTGACTCAGGCGTGTTGATCTTGAACAGGTAGATGGTCGACACGCTCATCATGCACGAAATATAGCCCATCATCAGCAGAGCGCGATTTGGCTCTTCTGCGTAAAGCTGGGTGTAGTTGGCATCTTGAATGGCGAGACGCGTTGCCATCAGCTGTTGGTCGATGCATTTCTTCACGACTTCAACCTCGACCGACTGGCCTTCGCGGCCGATGATGTAATGATACGTGTCAACGTCGAGGTAGTAGAGCTTTTCCACCCAGGGCATAGGATGCAGCACGAACAAGCTATCCATGTACGAAACGCCTGTGGGCAGCTTGACCCCCGAATCGCGCAACACCTGGGTGCGATACCACGAAGCGTGCACCATGATGAACTGGTCGATGCCCGGATGCCCCATCTCAGACCACTTGAACACACGACCCGAAGGAAGCAGTTTGCGGTATTGAATCGTGTGCTGCGATTTGTCGGTCACGCGGTCGTAGACATAATTCGTGACAAGCAAGTCGGGTGCATTGTCTGCCTCGACGAGCGAGGCAAGCGTGTCGAGCACGCGCTTAAGTGCTTCAGTATCGAGAAAGTCGTCTGAATCGACAATCTTGAAATACGTTCCCTTTGCCAGAGCAATGCCGTGGTTCACAACACCACCCCAGTTGGCATTCTCCTGGTCGATTGCAATGACACGCGAATCGCGAGCCGCAAATTCGTGAGCTATGGCAGAGGTGTTGTCGGACGACCCGTCGTTGATGACGAGAATCTCACATGGCTGCGAAGCAGTCAGCAGCGCTTCGATGCAGCGCGACATGTAGTCGGCCGAGTTGTAACACGGCACCACAAACGAAACGAGTGGCGTGTCAACTGCGCTCATCGATGTTCCCTTCAAACTCTAGCAATCCGTCCAATAGTATACCGCCGTCGGAAGAGGTCCTTCGATTACCACACGAAACGAGAACAGCACTGTTACGAAGATGTCTCAGGAGAATGTAGCCCGAACCTAATCGGCGACTGCCGTGAAGATGGACGAAAGATACCCTTGCGCGGCAAGCAGCGGGTCGTCCTTGGCGTTGGTGATGAGATCGGCGCCAGCTGTACGCAAAGCAACCGCCGTGTCGTTATCGATGCGACCCACTATGAAAGCATCAATGCCGATGGCTTTAATCAATTCAACTAACTGACCGACAGCCTTGTCCAATGCGGGGAGGTTGTTGCTTCCGACGATGATGCCGCGTTCGACGTTGTAGATCATGTAGCTGGTCGTCTGCACGAAATAAGGTGCGACCACCAATCCATCGCATGCAACGGCGACCCTCAACGTCTCACACCCCCTATAAAAACGCGGTTGCGTTCACGGTATCACAGCCCAACTGTCTCGCATAGACATGTTTGCAAACGCTCAATTCGATACGTGAACGGTGCACAAACAACGGCGCGCATGCGGCAGGAAATGCCGAGGAAAACCGCTACGAACGACGCTTGCGGGAACGAGAAATCTGCACCTCGGCACGATGGGCGCGCCCTGGACGGAAATCGCGCTTCGGCTGGGCAGACGCCTTCGTCTGGGAGCGCTTCTTCTGCTGAGCTGATTTGCCGCTCGGAGCTTGCTTCTTCTGTTGGGCTGCTTTGCCACTCGAGGCTTGCTTCTTCTGTTGAGCAACTTTGTCACCCGAAACGCGCTTCTTCGGCTGGGTCGGCTGGGCTGCTTTACCGCTCGTAGCCTGCTTCCTGGACTGCTCGCGCTTCTTCGGCTTGGTCGTTTGGCGTTCGCTCGAATCAGCTACTAATTTGGCACGCTTCTTCTTGCGGCGGCTGCCCTCTTCCCGAACAGCTTGAAGGACACGTGCTTCTTCGGCCTTCTTCTGCGCACGGTTGGCAAGGTCCCGCTTTACGCGATTAACCTCAGGGTCGCGCTTCGACTGCGCCGTGATGGCCTTCTCGGCGGCCTCGGCTTCAGCCGCCTCCATGTCGAACGATTCGAGCCGCATCTCGGGAATCTTCTGCTTGACGAGCTTCTCGATGTCGCGCATCGCGCCCTCGGTCTCCGGCGTCACGAACGTAATGGCAAATCCCTTCTCACCTGCACGTCCCGTACGCCCGATGCGGTGAATGTAATCTTCTGCCTGCTCGGGCACATCGTAGTTGATGACGTAATCGACCTGATCGACATCGATACCGCGAGCGAGAACATCAGTTGCCGTGATGATTCCGACTTCGCCCGACGAGAACTTGTCCAGTGCACGACGGCGCTGCGCTTGGCTGCGATCGGAATGGATGGCTTCGGCGACATAGCCCGCTTTTCGAAGGCGACGGCACGTGGAATCGGCACGGCTGCGCGTCCTCGCGAACACGATGACCCTGAACGAGCCCTTCTCCGCCAAAACCGCCTTGATGAGCGCAGGCTTGACCGATTGCGTGCAGCGAATCACGTATTGATCAACCGTCTCAGCCACATCGCCCCTGCGTGCAATTTCCACCGTAGCGGGATCGCGCAACATCGAGCCGACGACCTTGGTGATCGAAGCGTCTATCGTCGCCGAGAACAGCAACGTCTGACGGGGCTTGGGAGTTGCTGCCACGATTTTCTTGACGGAAGGAAGAAAGCCCATATCGAGCATGCGGTCGGCTTCGTCGAGCACGAGCACTTTGACGTTGGAGAGTTTGACCGCCTTCTGGTCCATAAGGTCAATCAACCTGCCAGGCGTGGCGATGAGCACGTCACATCCGCGCTTCAGGCGCTCGATCTGCGGATTGTACGAAAGGCCGCCGACGACGGTCGTGATGCGATGATGGGTCGACACTGCCACCTGGGAGGCTACGTCACCAATCTGCTGCGCAAGTTCGCGGGTGGGAGTCACGACGAGCATGAGCGGGCCTTGCCCGTTTTTTGCGTGCTCGAGCTTGTCCATCGCCGGAAGCGTGAACGCCGCCGTCTTGCCAGTGCCCGTTTGCGCTGCTGCGACGATATCGCGACCTTTCAGCACAAGCGGAATAGCTTGTTCCTGCACCGGCGTCGGCTGGTCGTAGCCCATGCGTTTCACCGCAGAGAGGGCTTTCCCCGACAAGCCGAGATCTTCAAATTTCGTCATTCGTAGTTCTTTCTCAATAAAAACGCCGTCCTGGGGACGGCGTGAATAGATGGTGCCCCCAACGGGAATCGAACCCGTGTCTCAGCCTTGAAAGGGCCGCGTCCTGACCTCTAGACTATGGGGACGTGCAAATAGCCTGATTATTATTACAAACACATTAGACGAATGCAAGACGCTTATTCATTAACAACTAATGGATTCACACAACCTCGCAAAAACCCCTTAAATCCATTTATGTGGAGCAGGCATGAAGACGTTTGGTTACATATATGCACCAAAAATGTCTCAGTGTAATCTTGTGGTTACACAAACGCCATTTATTGCCATCCTTGTCGCAAAGATGAGTCAACGCGTTCGATTTCCCACGTCAAAACCCAATTAGTGATACTCTCTTTAAAGGGGGAACCGACCCGCGTGGTCTCGAGTTCTGGTCCAACATCAAGAATCGCGGCGTTCCCCCTTAAACGCTCCGACTTCTATTTTCCATAGAGTCGGTAGGCGTCAATCACCATGAGCTCGTATTGTTTGCGCGATCCCTTGACGACGGTATCGAGTATCAAACCGCTTACCAACGAAAGCAAACCAGAAATCACGAGGCCTACGGCAAGGAGCGCCGAAGGGAGACGATCAACCAAGCCCGTGCGGGCAAACTCAACAACCACGGGCACACCGACGATGAAGCCCAGCGCAATCAGAAGAACCGTCACCCAACCGAACAGCGCCATAGGCTTGTAGTCTTTGAACAGCGACATAATCATCTTGAGAACCTTGAAGCCGTCCGAGAACGTCGAGAGCTTAGACTCGGAACCTTCCGGCCGATCGCGGTAATCGATGGGCACTTCGGCAATGCGCCACGCCTTGTCGACGGCATGAATGGACAGTTCGGTTTCAATCTCGAACCCTTGCGACACGACGGGCATCGTCTTGGCAAACACACGGTTGAAAGCACGATAACCCGTCATGACATCGGAGAACTTGAAGCCGTAGATGCGCTTGATGAGCCATCGCACGAGGTTGTTGCCGAACCCGTGGAAAGCGCGGTCGTTCTCGTCGCCATACGAGCCGTTGGAGAGCCGGTCGCCCACGACCATGTCTGCCTCATCGTCGATGAGCGGGCGTAGCAACTCAACAGCCGCCTCGGCCGGATAGGTGTCGTCGCCATCGACCATGATGTAGTAATCGGCGTCGATGTCACGCACCATCGAACGCACGACGCGACCCTTGCCCTGACGCGATTCGTGGCGCACAACAGCTCCGTGCTCACGGGCAATGTCTGCCGTGCCATCAGTCGAGTTGTTGTCGTAGACGTAAACGATCGCATCGGGCAAGCAACGACGGAAGTCGTCGATCACCTTCGCGATGGTGACGGCCTCGTTGTAGCACGGGACGAGCACGGCAACGCTGCCGATGTCGGCGGTATAGAACGGTGTTGCGGTTTGAGACATGTACCCTCCAAGAACTCTGAGAGCCTATTCTAGTGCAATAGAAAAGCCCCCGCAGGGGCTTTTCCGTTAAGTCGCTCAATCTGTCAAAAACGACTTGTTAGGCAACTGCCTGACGGGCAACCTCAACCAGCTGGGCAAACGCCTGCGGGTCGTTGATGGCCATGTCGGAGAGCACCTTGCGGTCGAGCTCGACGCCAGCCTTTTTGAGGCCGTTCATGAACACGGAGTAGGACATGCCGTTTTGACGAGCGCCAGCGTTGATGCGGGCGATCCAGAGCTTGCGGATCTCGCGCTTCTTGTTGCGGCGATCGCGGTACTGGTACTGGAGCGAATGATAGACCTGCTCCTTGGCCTTGGTGTAGGTGCGGGACTTGGCACCATAGTAGCCCTTCGCGCGGCCGAGGATGGTGCGGCGCTTCTTGCGGGCGTTGACGGAACGCTTAACACGAGCCATGACGATTCTCCTTTATCTTGCGAAGCAACCCTGCGGCAACTTCGGAAACTTACATTAACGAAGGCCCAGGTTGCGGGCGATGACCCTCTTGTCGGCCTCGGAAACCACGGTCTCCTTGCGGAAGTTGCGCTTACGCTTGGGGCTCTTCTTGGTGAGGATGTGGCTCTTGTAGCCCTTGGCACGCATGATCTTGCCAGAGCCGGTCACGCGGAAACGCTTGGCGGAACCGCGATGCGTCTTCATCTTCGGCATTTATTCGTCCTTTCCTTGTTCGGCAGCCTCGCTGGCAGCCTTTTCCTTCTTCTTCTTGGCGTTTGCAGGCAGAGGGGCGATGAGCATATGCATGTTGCGCCCTTCCATCTTCGGCGCGCTCTCGATGACCGCGACGTCCTTCAGGTCGTCGGCGAGACGCTCGAGAATAGACAAACCCTGGTCGGGGTGCGACATTTCGCGGCCCCTGAACATGATGGTGATCTTGACCTTGTTACCCTGTTCGAGGAAGCGCAGAACATGCTTCTTCTTGGTCGTGTAGTCGCCCACATCGATCTTCGGGCGGAACTTCATTTCCTTGGTCTCGATCTTGCTTTGGTTCTTGCGCGCCTGCTTGGCTTTGATTGCCTGATCGTACTTGTACTTACCGTAATCCATGATGCGGCAGACGGGAGGATCAGCGTTCGGTGCGATCTCGACCAGGTCGAGACCCTCGTCCTCGGCGATACGGCGGGCTTGGACCGTCGGGTAGATACCCATCTGGTTGCCGTCGTAACCGATCAGCCGGCATTCGCGCACGGTGATCTGTTCGTTGAGCCTGGGCTCCTGAGCAGCTATTGTGCTCACCTACTTTCTACGTGCTTCCCTGCGCTTGAGCGCGTCCAATAAAAAAACCCGTCGACACGACGGGCTGCGAACTGCGCGGGCGTATGCCCTTGCAAACCATATTCGCGAGACCCATCAGCTGCCCTTCGGGCGCCGAACCAGGTGGAGGGCAAAGCCCCCGCTTGAATTTCAGCTTGCCTATGATAGCACGTGTTCGCGCATCTGCAAGGTTTCTACGCAAAACACACCTTGTAAGTTATTTGGGGTTTTGATTACTTGGAATCTGACCCCAAATGCCAAAGCCTTAAACAACCAAACGCTACTTCTCTGCGCGGCGAATGAGGAACAAGACGATGAAGGTCAGCAAAGCCACAGCCGCCCCACCAGCGAAGATGAGCGACGAAGGGGTGAAACCGTCACCCACTACGCCGAACCCCACGACCGCGCCCGATGAAGCGCTGATGGCGCTGCCGATCCAGGGACCGACAAGCATGGGCACGAGCACGACCATGAAGATGCGGATGCCCTGGTAGGCGCCAACATGTCCGAGCGGTGTGTTGTTGCGGATAGCAGCACCGAAGCACGCCACCGCTCCCAGATAGCCAGAAAGCATGAGCATGCTGCCCACGAAAACACCGGGCGCATTCACCATCACGGTGAGAATGGCGCATCCTGCAAGGAACAGCACGAGCGGCAGGATGATCGCGAAGCTGAAACCACGCTTGTCGACCAGGCGACCGTAGAACATCGTGAACACGGCGGCAATGATGATGCACGGTGCCATGACGAACACGTAATTCTCGCCCAAGATGTACGGCAAGCGCAAGTACAGCACGTAGTACGGCATGATGACCTGCATGGCGATAGCGAACACGCAGTAAGCTGCAAGCACGAGGTAGAGCATGCGGTTGCCACGCGCCGACGAAGGCTTAAAGCCGTATGCCAGCTCCGCGAAGTAGCCATCACCCTTGCGAGGCTCGGGATGCGAGTCTTCCATCAACACTCCGGCAGCTATACCCGTAGCGATGACAATGCCACCGATAATCGTGAAGAACAGCGGGTAGTCGTACGTGACCGAACCGTCGTCGCCCACGATCATGAAGAACATGGCGCCGCCGAACACGACAAGCATGCTGAGCAACGGCATCGCAGAGTTCACGCCCTCGACGCGGCCACGGTTCGTGTCGTCGGTGATGTCGGTCATCCATGCGTTGAAGCAGGCATCATTGGCCAAGCTGCCGAAAAACGTCATGATGCAGTCGAACACGATGGTGAGCGTGATGCCCAACGTGGCGGCTGCCGCCGCATCACGGGCAAGGGCTGCCGATACGTTCTGAAGCACCGCGAATGCGCAGATGGATAAGCCCCAGACCAGCGTTCCAACGACTACGAACACCTTGCGGCGCCCCGCGCGGTCAGACCAAACACCCACGAGCAATGTGGTAGCCGTCGCTGTGAGCGCAGACGCGCTGACCATCAAGGCCACATCTGACAGCGATGCACCGAACGCATCTTGGATGAACAGGTTGAAGAAATTGTTTTCGACCGCCCAGGCCACCTGGCCCATCAGAGCAAGCAAGACGATGATCGTCCACGTCTTGCCGGGGAGCTTCGTTCTTGCAACGCTTGATTGGCTTGCCATAATGCGCTCCGTTCAATGAGTCATTGGGACTGTCCCAATGACTCATTATCTCGCAATCTAGAATGCAGCGCCAAGAAACATGCCCGCAGCAGCAGAGTTGCCGAACAAGCCGGAAGGCGGCCAGATATTGGCGCCAGCAGGCGGGTTCGCCATCAGGCCTTCCGCTGTCATGGCGCGTGCGACCTCGGCGTATGCGGGAGCAGCCACCGTGATCATGGACTCGATCTCCTCATCGGTCAGCTCGCGCACAGCGCGCGCAGGCGAACCCATGATGAGCGACCGCGGTTCGAACGTTTTCCCTTGCGTGACAAGAGATCCAGCAGCAACCAGACAATCGCTCGGAATAACCGCGTCGTCCATCACTATCGCGCCCATGCCGATGAGCACGTTGTCCTCGATGGTGCAGCCGTGCAAGACGGCGTTGTGCCCTATCGTCACGCTGTCGCCGATTGTGAGCTTGCTTCCCATGCTCACATGCAGGCATGAATTCTCCTGGATGTTCGTGTTCGAACCGATGACGATGGGCTCGCAATCGCCGCGAATCTGCGTTCCGGCAAACACGGAGGTGCCTGCACCGATTTTCACGTTGCCGCACACAGTCGCATGAGATGACAGCATGACGTTCGGCGCAAACCTCACCTGATGGTAGTTTGTGATGGCGGTGCCCATCTTGATCTGCGGCTTCGGCATCTTCGCTCACCTTAATCAATCTGCTAACCAAAAGGACGATCTCTTTTCGGTTAGCTCCGAATCCTGACTGCACATTCGCACATTCTAGCAAAAGGGCCGCTCGGCGGAACAACTCCCGTAGTTAGGCCTCTTCGAACATGGCGCCCGATTGTAGAGCGCTGCCTTTCAATGTTCCATCCGGGAACATTCGACGAAAAGGAATCGGCAGCTCGGGCCCATCCTCGTCTACACGGTATGAACTAAATTCGCATTAACAACCCAACGCGCTATATAATTAACTCGACCCATTAATGGGTCGAGTAAACTGAATCGAAGCGATTCGGGAAGGAAAGGCATCATGAAAACTATCAGTAAAGTTGCCGTGCTAGCTTTGACGTTAGCACTCGCCGGCGCACTCAGCGCATGCGGATCGAGCGCATCGAGCACATCCGCCTCCGCCGCAAGCGCCAGCGCAGCTTCCAGCGCCGCAGCAGCGAGCGAAAGCGCTCAAGCTGCAAGCGCATCCGCAAGCGCGGCAGCTGAGGAAATCAACCATTATGAAAACGAGTTCTTCGGCATCGCATTTAACCTGCCCGAAGGTTGGACCTTCGTCGACCAGGCTGAAATTAAAAGCATGAACGCCCAGCTTAGCGGGATTGCCGAAGGAAACGTCGACATGATTGCCAAGTCCGCCGACTCCTCGACGGCCGTTGTCGTGACCCTCGAGGAAGCGAGCGAGAAGACGGCCGGCAAGGATGCCGAAGCCTATCTGCAAGCCGCCGTTGACGACATGGTGGCGAGCATCAATGGCTCGAATGTCGCATATGAGTCCAATGGCGGAACCGTCGACTTCGAGGGCATCGATCGCTCCATCCCGGCCATGGTCACAAAGATCACGAACGATGGAGCCGAGCTGTGGGTTGGCCAGGCATGCGCTGATGTTGACGGCAACTTCTTCAACATCAGCGTCATCGGCCCGAGCGAAGAAGCCGTGAGCGAGGCCTTCAGCTGCTTCGCTGGTGCTGCCAAGTAGAAAATGAGCATCAGATAACCGAAGCTGTGCAGCTCCTGCAATACAGCGGCGCGGACGTCCTCGAAGATGTCCGCGCCGCTTTCCTTTTCTATCAGGCTGAAGAATTGAAAGAGATCAGTCGCGCAACCAGAGACCGGTCTTTCCGCCATCTTTCTTGAGCAGGCGCACATCCATGATCTCCATGCCACGATCAACCGCCTTGCACATGTCGTACACCGTGAGACATGCAATGGATGCAGCAGTGAGGGCTTCCATCTCGATGCCCGTCTTGCCGGTCACACCGCACGTTGTGGTGATGTGGATGCCCACGCGACCATCTTCGCGCTCGCCCGCACGCACAGGCTCGCATTCAACCTTTGCTTTCGTGATGTTCAGCGGATGGCACATCGGGATGAGCGTCGACGTCTGCTTCGCGGCCATGACGCCCGCCACGCGTGCGCACGCAAGCACGTCGCCCTTCGCAGCTTTGCCCTCGACAATCAGGTCGAGCGTCTCCTGATGCATAGCAATGAAGCCTTCGGCTACGGCGATGCGCTCGGTGTCGGGCTTCGCCGACACATCGACCATGCGCACATCGCCCTTCTCGTCGATGTGGGTGAGTTTCTGCTCGTCAGACATGTTGTTGCTCCCTTTCGTAGCGAGTCGGTGCCCTGGCTCCTGACTCACTTGCCCTTTGTTAACTAGCCGCCGATCTGAGACATGTTGCGTTCGGTGCCAACTTTATCATGATGCTCGTCGGGCTTGAGGTTCAAAGCCTCGAGGAAGCAGTTGTAAACCGCCTCTTCCCCGCCCTCGCGCAGAGCCGTGCGCACATCGACTTCGCGATCCGAGAACAGGCACGGACGCAACTTGCCATCAGCCGTCAGACGCAGACGGTTGCATTCGCTGCAGAAATGACGCGACAACGGAGAGATGAACCCGACCGTCCCCTTTGCACCCGGGAACTCGAAGTAGCGCGCTGGGCCCCAGCCGATTGGCTTGTCATCGTTGCCGGCTGGAACGAGCTCGGGCAAACCCTCTTCGCGGGCGCGCTCGTTGATGATGCCGAGCAATTCCTCCGAAGGTACGACGTCCTGTTTGCCCCAACCAGTACCGTCAGAGCCAGTCGAAGTGCCAACGGGCATGTACTCGATGAAGCGCACGTGGAGCGGCCGGTCGATTGAAAGCTTTGCGAACGCCAGGAAGTCCTGATTCAAGCTGCGAACCGTGACGGCATTGATCTTGACGGGATTGAACCCCGCCTCGAGCGCCGCATCAATGCCTGCAAGCGTCGACTCGATCTTGCCGACACGCGTGATGAACTCGAACTGTTCGGGATCGAGCGTATCGAGCGAGATGTTGACACGGGAAAGCCCCGCCTGCTTGAGGTCATCAGCCATCTTAGGCAACAGAACGCCGTTCGTAGTCATCGAAATGTTCTCAATCTCGGGCATGTCGTTGAGCGCCTGCACCAGATCGACCACGCCTTTGCGCACGAGCGGCTCACCGCCAGTCAAACGCACGCTCTTGATGCCGATGCGCGTAGCCACGCGCGTGATGGCTTCGATTTCCTCAATGCGCAAAAGCTCATCGTGCCCCATCGGGCACACGCCTTCAGCGGGCATGCAGTAGATGCAACGGAAATTGCACTTGTCGGTCAGCGATATGCGCAAGTAGTCGATCACTCGACCATGGCTGTCTTTCATGCTCTTCCCTTTCCAGGAATTATTCACGTTAGAAGAGTGTAGCCGCTTTATTCATTCTTGGCTAGATATATTCACGAAAGTGCATTTATTCCGTCACGGTTCGTAACGGTTTGCAGCGTTATGGCCAGATGGATTGATGCCCTACCCCAGGGGCGGCGTGAACAGGGGACGGGTTTGGTGTTCACGCGTTTCGAGTGAACACCAAACCCGTCCCCTGTTCACGCATCCGACACCCCTATTTGCAAACAACGTACAGCTTGTCTTCTGGCAATTCGATGAGCAGCTCATCGCCCACTTCGGGCAGAGCAACACCCGGTTCGCGCATGCTAACACGCCAATACATACGCTGGTGAAGGAAATGAACTTCTTGGTCAACCGCGCTGACGAGCGGCTCAGCATTCTCATCACGATCGACGAAGCTCAACATGCACATGCGCTCGAAACGGGAGTCGCTTACGCGGTCGACCCGCACACGGTACACGTTGCACCCCGGAGTTTCCACTTGCCGCAAATTGAACGCGCGAATGCCAATGCCGCGCACGTCGTCGGGAACACCGCCTGGCACGGCGATTTTCACACCCCATTGGGGGCAATACACATGCGTGTCATTCAATCGTTCGACTTCCACAGCATTCTTACACCCAGAAAGCTTCAGTCCAGCCATGCTCTTAGGATTGTCGACGAGCTCACGATTCTCATCGATTTCCATCACATGACCCTTCTCGACCACGGCAATACGATCGCAAAAACGCACGGCTTCGTCGATGTCGTGGCTTACATAGAGAATCGTTCCATCGAATGCGTCGAACAAACTCGCAAGGTTCTGCTCGAGCACACCCTTGAGATGCGCATCGAGAGCCGAGAACGGTTCATCGAGCATGAGGATGCCCGGACGTGCCGCCAACATGCGGGCAAGCGCCACGCGTTGCTGCTGACCACCCGACAATTGCGCCGGATAGCGCTTCGCAAACGCAACAACATCGAAACGCTTCAACTCGCTCAAAACGATGGCATCGCGCTCCGCCTTAGGCGTATCTTTCGGAATGCCCGCAGCCACATTCTGCTCGACAGTCAAGTTGGGAAACAACATGTAGTTCTGGAACAGCAAAGCCGTCTTGCGTTGCTGTGGTTTGAGGTTGATGCCTGCAGCACTGTCGAAGAACACCTCCCCGTTCACCACGATACGGCCTTCATCGGGCGTTTCGATACCCGCAACGCATCGCATGGTGAGCGATTTGCCGCAACCCGATGCACCCAACAAACCGAGCACCTCGTCGCCGGCTGCGAATTGCACATCAAGCGTGAAGTCTTTGAACTTCTTTCTGATATCGACTTCGAGGGTCATTCCTCAACCGCCCCCTTACGGTAGCGCGTCGTATGTTGCGACCACAGGTTGATGAACATGATGACGATGAAGCTGAAGATTACCAGGATGATCGTCCAGAAAATGGCGATGTCGGTGTTGCCGTTCATCCACTCGAAGTAGATGGCGATTGGGATGGTACGCGTAATGCCAAGATAGTTACCAGCCAGGAACAACGTTGCGCCGAACTCGCCGAGTGCGCGAGCGAATGCGAGCACCGTCGAGGCTGCAATGGACGACCACGAAAGCGGCAGCATGATCTGGAAGAAGATGCGGCTTTCAGACCACCCGAGCGTGCGCGCCGCATCAAGCATGTTGGGGTCGAGGTTGTCGAAAGCGCCGAGCGCGCCTCGGTACATGAGCGGGAACGCCACGATAACTGCAGCGATGACCGTCGCCGGCCAGCTGAAGATCAACGGGAACCCGATGTCGATGAACCACTTGCCCACCGGCGTGTTGCTTCCCAACGCCAACAGGAGCAAGAAGCCGCATACCGTAGGCGGCAACACCATGGGGATGGTGAAGATGGTGTCGAAGAGATTGCGGAACTTGGGCGTGCGGTGCAAGCAGAAATACGCTGCCGCGAGACCCAGGATGAAAATGATGATGATGGCCGTGAACGTCGTCTTCAGCGTGACTAGCAAAGGCGACCAATCGAGCGCCGCCATGAACGAGCCAAGCTTTTCGGTCCAGGTGGGTTCCCCAACAATGACGGCTTCTGCCGACGGAATGAGCGATGCGAAACATGCGAATAGCGGTTGCACATGGTGGGCGTGAGCTGAATCGGTGACATCAGCGCCATCGGTGCCGATTATGCAGTTGTAGAGACTACCATCAATCTCCTGCAGGAATTCGTACGACACGCCATCGATCACGTTTTCTTTTGCGGTCGTGAAACACCATGTCGCAGACTCGGGAATGAGCGCGTTGCCTTTGCCCGCCGCTGTGTCAAGCGCCACGAGATACTGCTGCAACGATGCCAAGTCATCGGATAACGAAACGTCGAAACCAGCCTCCTTGGCAGCTTCGGAATCTATGTAAACAAGCACGTTGTTGTCGGTAACCAAGTACATAAGCGTGCTGGCTTTGTTACCGACATAATAGGAATAGCCATGGTAATCATCGGCGATATCGCGATTTGAGCCCTTGCTGGCTCGCTCGAAATCGCCCACTGCGAACGCGCATCCATCGATGACGGCAGCCAAGTTGTCGGAATCCGTCGAGACGGTGACTGCGTCTGTTCCGATATCGGCTTTCGTTGCACTTGCAGATGCAAGAGATGAATCGGCTGCATATGCCACAGGTACGATTGCCGCAGCGCAGGCGAGCGCCAGCGCTATCACAGCAAGGAAGATGCGTTTTCGCATTGGGCGTTCCTTTGCTCTCATTTGAAAAGGGGGAGCCGGACTATCCGACTCCCCCACGTATATTACTCTATCGAGACTATTACTCAAAGAGTATGTTTACATTGTCGGAGCATTACCAACTTAGGCGAGCTCGAAGCCCCACTTCTGCCAAATTTCCTGAGCATCCTTGTCGGAGAGGCACCAATCGAGGAATGCCTTGGCTGCATCAGCATTGGTGGACTGAGCGCAGACAGCGCCAGGATAGGTGATGTTCTTGTGGGTGTCGCCCGGGACCGTACCGACAACCTTCACGCCGCCGAAGCGCTCGACGTCGGAGGTGTAGACGAAGGCGATGTCAACGTCGCCGGACTCGGCATGCTTGCAGACGTTGCCGACGGAGGTGTCAGTGACGACCTTGCCCTCGATCGGGGTGCCAGCATAAGCATCGGTGCCATTGGCCTTGCCGGCGCTCTCGGAGCCGGTCTTGCCATCGGGGTCGTTGAAGCAGCCAACCGTGCTCAGCGACTGGTTGGCATAGTTACCAGCAGGCACGGAGTCGTCGCCCACGCACACGGTGTACTTGCCAGCGGCGACATCGTCAAGGGTGACCTCGGTGATGTCATTGTTGCCAGCCGCGGTGACGATGACCAGGTCGTTCTTGAACATGGTCACGCGGGTTGCCGGGTCGATGTAGCCAGCTTCTTCAGCCTTATCCATCGTGCCCTTGGAAGCGGTGATCTCGATGTCGGCATAAGCGCCTCCCTCGAGCATCGAGTTCAGCTCGCCGGAGCTCTTGTACTGCGTGTCGGCGAACGTCACGTTCGGGTTCTGCTTGGTGTAGAGCTCCTGAACCTCAGCCATGGCCTTCGACAGCGAGTTAGCTGCGAAGATCTGAAGCTCGACCGCTTCGCCGGAAGCTGCAGCGGAGCTTGTGGCGGCAGACGCGCTGGCGGAAGCGCTCGTGGCGCTAGCCGATGCGGAGTTGCTGCCCGACGAGCAGCCGACAAGCGCGAACGCGGCGACGAGCGCCATCGCGAACGCAGCTGCCACAACGATGTGCATGCGTTTCTTCATGTGTTTCCTTCCCTTTGCTTTCTCCGAAACTGTCTTCGCACACCTCTTCTGATGTGCGAAAGATTATTCATTAATATTATTCCGTTACTAGATTAACGTCAATTGGGAATTATTTATAATTGTATTTATTTTTATCATGACATAATGTTACGAACAGTGATGAAATGTGACATATGCTCGAGAATTCCTTCGAAAACAGCCCTTCCCACCCAGTAACGCTCTAGATTCCCAAAAACTGCTTGACCTCTGGAGCATGCGCTTCATCGAAGAGCTCGCAAGCATTGACCACGCAGCACAGCTGTCCATCCAAGATGATGCCGACGCGATCGGCAAGTGTTTGCGCTTCGTTGAAATCATGCGTGACGAACACGATGGTGCATCCGAAGCTCGCATGAACCTCGCGCAGCATGTCGTACATCGCCAGCTTAGTCGTGGGGTCGAGAGCCGAGAACGGTTCGTCGAGGATGAGGATCTCGGGGCGGAGCACGAGCGCGCGGGCAAGCGCTGTCCGCTGTGACTCTCCCCCGCTGATGACGCCGGGATAACGGTCGGCCAAATGCCCGATGCCGAACAACTCGAGCATCTCGTCAACGCGCTCATCAATGTCGTGGCGACGTGGACGGGCGCGCTTGAGGCCATAGGCGATGTTGTCGCGTACGGTCATGTGAGGGAACAGCGCGTAATCCTGATACAGGATGCCCAAGTGGCGCTGCTGAATGGGCAACGTGTCGACATCTTTGCCATCGAGCAGGATCTCTCCTTCGTCGATGGGGTATGCGCCGGCAATCGACTCCATGAGCACGGTCTTTCCTGATCCGGTCGTGCCAAGGATGGCGAAGATCTCGCCCGCATTGACCGAAAGCTCACCCACCGCCAGGGTGAACTCGCCCCGCGTAACCCGCAAGCTGCGTATGTCGATGCTTCCTGCCATGAACTCCTCTGAAGTTGGTCGCTGAAGAGTCGGCGCCCTAGCCCCAACTCATTCACTCGCAAACAGCGTGATTCCCTACCCTGCCTTCTTCCGTCGCTTCCGTTCAACGCGATTGCCACCAACGGGCTTGCTCAGCACGTTCGTCACCACAAGCGTGACAGCCGACACGATGAGCATGATCATCGCGGTTGCCATGGCCGTGTCGGTATTGCCCGTGGAGATGGAGAGGTACACGCTGCCCGGCAACGTTTCGGTGCGCATGCGTGTAACGCCGACGAGCATGAGCGTGGCACCGAATTCGCCCATACCACGCGCCCATGTAAGCACGAACGTCGAGATGATCGAGTTGCGGCATATGGGCAATATGATCGTGCGAAACGTCTCGAACGAACTGGCACCGAGCGTCTTGGCCACGAACTCCATGCGCGGGTTCACGTCGCCGAACGCGGTGCGCACCATGCGAATCGAAAACGGCAAGTTCACGATGAGTTGGGCGAACACGATGCCGACAGGTTGGAAGACCACTGCGAAACCAATATCTTTGAGCGCCTTGCCCGCTGGCGACGAGAACATCAGAAGCAAAGCGAAGCCCAGCAAGATGTAGGGAAGCGAGAGCGTCAACTGCATGAGCGTCTCTGCCGCACGTTTGAACGGCATGCTCGTACGCGTGAGCGCATAAGCCGTGGGCAATGCCAGCAGCAAGCACAGCGTCGTCGATATGGTCGACGTCACGACGCTCATGCGCAAAGAGAACAGCACCTCGGCAGACGTGACCGCCTCGCCAACGTGCGTGACACCGCCGGCAATGATAGTCAGGATGGCGCTGCAGATGAACAGCAGCGGTACGCATGCGATAACGATGCAAACAATGGGAAACAGGTCGCGTTTACGACCTGCATGCTTCTCCTTGTAATTCGTCTGACTTGACATGATGTGGTTATGGGAACGCGGGCGCCTTCACGCTGAGACGCCCGCGTTCGGAAGGGAAGGAATTGGCTTACGCCAGTTCGTAGCCATACTTTTTCCAGATATCCTGGGCCTCAGTCGTGCCCAAGTAATCCTGGAACTCGGCGGCAGCAACCTCATCGGCAACAGAGGTGAGCAAAGCAGCCGGGATGACTTTCACATAGCTGTCGAGATCCGCCGTTTCGACAATCGTGGCACCATCGGCCTTGACGTTCTCTTTCCAAACGATGCCCGCATCGCCCTCGCCGTTGGCCAGCGCGGTCGCAATCTGCGGAGCGGTCGTGGTCGTGGTGATGGCACCCTTTGCGTTGAGGCCTTCCCAAATGCCGGCATCGGTGAGAGCTTTCTTGGCGATCTTGCCAATGGGCGTCGACTCGGGGTCACCGATCAGCAGCGTGTCGGCATTCGCCAGGTCGGCCAGTCCCGCAATGCCTTTCGGGTTGGCGGTGGGCACTGCGATAACCGGGATGTGCTTGACGAGGCTTTCACTTTCCTGGACATACTGTTCGACCGGTTTGAGTTCCTCAGCCGAACCTGCGATGAAGAAGTCGCCTTCCTTCGTCGTGTCGATCTGCGTTTGGATCTGGGCGGCATTCGCGAACGTGACGTTCATCTTGCAGCCGGTTGCCTTCTCGAAGGCCTCGGCAATCTCGGTGAACGGATCAGTCATGCCTGCACCACAGTAAATGTTCAGTTGCGAACCCGTAAGCGATGCTGCGCTCGCAGACGCTCTGGCGCTTGCAGCACTCGCGCTCCCTGACGCACTTGCACTTGCGGCGCTAGCACTTGCAGATGCCGACCCACCCGAAGACGAGCAGCCTGCAAACAACGCGCTTCCCGCCAAAGCTGCTCCTGCAATGCCGGTCAGCTTGATTACATCGCGCCTCGAATATGAATGGTTCAATGCCGAGCTCTTCATAGAATCCCTCGCCTTCCTTTCCCGCTTGATTCAAAACGCCCACTGCGCGATTGTTCTCAAGCAAAGTTGTTATAGTAGTGCTAGATTATTTGTTGTAAAAATTGTTTTCAACGTAGCATATTACTGGGAATTGAATAATTCGTTATTAAGGAGCAATCATGTTGCGCATATCCGATAGCCGCCTGGATTACTTCATCTCCGAAGACGTGCCCTACGTCGATTTGACGAGCCTCGTCCTGGGCATCGACAACGCGCCCGGTGAAATGGAGTATTTCTCGCGCGAGGCATGCGTGGTCGCCGGCGTCGACGAAGTCGCTCGTTTGGCGAAAAATGCAGGTTGCGAGGTCGAAGTTCTTCATGAGTCGGGCGATTGTATCGTGCCAGATGAGCCCATCCTTCGCGTTCGTGGAACAGCCGGCAGCCTGCACCAGGTATGGAAGGTAGGTCTCAACCTGCTTGACCATCTATCGGCCGTCGCGACGAAGACGCGCTCCATGGTTGACGCCGTACACGAGGTGAACCCGCATTGCGAAGTGCTGACCACACGCAAGAGCATGCCTGGTTGCAAAGACCTGCTCGTCGAAGCCGTCATGGTCGGTGGAGCGTTCCCCCATCGCCTCGGGCTTTCCGAAACGGTGCTCGTGTTCGACCATCACATGAAGTTCCTCGGAGGCTTCGACGAATTCGTCAAGCGCATCCCCGAATTCCGCAGCCGTTGCATCGAGAAGAAGCTGTTCGTGGAGGCGACAGTCGACCAAGCACGCGTGCTGGCCGAAGCAGGCGTCGATGGCATCCAGTTCGACAAGGTGCCAGCCGAAGAACTCGCTTCGCTGGTTGAGGAGCTGCGCGCCGCCAACCCGTACGTCACGCTCATAGCAGCAGGTGGCATCAATCCTAGCAACGCTGCCGCATACGCCGCGACAGGTGTCGATGGCCTCGCCACGACAGCGCCTTTCGCTGCCAAGCCCCTCGACATGAGCGTGCGCATGACCGCGCTGTAATCACATTGGAATGACATATGGATGCTGGCACGCAGCTGGCACACCGGTACCAGGTACCTATGTGTCAAAACTTGATACATAGGTACCTGGTACCGGTGTGCCAGCTTTCCCGATTGTCAGCTTTTAAACTAGAGCTTACTCGACACGCAAGCGACGCGGTCGACCTTTTCAACGTAAACGAGATGCAGCTCAGTGCCATACAGCTCGCTCAAACGCTCGCTCGTGAGCGTCGTGTCCGCATCGCCCACGGCAAGCGTGCCGTCGGCATTCAGCATGGCCACCTTGCCGCCGAGAAGGATGGGCTGGTCGGGGTTGTGCGTCGTCATGATGACGGCGTACCCGCGTTCAACCAAATCCTTGCATGTGCGCATGACGCGAATCTGGTTGCCGAAATCAAGCGCACTGGTAGGTTCGTCGAACAATATGACCTCGGGATTCTGAACGATGGCGCGCGCCACGGCGACACGCTGACGCTCGCCTCCAGAAAGGTGAGACACGGTGCGATCGGCCAGTTTCTGAAGCTCCAGATCGGCAATGGCTTCCTCAACACGCTCGTAGTCTTCCTCTTTGGGCGTAGCGAACATGCCAATGCGCGGTGCAGCACCCATGACCAGGTATTCACGTACCGTATAGCCGTAAGTCACTGCAATGTGCTGGCGCACGTAACCTATGTGTTTGGCCAAGCGGCGTGTGGAATAGTTCTCGACGGGTTCGCCATTCACCTTCACGTAGCCCTCGGTGGGCGATGCTAAGCCGGCAATGCAGTTCAGAAGCGTCGACTTACCCGCACCATTGGGCCCGAGCAGCGTGAGCATCTCGCCTTTCTCCACGCTGAACGAAACGTTCTGGAACACGTTTCCACGGCGGGCCGAGTATTGGAAAGCCAGGTCTTTGACTTCAATGAGGGGTTCCATTTCTGCAAACCTTTCCATACATTCAAATCGATGAACCGTTCCTGCGGGAAATGAGTCGGTGCCCTGGCCCCTGACTCATTGCATGCAATTAATCGACATCGCGCTGCTTCACGAGGATGTAGCCGAAAATCGGAGCGCCGACGAGGCCTGTCAAGATGCCGAGCGGAATCTCGTAGCCCGAGATGTTGCGCGCGAACAAATCGACCAGAATCATAAATGCAGCCGCCACCAAGATGACCGTGGGAATCAACCGCTTGTTGTCGGAACCGACGATGCGGCGCGTGACATGCGGAATGATCAAACCCACCCATCCAATGGTACCTGCAACTGATACAGCCGATGCCGTAAGCAATGTTGACGCGATGATGATGACGTTGCGCTCACGACGCAGGTCGACACCGAGCGAACGCGCTTCCTCTTCGCCGAGCGAGATGAGGTTCAAACGCCAACGCATGGCCACAAGCACGATGGCGGCAACGATCATGACCGGTGCTGTGTAGCGCAACACGTCGAAATCGACCTTCGCAATGGAACCAAGCTGCCAGTACACGATGGAGGCGAGCTGTGTGTCGGGGTCGGCTACGTATTTCATGAGACCGAGGATTGACGACATGAACCCGCCGACGATAACACCCGAGAGCACCATCATGACGTTCGAATGGCGATGCATGAACTTCGGGATGGACACGGTGATGAACACGGTGACCAGACCGCCAACGAACGCGAACAACTGCGTCTGCCAGGTGTTCATGTATAGCAAGATCGACAGCGCCGCACCCACGCACGCGCCGTACGAGACACCCAGCAAGTCAGGCGAGACAAGAGGATTCTGGAACACGCCCTGGTACGATGCGCCCGACAGTGCCAGAGATGCACCTACGAGGAACGCGGCGCACACACGGGGCAAGCGGATGTTCATGATGACGTTGTAGTCGTTGGAAGTCCACGTTGGATCCGCGTTTGTGAATGGAGAGGTCAGAATCGCAAACGTGGTTTGCAAATCGACGGAGTAGCGACCGATGCATAGCGAGGCGATGGCCAGCGCCGCAACCACGATGCCACATCCGATGAGAATGATACCGAGCGGTGCTTGCTTCTTGCCCTCGATGGTCGCGTCCTCGGGCGCAAACTTCTTTTTCGCTTTCCCAGAAGGTTTTTCAGTAGCGCCGTTTGACGCCGCTTCGCTCGATTGGGCGCTTTCGTTCTTGTCGTTCATGGATTCTCTGCTTTCTAGGTGTCCAATCATCGCCGCATCAGATTATTCTGTATCAAAAATACCCTCTTGTAAATATCCAATCTATTCAATAATATTTAGGTGCTCGAATAATCGGAAGGATCGAGCGCCCCTGCCGAGGTGAATCGGCATTGCAAGGAGGAGAAATCATGGCTTACAACGACGGTATTTCAAGGCGTCAATTCGTGAAGGTCGGCTCTGGAGCTGCTGCAGCTGCATTGGTCGCAGGCTTGGCTGGTTGCTCGAGCGGATCAGGCTCGGCTGCAGCCTCCGGTTCTGCGAGCGCTAGCGCCTCCGGCAGCGCGTCTGCTGCATCTGGCAGCGGCGCCGCCACGCGCACCATCACCGACATCAAGGGCGATGCAGTCGAGATTCCTGGCGAGATCAACACGATCGTCGACCTGTGGCATGCCCACAACCAGGTCATCATGATGCTCGGTGCCGCCGACAAGTTGATCGGAACCACCGAGGTCTTCAAGAAACGCCCGTGGCCGAATGTCATCTATCCGCGCCTGAAGGACGTCGAGGCGCTCGTCGTGGGCACTGGCGCCGGCGAGGTCAACTACGAGGAAGCGCTCAGCTTGCAGCCCGACGTCGTGTTCGCATCCGACAAGGACGTCACCGAGACCGCCCGCAAGCAGGGCCTGGCAACCGTCAACGTCGCATTCCAGGACTACGACGGCCTGCGCGAGGACATCAGGATCACGGCCGAGGTGCTCGGCGCCGATGCCCAGGAAATCGCCAAGGAGTGGCAAGATTACCTCGACGCCAACATCAAGCTCGTCGAGGACCGCATGAAGGACATCAAGGAAGAAGACCGCGTCAAGGTCCTGCACATCGCCAGCTCCGATTCGTTCACCAAAGTCGACGGCAGGAAGTGCATCGTCGACGAGTGGATCAAACTTGCAGGTGGCGTCAACGCACTCGAGAAGGAAGGCAACCTCATCGAGGTCACGATGGAAGAAATCGTCGCTGCCGACCCCGAGGTCATCATCATGGGCGTCGGTGCTGCCAGCGCCGTCGAGGCCTTGAAGGCTGACGAGGCCTGGAGCGGCATCACCGCCGTCAAGAACGGCGCCGTTTACGCCAACCCGAACGGCGTGTTCTCGTGGGACCGCTACTCCGGCGAGGAAGCGCTTCAGGTGCTGTGGGCTGCCAAGAAGTTCAACCCCGATAAGTTCGCCGATGTCGACATCGAGAAGGAGACGAAGGACTTCTACATGCAGTACTACGGCTACCAGCTCACCGACGACGAGTGCTCCCGCATCCTCAACGGCGAGAACCCCGCATAAGAACGCACTGCCCTTTTCCTTCCTTTCTATCAGGAAGGCCGCCCTGCCAGGCGGCCTTCCGCATTTCATCGTTGTTGTTGCAACGAAGCGAAGTCGCACGGTTGTGACACACCGGTACCTGGTACCAGCGTGTCACAACCTGGAGTCGCTTACTTCTCTATCTCATCGAGCCAGCCAGGACGCTCGACGCGCATCTTCTGGACGCCGTGCTTGAAAATGCCCGACGTAGCGGCGTGCATGACGGCGGCTTTCGCACGCTCGGGGTCGGTGATGACCGAGCCCGCCATGCAGTCGACGCCATACTCGTAGAGCACAGGCGCCGGAATGACGCTCGGCCCCACGAGGATGCAGCTGCCACCACCCTGCTTCGAAAGCTGCAACAGACGCGGAAGCGTCTTGTTCGTCAATGTAATGCCCGTGATGAACGTGAAATCCTGGTGAGGGATGATGTACTCGCAACCAGGGTCGGGCACGTCGTCACCACTCGGATTGCGCTCGAGAATCGTGAGGTCGCATTCGGGCGCGAGGCGCTCGATCAACGGGAAATGGCCCACGACTGTGACCTTTTTACCCACGCACAGGCGGCGGTACAGTTCGAAGCCGTCGTTTGAGCCCTTCTCTTCGATTTTCATGCCGGCAGCAGCAGCATGCTCGGGCGTGGAGTACCAGGCGTTGAGCGCCGCAACACCCACGCTCGCCTCGAGGAAATTCCAGCTCACACACTGAGCGGCAAGATCGCGCAGTTCCATATGCAACGCGTTCGGATACAGCCCATACGTGCCGCGCCCACCGCTCACGTTCATGGCCATGCCACAGCCGCTCTCGGCTTCGACAATCGACCAATGGTTGCCGACGAGCACGTCCTTCACGGCGATGCCCTCGGGCACACCCTCGACCAGACGCTTGTAAATCTCCCATTGTTCAGGGAGCTGCTCGAGCTCTTTCCAACCAGGAATGCGCTTGACGCCTTCGCACATTGTCATCTTTGTTTCCCCCTATGTTCCGTGCGCTGAAAAACGAGCGACCGCTTTTAGCACATTACATCTGCGTATAAGGATAGCGCAGTTCGACGGTCACCTCATCACCGGGCTTAAGGTCGCGATAGGCAAAAGGATGCATCTCAAGATAGCCGTCGGCTTCGTCGAGCTTGAGCAAGTCGGGATGGAGACCGTTTGCGATTGGCTTGGCGATGAGGCCCTCGGGCGTACGCTCGAGACTCACAGGGCGGATGGCAAAGAAATCCTTGCCAGGGCCCTTGCCGCCAGGGCCGCCCGGACCACCTGGGCCGCCGGGACCACCTGGGCCCTTGCCGCCAGGGCCGCCCGGACCACCTGGGCCGCCGGGACCGTGTCCAACTGACTGCCCGAAATCCCCCGCCGCAGCCGTCACTTTCTCGAACTCGACAACCTTCCCGAACAGGAAACTGTCGACAAGCGGCTTGAGGTACCAATCCGCCGTGATCTCGCAACCCGACGGCGGACCCGAAAGACCGAGAACCGGCGTGCCGTTGACGACCGACGCGCTCGTATGGCGCCCCGGCCCATGGTTCGTTTCATGGCAGATGACCTGCCCGATTTCCTCGAGGATTTCCATCGTGAAATCCTTGGCACCTTTCGACGAGCCGGCGTTTATCGCTACGATGTCGGCTTCGTCGCACGCTTTCAGGATCGTCTCCTTGATGATGCTCCAGTCGTCGGGAATGCACTCGTAAATGATGGGGTCGGCGCCCCACAAAAGCATCTTCCCTTCGAGCAGCACGCCGTTGCTGTCGTACGCTTTCCCCTTCGGCAGCTCGTGACCAGGCGACACCAGCTCATCGCCCGTGGGGATGAACACAACCTTCGGTTGCACGATAACCTCGACCTCGGAATAGCCGCACATCGCGAGCGCGGAAACCTTCGTGGGGGTCAGGCGCGTTCCCGCTGGCAACAGCATCTGTCCGGCCTCGAAGTTCGCGCCCTTCTCGCGACAGCTTGCACCACGCTTGCCCGGCGCAACGAGAATCTCAAGCCGTCCCGGATTCAGATTGTCAAGCCCGACCTCTCCGACTCCGCCGTCGAACTGTACGTCCTCGATCCTGATGGCAGTGTCGAAGCCCTCGGGCAACGCCGTACCAGTGTTGGCCCAATCGAATTCGCGACCGAGCTGCCATGTGCTCGTATCGGGCATGCCGTCCTCGAAGTCGGCGAAACGCACGGCGATGCCGTCCATCTGCGCACAAAGCGCATTGGGAACGTCGACCTTCGCTTTGCAATCGACCGCCGTCACCCGACCGAACGCCTCGTGGATGTCGACAACTTCGACCTGCGGTTCAAATTTCGCAGCCCCGATGAGCCGTGCGATGGCTTCTTCGCGCTTGAGCTCTACGTGTTTCGAATGGTCGCGCATGACAATCGCCTTTCAACGTCTGTTTATACTTCTGAGAAAATAATAACGCACCCTCATGCGCGTCCTAGAAATAACCATCCGAGAACTGCGTTGAAGTCGATCGTCCGTTGGGAGGGGCGACCCAGCTCAACGCGTTACAGCCACTCGCTTCCACGCAGCAGCTCCAGTTCGATCTCGTCACCAGGCGCAACATCCCATTCTCCGATTGGCGAGATGCGATGCGCGTTAGAGGTCAGGCAATCGACCTGCTCGCCCTTGCGGAAGTTGAATGGATGGGCGACCAGGCCTTCGCCTTCACGACGGACATCCCAACGGCCCAACATGTCGAAACCGCCGAACGCATGGTACTCGGCGTCGCTCACGGCGCGCACAACCTGCCGTTGCGGCATGGGCACACCGAGCATGCGGCATACGATCGCCTGCAAGCACCAGTCGGTGCCATAGTACGCCGCCATCGGGGGCCCGGGGAGGTCTACTACCGGCTTGCCGTCGGCAACCGCCATCATAAGCGGTCGGCCTGGTGCGGCGGCGATGTAGTGATGCACCACGCGTCCCCGCTTCTCGATCATGCGCACATTGAAGTCCTCATCGCCCAGAGCGGAGCCTCCATTCACAACAACCAGGTCGGCCAACTCGAGCGCACGGGTGAACGCTTCCTCGAGTGCTTCGAGATCGTCGCGCACGATGGGGAACTTGATAACGCGGGCGCCGTAGCTCTCGAGCATGTTCTTGCACATCAGACTGTTCGCATCGATTGTCTGGCCGCGCTTCGGCCGCGTGCCGTATGCGACGAGCTCGCTGCCCGTTGGGATGAATGCGACAACCGGACGCTTGCGCACCTTGACGGCCGAATGTCCACCCATGCACAAGGCGGCAAGATCGGTCGGGCGGATGACACGCCCCGCTTTCATGATTGGCCGACCTGCGCTCACGGTGGCGCCAGCGGGCATCGTGCCCGAGCCCGCCGAAACCTGAACATCGTCGTCGAGCACAACCGAGCCATCTTCCTGGATAGCAGCTTTCTCGATCATGATGATGGCATCATACTCATCGGGGAAATCATCACCCGTGTCGGCGCGCACGAACTCGCGCCCCAATCGCCACCCGCTCGTGTCGGGCAGCCCGTTGGCGAAATCGGCTGAGCGCACCGCGATGCCGTCGGCAGACGAAGCCCGCACAACTGGCACGGTGACAAGCGATTCCACGTCCTCGGCCAGCACGCGCCAGCAAGCCTCGTCAAGTGTCACCAACTCAATACCGCACTGCGGTTCCCATGCCGCAAAGAAGTCCGCAAGCGCTTCGGCGCGCGTCGGAAACCCCGTCATCACTTTTTCTCCCATGTCAAACTCCCAATCTTTGCTTGCGTCTTACGGTCATCATCGTCGTAGGTTTTTAGCTTTTGCCACGCATGAGCTCGGCAAGCAAGCGCTCGTCGAGCGCGCTCTTCCTCACAATGGGGATGCAAGCGCAGCCGGTACGGCCCTCACCGACATCGACGCGGTCCACACGCACCTCGGTATTGTAAATCTCGAGCATGGTCTCGGCGGTGATCACATCAGTCGGTGCCCCATCCTTCAGAATCACCCCTTCGTGCAACACGATTGCACGATCGGCGCAGTAGAACGCGTGAGCAGGATCGTGCGTGACCATCAGCACCGACGTTCCGCAATCGGCCAAACCGCGCATGCGCGACAGCACGAGCTGCTGATTGCCGAAATCGAGCGACGCCGTCGGCTCGTCCATGACCAGGATGTCAGGCTGCTGCGCGAGCGCCCGCGCAATCAGGACCAGCTGCTGCTGACCACCTGACAGCTCGGTGTAGGATTTGTCGGCCAAGTCCTCGATCGCCATCTGGCAGAGCGCCGCATACGCCACACGCTTGTCATCGGCCGAAGCAGCCGCCAGGCGGGCCATGTGCGGCGTGCGCCCCATGAGCACCATGTCCTTTACGCGATAGGGGAACGGCAATTGGTGAATCTGGGGAATGTATGCGAAATGAAGCGCCAACTCGCGTTCCCTCATTTGAGCGGTCTCGCGTCCGTTGATCAGCACCTCTCCGCCAAGCCGCGGCAGCAACCCGAGAACCGTCTTGAGCGTCGTGGTCTTTCCGCACCCGTTTGCGCCGATGATGCAGCAGAACTCACCATCAGCCAGCGAAAAGCTAATGCCGTGGACAATCTCGTTGTCAGCGCTATAGCCCGCACGAAGGTCTCTCACTTCGAGCATCGACGCCACCTCCTCAGGTGTGCCGCTTCCACGAACCAATCAGCCATCAGCTCCACCCCTTCGAGTTGTAGTGGAAGATGATGGCGAAGAACGGCACTCCCAAAAGCGCCGTCAAGATGCCGATGGGGATTTCCATAGACAACAGGCAACGTGCGAAATCATCGACAATGAGCAGGTACGATGCACCCAAAAGCATGGCGGCAGGCAGCAGTTTGCGATGGTCGGGGCCCACGAGCGCGCGAGCGAGATGCGGGATGATCAGGCCGATCCAACCGATGACGCCCGAAACGGCCACCGACACCGATGTGAGCAGCGTCGCCGCCACAATGACGAGCATCCTCGTGCGCTTCGTGTTCACGCCGAGCGATCGCGCTTCGTCTTCGCCAAGCGACAAAACGTTGAGCTTCCACCGTTCGAGCATGATGAGCACGAAGCCGATAATCATCGGAATGACCGCTATGGCCAGATCATGCTGGTTCGCGCCCGAGAAGCTTCCCATGAGCCAGTAGGTAATCGACGGCAGCTTGTCGTTGACGTCGGCGCACAGCTTCACAATGGACGTGCCCGCCTGGAACAACGTCGACACCAAGATGCCGCCGAGCACAAGGCCGAGCAAGCGGTCGTACTTCACCATGCGATTCATGAACACCGCGATGCCCACCGCCAGCAGCCCCGTCGCAAAAGCCATGAGCTGCGTCAGGATGGTGCTCCACCCCAGCAGCAGACCGATGCACGCACCCAAGCCGGCACCCGCACTCGCACCCAACAAATCCGGCGAGACAAGCGGGTTGCGGAACATGCCCTGGAACGATGCGCCTGCCGCCGAAAGCGCCGCGCCGACCATCACGACGAGCAGGATGCGCGGAATGCGGATGTTGAAGATGACCTTGTCGAGGCTGAGGTCGTCGCCCGCAAGCGTTTGCCCCTGGAAATGGCGCACGATGCCGTCGACCAGCTCGGCAGGTGACACCGAGTACTTTCCCAACGCGAAGCTCACGAGCACGATGCCCACAAGACCTGCTGGAAGGGCGATCTTGACCCAAATCGGCACTTTCTCGTCGTATGCTTCGGCAGCTTCGTCGGCAAACGCCGCCGCAGCGGCATCGTCGAATGCGGAACCGGCTGACGTGCCGGCCGGCTCCGGCGTTCCAGCGGACCGGGCAACAACAGTGGGTTCAACGGACGCGCTGCTCATCGGCCACGCTCCAACACGTTGGCCTGATTCGTCGTCCAGGAGATGAACGCCCACTGCACATCGAGCCTGTAGTCGAGCTGATAGACGGTTTGACCGTCTTCGTCGCTCACGGTGAAATGCTCGGCAGCATAACGCTCGAATTGCTCTTCCTCACGTGCGTCGAGCTCTTCCCTTCCCGCAAGTTTGCGCAACTCGAGATAGGCCATATCCCGGTCGGTGAATCGCATGGGGCGATGGAACGGGATGTACGAAAGCGTCGGCAGCCGTCCCATTTCAGCGAGCACGTCAATCACCCGCACGTGGTTCTTGGGCACCGGTATCTCGCGACCAAGGTGGGCGCACAAGCGTGCATCGTACGCTGGCGCCGTGCTCGCAGAAACCGTCACGACGCACTTGACGCGCGCCACCTGGTCAAGATCGGCCAGGGCCTTGCGCAGCTCGTCGGGCCTGTACGGCAAGGAACGCGATGCCACCGCGACGTCGTACGAGCCCGCCTCGATGCCACATTCGGCCCAATCGTCTTCCCACGCCATGACCGCTGCGTCGATGGGCAGGTTCTCGTCGCGCGTTATCTGTTGCAGCCGATCGATCATGCGCGGCGAGAAATCGCGCGCGCAGATGCTGTGGCCCTCACGGGCGAGCGGCGCCGCCAACGTGCCTGTCGCGCAACCCATGTCGAACACGCTCTGCCCGTCTTCGAGGGCAAGCAGCTCGATGAAACGAGGCATATATCCTTTGGTGCATCCGCTTGCATGCGTCTGCGCATTCGTGCCACCGAACGATTCTGCACGCATGTTCCAATATTCGAGAGAATCCATTTGGGTCTCCCTTCTCAATGCGGCGAAGAGCGACCTGTCCGCATCTCTGCCAATCGTCAAACGAACGATGAGCCAGCTTGCACGCCCTGGCCCATCGTTCGAAATCAGGGCCGCACCGAGATGCGGCCCATTCAGCTTGTCTGCTTCTAGCTCAGGAACAAGATGTCCTTGGCATCCTGGTCGCTCAGGTCGGCTGAGAAGAACAGCTTGTAGTAGTCCTGCGTCACCTTGACCATATCAACGTTGTACACGTCGGGATACAGCAGGTTTGCCATCCACTGCATACCGATGTAACGCGTCACGGAAGGCGGACGGTCGCCCCAGGTGAAGGGCAAGCACGGAATCGTGTAGACCTTGCCATCCTGGACTGCTTTGATAGACGCCCAGTCGCTGCTCGTGCGGATGGTGTCATCGGAGCCGCCACGGTATTCCTGGCTCCATGCGATGATGACCTCGGGATTCCATGCGATGACGTTCTCGAGGGAGACCTCGGTCAAGCCTTGGCCCTTCGTCACGTCGCAGTCGGCGACGTCCTTCGCACCGCCCACCTTGAACGTCGTGAAGTGAGGCGAGTTCTCGGGCTCGGTCTTGAGGCCGTCCGGGCCCTCGGCGTAGTAGACGGTCACGCGTTCGGACTCGGGAACCTTTGCCACGGCTTCGGTGACGTCCTTGTAAGCCTTATCGCAGTAGTCAGCCAACTCGTTGGCGCGATCTTCCATGTCGAGCACCTTGCCGATGGCGCGGTAGGTGTCAGGCGTCTCGTCGACGGCACCGCTGAACAGCAGGACCGGGATGCCGGTCTGCTCCTGCAGCTCATCGGCCGCGCTGATATCGCCATCGGAAATGGCGGCAGAGCTGACGTCGAGGATGACCTGGATGTCGGCCTTTATGAGCGCTTCGTTGTCGAGTGTGCCATTCATCGCCCACGTGCCATAGCTCGGCAAGCCGCCGATATCGCCGGGCATGTACTTGAGCTCTGCCTCGCTGTAGGTGCTATTGCTGCCGGCAAGCAGTTCGGGGGCAAGCGTCACAAGGTACATCTGGCCTATTGGGCTCGTTGCGTACATGCGCTCGAGGTTCGCGCGCGTGGGAATTTCCACCTCGCGGCCAGCGCCGTCCGTGACGACATAGGTCGCCGGCCCGGAAGCCTCGCTCGACGATGCAGATGCACTCGCCGACGACGTGCTGCCAGAGGCCGCTGAACTCGATGCAGGCGAACCGCAGCCCGTCAATGCGAACACGCACAACGCAAGCGCCGCAGCGACGGCTAGCACCGCAGCCAGAATGCGAGCATATCTGGAATTGCCAGCACATCTTTCTTTGCCACTCATTAGACACTCACTTCCTTTCGGATTGGCGACTTCGCGCCTGTCCTTCCCAATGCGGATAAGCTATCTAATTTGAGGCTATTCTTTATTATTACTATTTTCAACCTAGTTTTATTGTCAAGTTTGAATAATTGGTCAGTTCGACTCTCGCTGGCATGCTTTCAGTCTTTCAGGCAATTCGTCGGATGCCGAAAAACACCGCCGCATGTGAACCGAACAGCAGCGCGTGGTTGAACATCATAAAAAAGGCCGCCCTTACGGACGGCCTCCCCACTTGCTCTCCTTTTTGTTGAAGATGCTTAGAGTACCAGCGAGCCCTCGTCGGTGCGCAGCGAGCACTTGACATGCATGTAGAAGCCCCATTGGATGTGCTTGGAGATGTCGTAACGAATGGCCTGAGCCTGGCCGCCGTTGTTGAAGTCGGCCAGATGGTATGGATCGTTGAACGAGCGGGTGTAGTGCTCGTTGTACAGCACGATGAAGTTGCCGTCGACGTCCTGACCGATTGACATGTAGTAGAAGTCGAAGGTCAGCTCCTTCACCTGAGCCTCGCCGCCCAAGCGCTCAACCTTCATGGTGCCCGACCACTGCTTGCGGTCGTGATGGAGCTCCCAACGGCTGCTGACATCGAGCTCGCCGGTTGCCTTGGCGGCAACGCCGCAACCCTCAGCGGTCTTCGTCACGATGCCCTTGCCCTGCAGAGAGAAGCGCTCGTCCTGAGAGATCTCATCGCAACCGATAGCCGGCAGATAAGCGCGCAGAACCGCAAGGTCCTCATCGGAAAGTTTGGACGACATGGGGTTGCGTGCCATGATGTCTTCGACCTTTGCATAGATTTCCTGCTCGTCAGCAGGAACGTCGAAGCTTCTCCATTGGATTAATCCTTTCTCGACTGGCCGGCTTCCATACCGGCTCGACATGGTCTAGTATATCTAGATGCGAATTATTCTTTCTAGAGGATGGTTTATTGGTTTTTGTTATAAGCCTGAAAGGAAACATCAACAATGATGAATCGCAGGGACGAGGAATCTCTGCTCGGGCGGAAAGCACTTTGTGAACGACGATTTCAAGTACATAGCAGCTATCGCCGAGCATCGGTCGATTAGCAAAGCAGCTCATGCGATGCACATCTCGCAGCCTGCGCTCTCACAACGACTGAAACGATTGGAAACCAAACTGGGCATCGAACTGTTCGAACGCACGACAGCTTCAATCCGCCCGACAGCTGCCGGCGAAATCGTTGTTCGATACGCACGACGCGCTGTTGCAGCTGAGAACAGCATGCGGCGCGAGGTCTACAGCATGCTCAATCACCAGAGGAGGCGCTTGCGCATCGGCATCTCAATGGCACGCGCAAACGCGCTTCTAGCCCAGCCCATCATCGAGTTCTACGAATCGTTCCACAATTGCACTGTGGAGCTTCGCCAAGTGGCGACCCTCGAGCAGCTTCATGAGCTCTTCCTACGCAGCGAAATCGATTTCGCGCTGTTCACGCCCATCGCGCCCGATCCTGAGTTCTACGATCTGGAAGTGCTTTGCCGCGAACGGCTCGTCGTGGTTGCGTCTGCAAACCTCGACGCCCCTCAACTGCAGCAATCATCTCATGGCAGCATCAGCATCAGACAGCTCGAGGGCATCCCATTCGTTTTGCCGACCTGCGGTATTTACTTCGACCCGATTATCAGCCACCTCATCGACGGCACGCGCACGCAGCTCGATATCGTCATGCGCGACTGCGAAGCCGAACTAGCCCTATCGCTAGTTGAAGATGGTCTGGGAGTTTGTATCGTTCCTTCGACGTACATTGTCGGGCGTTCGTCACTCCAAGCGTTTGAGCTCTCGGACGTGGATGCCGGTAACGTGCTCCGCTATATCCGACGGCATGATGTGCCTTGCCCAATCGAAGAAGAACGATTCATGAACATCGTGCGCTCCTGGCTTGATGATCAGAGCCGAATCTAATCAACGCTTTTGGGTGACACACCGGTACCTGGTACCTCCGTGTCACCCCCTGTGTCAAAACACGCTTCGTCACGCCTGCGTGACAATGCGTGACGAACCGTGACGCCAGTTGTGGAGGGCGGCTCGCGGGGCGCCGGGCGTAACGCGGCGGTGGCATGATGGTCCCTGTCAGAAGCAAACGGGCCGCGGAGGGCGGCCGGAAACGAAAGGAAAACAAAATGAAGATCAGCGCACGCAACCAGATCAAGGGCACCGTCATGAAGATCAGCGCACGCAACCAGATCAAGGGCACCGTCAAGACCATCCGCGAGGGCGCGGTGAACGCAGTGGTCGTCATCTGCCGCGGCAACCACAACCCCATCAAGGCCGACATCACCATGGAGTCCGTCAAGGAGCTCGGCCTGGCTGAGGGCAAGGAGTGCTACGCCGTCATCAAGGCCACCAACGTCATGTTCGCCACCGAGAAGATCGCCGGCATCTCCGCCCGCAACCAGATCGAGGGCACGGTCGTGTCCGTCAAGGAGGGCGCCGTGAACGGCCACGTGACCATCGAGGACGAGTACGGCGTGCGCGTCTCCGGCTCCATCACCAACGAGGCCATCGAGGCGCTCGAGCTCGCCGAGGGCAAGAAGGCCGTCGCCATCGTCAAGGCCACCGACGTGATGGTCGCCGTCGACTAATCAAGAGACGGATAACGCACGGAGCGCCCGCGGGTCCCGCGGGCGCTCCTTTTTGGTGGGACGGAGGTACCAGGTACCCGTGTTCCACCTTGACAACCTGAATGAGCGGAAGGCCGGCTTAGCGCCGGCCTTCTTCGTTATGTGTCAGGAAGGGTCTGTCCTTTTTCAACGCAGAAGGAAACTGCAAGATCGATTGCACGATGGTAGTGCTGCGGCAGCGAGTTTCGGAAGCCATGGCGCATGCCGCCGAGAACGACCAACTCGGCTTTCGTGCCATAGACCTGTGCAGCGCGCACCGAATACGCAGGCGGCACAATTTCGTCGTCGGAACCGTGGATGATCAGCACGTCGCCGTCGTATCCATCAATCACATCATAGATATCGACCGCCATCGCGTCTTGTAGATAGCGCTTGCCGATGGGCAAGCCGCCAAACGTTGCCTGCTCGGGGATGTCATCGTCCGGCGATTCCTTCATGCGTTCCCTTGCGTCGTCACCAATGCAGAATGCAGGAAAATTGAGCACGAGCGCCCGCACGTCGGCGGGTCGCTTGGCGGCAACATACGCGCTCACGTATCCACCCTGGCTGCTGCCGACGAGAAACAACTGTTGGGAATCAATCTTGTCGAGGGCGCGCACAGCATCCATCACAGCCTCGAGATCTGCTGCTTCGGTAAGCACCGACATGTCCAGCATGCTTCCGTCACTTTGCGAAGCCAAGCCGCCTCCGCAGAAATCGAATGCCACAAACGCAATGCCACGCTTAATGAAATCGCTTCCCATCTCGCTGTCGTACACACGCGAGGCACCGAAACCGTGCGAAAACACTGCAACGGGAAATGGCCCTTCCCCTTCTGGATATTGAATCTTCCCGTATATGCGCATGTCATCGCGCATGACAATGAGCTCTTCAACCACCTTGGCATCCTTCCAAAGCATCTTGTAACCAACATGGTTATTGTACGCGAATATATAGTTATCTGAGGATAAGTCGCTGACTATTCGGGTGAATCGCTTTCGGATGAGGAAGCTGAATTGTTGTTGCGCTTAGCACGACGCTCGGCCTCGTCCTCGGCGACGATTCGTTCGATGGTTTGCTCGACAGTCGAAGGGATGCCGAACAGCGTGCGCTGAGACACCACGGGGCGCATGGTTTTCCCACTCGCTTCAGCGGCGAGCATATCCTGGATGCGCTTCCACCGTTTTTCGTCATCTCGGTAACTCATGGGTACAGATTAGCGCAAATCCAGCTTCGGTAACATCTTCGCCTGATACAATGACACCATTGGCAATCAGATGAGAGGAGCCACCATGAAATATGTTTGCCCGTGCGGTTTCGAGTACGACCCCGAGGTCGGCGACCCTGATGCCGGCATCGCCCCCGGCACCGCATTCGAGGATATTCCCGACGATTGGGTTTGCCCATGGTGCGGCCTCGGCAAAGATGCGTTCGAGGCTGTCGAATAGCCAATTCGTAAACACACGCATAAGGGCCGGCTCGATGCCGGCCCTTTCTTTTGCGCGAAATGATTTAAGGGGCTGTCGATTCGAGCGCTACTTCTCGACTAAGATGTATTCCTCGTTGTCGTCCTTCACGATTTCTTTGAGCGAGGCGGCGATACCTGCCAAGCCCTGCATGTCGGACGGGATGATGAGCTTGGTTGCCTGGCCGTTTGCCACCTGCTTGAGCGCCTCGAACGACTGCAACGTCAAAACGGCCGAATCGGCGCCGGCCTCGCGCACCATGCGAATGCCGTCGGCGGTCGCCTGCTGAACGTTGCGAATGGCCTCCGCCTCGCCCTCTGCTTCGCGGATCTGGCGTTCTTTCTCGGCCTCGGCGGCCAGGATAATCGTCTGCTTCGCGGCTTCGGCCTCGAGGATGCGCGCCTGCTTGTCACCCTCGGCGACGGTGATGGCACTCTGCTTCTTGCCTTCGGCCAACAGCACGGCCTCGCGCTTCTCGCGCTCTGCCTTCATCTGCTTTTCCATGGCTTCGCGGATGGCAGCTGGCGGCGTGATGTTCTTCACCTCGACGCGGTTGACCTTGATGCCCCATGCGTCGGTGGCTTCGTCGAGGATGGCGCGCATCTGCGCGTTGATGGTGTCACGCGACACGAGCGTCGTGTCGAGGTCGAGGTCGCCGATGATGTTGCGTAACGTCGTCGCCGTGAGGTTCTCGATGGCGATAATCGGGTTCTCGACGCCATAGCAGTACAAACGCGGATCCATGACCTTGTAGAACACGACCGTGTCGATAGACATGGTGACGTTGTCCTTCGTGATGACCGGTTGCGGCGGGAAATCGGCGACCTGCTCCTTGAGCGAAACCGTAGCACGCACTCGATCGATGAGCGGCAACTTGAAATGAAGCCCGTTACCCCACGTGGTCAGGTATGACCCCAGACGTTCGACCACCATGGTCTCAGCTTGCGGCACAATGCGCACGCATGTGATACCAAGCGCAATGACGATGGCGAGTATGACGATGAGTATGATGGTCATGTTCAGCTCCTTCTACTCCAAAAACACGGACTAACCAAAAGGGACCGCCCTTTTATTCATTCGATTCGTTCGACAATGAGCCTGACGCTCTTCTGGTCGACAACACGTACGCGAGCGCCCTTTTCTATAGGCGAGCTATCAGCAGACAGTGCAGCCCATGTCATGTGGTCCGCCGTCTCAACACGGCCAGCTCCAGGCTCGCCGCTGATAGCTTCGACAACCACAGCTTCCTGCCCCACTGGGGTGCTCTCATGTGACTCGCCGATAGCGCGATGCTTCATGGCGAGCGGGCGGAACAATGCCAAACAGGCAAACGACACCACGAGGAAGACGACAATCTGCACCGCAAGGTCTGCTCCGAAGAAGCCGGCGAGGAACGCCGCAATACCACCCGCAACGAACCAGATGGTGATCAAGCTCAACGAGACGATCTCGACGACCGCCATCACAGCAGCGATAATCAACCAAACATAAGGACTCATCAGCGCACCTTCCAACAAAAAGCTTCGGCACCTTGATTTCCATTCGAGTATAGCAAAAGGGCCAGGTTAAACCTGGCCCTTTGCTTGCCTGTTACTAAGCGGTTGTTAGTCGACAGCAACCATCACATCGGTGGCCTTGATGATGGCGACGGCCTTGCCGCCCTCCTTGAGGCCGAGGTCCTGGATGGACTCGTTGGTGATGGAGCCGGAGACCTGGACGCCGTCTGCATCCTCGATGGTCACATGGCCGTTCACGGCACCCTCGACGACCTTGACAATCGTGCCCTCGATCTGGTTGCGGGCGGAGATGCCCTCGATCTTGGAGGTGGCGAACATCACGTTCGTGGCCTTGATGACGGCGTAGCACTCCTTGCCCTCCTCGAGGCCGAGCTCCTTGACGGACTCCATGGTGATGTCGGCCTTGATGGGGTTGTGGTTGCCGCGGCAGATGACGACGACCGCGTTGACGGCGCCCTCCTTCACGGTCTTGACGGTGCCCTTGATCTGGTTGCGTGCGCTGATCTTCATGTTTGTTTCCTTTCGTTTGCAAGCCGGCCTTCCCGGCTTAGTTGCCTTTGTTTGGAGCGTTCCGCTCTTGGCTCGCCCTTCGG
>CACZAR010000005.1 GCA_902779135.1 uncultured Coriobacteriaceae bacterium | reverse complement strand
GCGAGCAAATCCTCGCGTCCGACATGCTCGTTTTCGCAACGCCTCTGTACTACTACGGCATGACAGCGCAGCTCAAGGTAGTAATCGATCGTTTTTGCTCGGCGAACCCCCGCATCTCGGGCAAACGGTTGAAGTCGGCGCTACTTGCCGTCGCATGGAACGACGACAGCTGGACCTTCGACGCGCTCGAGGCGCACTACGACACGCTCGTGCGCTACCTGAACCTGCGCGATTGCGGACGCGTGCTCGGCGGCGGCTGCGGCACACCCAGTATGACCAAACGGTCGGGATTCCCTGAGCAAGCGAGAAATCTAGGCAAGACACTATAGACCGTCAAGCGTGTTATCGCTCAGGGATGAGCAAAGGCGGAAGACGCTAGCTTACCCCAAAAGCTCGCGCAAGCGTTCGGGCGAAAGATAATGGCGCCTACCGCAAAAATGGCAGCACACCTCAGCCGTTTCGTTTTTGGCGATCATGTCGCGCAACTCATCTTCGCCGAGCGCCATCGTGGCACGGGCTGCGCGCTGCTCGTTGCAACCGCAGTAGAACTCGACCGGCTGCGCCTCGAGTTCCTGGTAGTCAAGTCCCTCGAGTATGCGGCAAAGAACGTCGGTTGGCGTGGCGCCCTCGCGCAGCAGATCCGTAACCGACGTGACCGATGCAAGATTTCGCTCAATCTGCTCAGCCACCTCGTCAATGCAATCGGGCATGAGCTGCACGATGAAACCACCCGCGCACTCGACATCCCAAGTGCGCCCGACGAGCACACCCAGGCCGACCGAAGTCGGAATCTGATCGCTCACGGCGAAGTAATGCGTGAGGTCCTCGGCGATCTCGCCCGACACGAGCTCGACCCTGCTCGAGTACGGTTCGAAGCCAGGAAGGTCGCGGACGGCAGCAAGCGTGCCCTTCCCTACCGCGCGGCCAACGTCGAGCTTGCCATCGGGACGCGCCGGTACCCACACGTACGGGTTGGCTGGGAAACCTTTCACCTGCCCCTCGCAGTTGGCTGTGACCGTCATCGCGCGGATGGGGCCGTCACCTTTCACGATGTATGTGAGCAGCTCGTCGGGCTGCTTGAACATCGCGCCCGTCATGAGCGCGCCCATCATGAGACGTCCGAGCGCTGCCGTGACGACCGGCGACGTATCATGCGCATCACGCGCAGCCTGAACGACCCCGCGCGCGCTCACAGCAAACGCGCGCACCATGCCGTAGGCCGCCGATCCGCGAACCATATGATCGCCCGCGCGAACGCGGGCGCTTTCGAAATCTATGATGTTAGTAGCCATGCAGGCGATTATATACCTGTGAAACAGCGCACCTTGAATAAGCGTACCTGGTACTTTTATGCGGCATGCCACATGATGAATAACGCACCTGAATAAACGTACCTGGTACCTTTATTCATTTGCAACATGCCCACAGGCTATAATGCAACCGCGAACGCGAGAAAGGACCACCATGCTCGAAGTTGGAACGCAAGCACCCGATTTCACCCTCCCCGACCAGAACGGCGAAATGCGCTCGCTCTCGGACTACCGCGGCAGCAAGGTCGTCCTGTATTTCTACCCGCGTGACATGACGTCGGGGTGCACGAAGCAGGCGTGCGCGTTCGGCGAGCTGTACCCGCAGTTCCGGGAAGCGGGCGCCGAGATCATCGGCGTGAGCAAGGACACGGTGGCATCGCACAAGAAGTTCGAGGAGAAGTACGGCTTGCCTTTCACGCTCCTCTCCGACACCGAAAAGGAAGTGCTTACGGCCTACGACGTATGGAAAGAGAAGAAAACTGCCGGCAAGGTCTCAATGGGTGTCATACGCACGACCTACCTTATCGACGAAGAAGGCGTCATCGTCAAAGCGCATGGCAAGGTGAAGGCCGCAGACAACCCCGCGCAGATGCTCGAGGATCTCTCGTGAGAATCATCATCTCGCCCGCAAAGAAGATGGTCGACGAGGCGACGCTCGCCCACCAGGATCTCCCTGTGTTCATCGAGCGCGCCGAGCGACTGCGGGACTGGATGCGGTCGCTCACATACGCTGAGCAAAAGAAGCTTTGGGCTTGTAGCGACGCCATCGCCGAGCAAAATGCAGAACGCCTCGAGCACATGGATCTGTGCCGCAACCTGACGCCCGCGCTGTTAGCTTACGACGGCATCCAGTACACCTACATGGCTCCTGCTGTTTTCGAAGACGGGCATCTGACTTGGGTGCAAGATCACCTGCGCATACTCTCAGGCTTCTATGGCGTGCTCAAGCCGTTCGACGGAGTGGTGCCTTACCGCCTCGAGATGCAAGCCAAGGCCACCGTCGACGGGTTTTCGAACCTCTACGATTTCTGGGGCGACTCGCTGTACCGCGAGGTCGTCGACGATAGCCACATCATCGTCAACCTCGCCTCCAAGGAGTACTCGAAGGCGATCGAAAAGTACCTGCAACCTGGCGATACGTACATCACCTGCGTGTTCGGCGAGCTCACTGGTGGCAAAGTCGTGCAGAAGGGCGTCTACGCGAAGATGGCACGCGGTGAGATGGTACGTTACTTGGCCAGCGTGCAAGCGAGCGAACTCGAGCAGATCGAGCAGTTCGCTTGGAGCGATTACACCTTCGACGAAGCGCGTTCGACCGACACGTCCTTCGTGTTTGTGCGCTAACTACGGTGTGCCAGGAGAACGGTTCCCTGACACAAGCCATACGCCAATCTAGCCAATCATGCGGCCTTCGGAACCCTTTGGCGGCACCTTCTCGAGCTGCCAATCGGAAAAGCGTCCATACCCAAGCTCGAGCTCTTGCACGAGGCGTTCCTTGTCGCGCGGAAGCAGGCCCGCCACACGCACGGGATTTGACACGTGCAACCCGAAAAACACGCAGTCCTGGACATCAAGCCGCTTGAGGAACTCGATTTCCTCTGTGATGTAATCGCCTAAGACGCACTCCTCGAAATCGCCTTCTGCGACGAGCTGCTCAAGTCGTGCACCGGGATCGACATGCAGGGGCGACACGAATATAAGCGTGGGACTCGCCTCGTTAACGATGGCGGCATTGGCCGCAGCGTGCTCGACGATGCGATTGGGACCTGCTGCCGCTGTGATGATGTTCAAGTTGAATGGCATGCCTGCTGCGTTGAGGCGAGCGAATGCCTCGCGTGCTTGCGATAACGTGTAGCCCTTGTTCATGTAAGCAAGCACGTCATCGAGACCCGACTCCAACCCGATGTTGAAATCCGCATAGCCCAAACGCGTCAGCTCGCGCAGTTCATCTTCACTCTTCGTCAGGACGTTATTAATCGATGCGTAACCGCCGATCGACTCGACTCGCGGCAAGTAGCGATGCACAAGCTCGGCAATTTCGGCCAAACGCTCGAAACTCAAGCAGAACGCATCGCCGTTCACGAGGAACACGCGATCGCAAAAGTCGCCATAACGTGCAGCTTGAATCAAATCTTCTTCGATTTCCTCAATTGGCGACACCTCGAACGGCACGTCCTGGTACATGCTGCAAAACGTGCACTTGTTGTGCGAACATCCTGCCGTGACCTGCAAGAGCAGCGATTCCGCTTCATATGGCGGCCTGTACGTCGGACCGGTGTAATGCATGATTTCTCCCGCTTCAAAAATTGCGATTTGCGTTTGATTGCATTCTAAGCAAGAACCAACCAGTTCTCACCAACTTCGTTGAGTTGACCGATTGTCGGTTAAGTCGGCAAAACGAAAGCCGCCTGCAGGCGGCCTTCGCTCCGAGTTTTACTTGGTTGGCAGGCGCTATGCGCTCGTACCGCTCAGGGCCACGCCGTTCACATAAAGGGTGTAGCAATTCGAGATGACGTTTGCCGCATCGCCGTCGAACGAGGTCACGTACGTGTCAGCCGTCAGGGTCCACGTGCTCGTGGAGTCGAGCGTCACGTCCACGGTGCCCACCTCAGTCGAGACAGTCTCACCGCTTGCATTCTCGATCTCGCCGCTGATTGCGCCCGTAAACGTAGAGCCGTTGGTCAGGTTGAGCGTCAGGGTCGAATCGCTGCCCACGAGGATGGTGCCGTCAAGCGTCTGGCCCGTAGCATTGAGCGTCGCGACGTTGCCCGCACCGCTCCAGCCGTCCGCGCATACCGACAGCAGGATGTTGGCAGCATCTTCGTTGACGAGCTTCACGCCATCGAGATTGATGACCGCGTTGGTATTGGTCACGTGGAAGATGTGACCGTTCTTGCTCGTGAGCGTGCCACCGGTCATGTTGAACGACGAAGTTCCGCTATCTGCATCACCCGACATCGACTGGTAGATCATGATCGAGTCGTAGAACGTAGCGTGTCCGTTGCACTTCGTGTTGTTTGCCGTCAGGTCACAGTCGGTGAGCGTGATGGAGTTCTTGCCCTCGATGCACACACCTTCGGACAGATTGGACACGAGGGTCGCGTTGGCCACGTTGATGTCGGCGGTGGAGTAAATCGCTGGCGAGCCGAGGCCGTTGGACGTATAGGTACCGCCGTCAACGTTGACCGTGCCGCCACCACGGTCGGTGCGGATAGGCGCAGACGAACCGCCACTCGTGGTGATGGTGAGGTTGCTCGCATTCATGACTCCGCCGCCGGTGGTCATAATGCCACCCGAACCGCTGCCGGTCGTGGTGATGGTCACGTCACTCACGTTGACCGTTGTGCCGTCGCCTTCACCGCCGTTGTGACCGCCGTTGCCGCCATACGAGAAGATGCCGTTTGCGCCATTGGCATTTGTCTCAATCGTGCCGCCGGTGATGGTGGTCGTCGAGCCGCCCATCACGAGCAAACCTGCGTTCAGCCCGTAGAAGTTGCAGTTGTCACCGCCGTTCGAGTCGCCGGATTTTGTAACTGTGATGTTTGACAGGGCCACATCATCAGCCGTGTTCACGATGAGCGCGCTCTCGTCGGTCGTCGTGGAAGCGTAGGTTTGACCGTCCTGCGAGTCGGCCGACGTGATTTCCGTGGCTGCCGTGTATTCGAAATCGGACGTTCCGCCACCAGGAGCACCACCGGGGCCACCGGAGCTTCCCGAGGGCGGCTCGCCCATCGAGCTGCCGCTTGGCGGTGCGCCCATCGAGCTTGACTGCATCGAAGAGCTTGCGGAAGTCGTGCTCGCACTATCCGACGCGGAGCTCGTGCCCGTGCATCCTGTGAAAACCATGACTGATAACATGGCCGCCACAATGAGCGCTGCCATCTTCTTGGTTGTATTCATCGAGTTCACCTCACATCGGTTCAAGTTCAAAGATTCCTACGATGCATGAAATGATGACGCAGCAACCTTAAAGAAACCTTAGAGGACGGTGACTCCCCGCAATTTCCTGCCATCGCGTGGCACATTATCGAGGGAAGACACTAAATGGCACAAAGTTCCCTGGGAGCACTGTGCCATTTCTGGTGGCCACCAGACACCTCACCCGGTAAGTGTCTGCCCGCGCCAGCATCTGCCCGCATCGTTTACATTCCCCAAAATCGTGTAGGTTTTGCCGACAAAAAAGAACCAAATTCCCCTTTCCCCACTCAGTGCGCTACAGTGAACCACAACCGTAGAAAGGACCGAATATGCAGCAAACGGTTGAGCTCGTTCCCGTCGAATACAAGGATCTGGACGATTTCGTCAAGCGCTTGCAAAAAGCATTCACCTACGCAACGCGTTCGGACTTCCCCGATTTCCTGGGCAACATCCCGCCTCAGCGCGACGTCGACGAAGCCCTCGACGGTGAAAATGCCGAAGCACTGAGCATCGTTCACGAGGGCAAAGACATCGGAGGCGCTGTCATCACGGGCGGCGAAGCGCGCAAAACGCTCGAGTTCCTCTTCATCGACCCTGACAAGCAGAACCTACGTCTTGGCCAGGCTGCATGGCAAGCCATTGAGGCGCGTTATCCCGAAACGCAAATCTGGGAGCTCGTCACCGCCTACCACGAGAAGCGCAACATCCATTTCTACGTGAATCGCTGCGGGTTCCACATCGTGGAATACTTCAACAAGTATCACGAGGACCCTGAGTTCTCCACCGAGGATGCCGGCGATTACCCTGGAAGCGATGAGGGTTTGTTCCGCTTCGTGAAGGTTATGTCGTAGCGCTCCTTCAACTTCAAAACAACCAAATATTTCTCGCTCGACGCAAAGAGAGAACGTCGACCATTATCCCGTCGTTGCAACCGACACAAGGCCGTATACTGGACACAAGCGACATCATCGTCACCCACCCGCAAGCCGGATAGGAGAACCCATGTCAGACCAAGCGAACGCAACGATCGAAATCGCCGAAATCGCACGCGAAATGAAACTCGCAAGCCCTGAAGTGGCTGCAACGTCCACCGAAACGCGCAATGCCGCGCTCGCCGCAATCAAGGAAGCGCTCGCCGCCAACGCGGCTGTTATCTTCGAAGCCAACAAGGCCGACCTCGCCGCCGCCGAGGAAAGCGGCGTTGCGCCCGCTATCGTCAAGCGCCTCAAGTTCGACCAGCACAAGCTCGACGACGTCTGCGCTGGCATCGACGACCTCATCAAGCTGGCCGACCCCGTCGGCGCCGTGCTGCTCGACCGTGAGCTCGATGAAGGGCTGCGCATGCGCCGCATCGCCTGCCCCATCGGCGTCATCGGCGTCATCTTCGAGGCGCGCCCCGACGCGCTCGTACAGATCTCGACACTGTGCCTGAAGAGCGGCAACTGCTCGATTCTCAAGGGTGGTAGCGAGACGATGCGCACCAACAAGGCGCTGTTCGAGCTCATCCATGCGGCAGCAGTCGAAGCTGGCATGCCCAAGCTCTGCACATTCCAAATCGAGGCACGCGAGGACATCGGCAAACTGCTCGCCTGCGACGGCTCGGTCGACCTGCTCATCCCGCGCGGTTCCAACTCGTTCGTGCGCTACATCATGGACAACACGCGCATCCCCGTCATGGGCCATGCCGACGGCATCTGCCACATCTACGCCGATGCGTCGGCTGATGTCGAGCTGTCCGTTCCCGTCATCATCGATGCGAAGACCCAATACACCGCCGCCTGCAACGCTGTCGAAACGCTGCTCGTGCACCGCGCAGTTGCTCCTTCGCTTCTGCCTCCGCTGGCTGCTGCATGCGCCGAGGCCGGCGTGACACTGCGCGGCGATGCCGACACGCAAGCCATCATCGACTGCGACCCTGCGACCGATGACGATTGGGCCACCGAATACTTAGACCTCATCCTCTCCATCAAAATCGTCGACGACATCGACGAGGCCATCACGCACATCAACCGCTACGGCTCGCACCACACCGATGCCATCATGGCCGAAGACGATGCGGCGGCGGCTCACTTCATGCAGCTCGTCGACTCAGCAGGCGTCTACCGCAACTGCTCGACGCGCTTCGCCGACGGCTTCCGCTACGGCTTCGGCGCCGAGGTGGGTATCAGCACGTCGAAGCTGCACGCCCGCGGGCCCGTGGGACTCGAGGGCCTCGTCACCTACAAGTACGAGATCGAAGGCCACGGCCACATCGTGGGTGACTACGCCACCGGCAAACGCTCGTTCCACTTCAAGGACCTGTAAAAGCCCGCGAATCACAAATGAGTCATTGGGACTGTCCCTTTGACTCACTCCTTCACGCTCAGGCAGCGCATGGCGTTCAAGATGGCGAGCACCGACACTCCCACGTCGCCGAACACGGCCAGCCACATGTTGGCAATGCCGATCATGGGCAGTGCGAGGATCATGATGACGACTTTCACCGCCAGGGCGAACACGATGTTCTGCCTTACGATGCGAAGCGTCTTGCGGGCGATGCGGATGGCGCGCGCGATGTTGGAGGGCTTGTCGTCCATGAGCACGATGTCGGCCGCCTCGATGGCAGCGTCGGACCCCATGCCGCCCATGGCGATGCCCACGTCGGCACGCATGAGCACAGGTGCGTCGTTGATGCCATCGCCGACGAATGCCACATTGTGGCTCGTGCCTTCGTTGGCCTCGAGCAGCGATTCGACGGCATCCACCTTGTCCTGAGGCATCAACTGCGCGCGAACCTCGTCTACACCGAGCTCGCGAGCCACAGCTTCGGCAACTTCCTTGCGGTCGCCCGTCAACATGACCGTTCTCTTCACGCCGGCAGCATGCAGGTTGTCGATGGCCTGCTTGGCATCGTCTTTCATCATGTCTGCAATGATGATGTGGCCGAGATACTCGCCGTCGACCGCAACGTGCAAGATGGTGCCGACGAGCTTGCAATCGTGGTAGAGTTGGCCGTTTTCCGCCATGAGCTTATCGTTGCCGACGAGCACCTCGTGCGAGTCGATTCGCGCAGACACGCCCTCGCCCGAAATCTCCTCGACGTTCTCGATCTTGTCGCGATCGATCACGCCGGAATAGCTGTCCACCACCGAAAGCGCGATGGGATGGTTGGAATACGACTCGGCGTGAGCGGCGTATGACAGAAGCAGGTCCTTTTCAACGCCGCCATGGGCATGCACGGCAACGACGCCGAACGTGCCGCTGGTGAGCGTGCCCGTCTTGTCGAAAGCGATGGTGTCGACCTTGGAGAGGGCCTCGAGATACGTCGACCCCTTCACGAGGATGCCCTTGCGACTGGCAGCGCCGATGCCACCGAAGAACGACAACGGCACACTGATGACCAGGGCACACGGACAACTGACCACCAGGAAGATGAGCGCGCTGGAAACACCTTGCGTCCAGCTGTAGCCGAGGAACAGCGGGCAGACGATCGCCATGAGCAACGCGACGCCCACCACGACGGGCGTGTAGATGCGTGCGAAGCGGCTGATGAAAGTCTCGCTGCGAGACTTCTTCTCGCTGGCGTTTTCCACCAGTTCCAAGATGCGCTGAACAGTTGAGTTCTCGGCGGTGGACGAAGTGCGGATCGTCAACATGCCGGTCATGTTGACACAACCGCTTGCGACTTCGGCGCCTTCCTCGACCACGCGCGGCACCGACTCGCCGGTGAGCGCCGACGTGTCGATCTGCGAACGCCCCGAGACAACCACGCCGTCGAGCGGAATGCGCTCGCCGGCTTTCACGACAACCTCGGAGCCCACAGCGACCTCGAAGGGGTCGACCTGCTCGATTTCGCCAGACTCGTTCAACACGTTGGCGTAGTCGGGCGCGATGTCCATCATGTCCGATATCGATTTGCGCGTTTTGCCAACCGCATAGCTTTCGAACAGCGAACCTACCTGGTAGAACAGGATGACGGCAGCACCCTCGGCCATGTGCGGCTCGCTCTCGGGAAAGAACACGAGCGCAAATGCGCCGATGGTGGCGATGGCCATGAGCAGGTTCTCGTCGAACGGCTGCCTGTGCGTGATACCGTGCCATGCTTTGGCCAGAACGTCGTAGCCGGCAATGAGATACGGGATGAGGAACGCGACGAATTCGACCCAAAGCCCGTACGGCAACGAGTCGAAAACGCCCGCGATCTCGAGCACTTCCATGATTACGAAAATGCCGAGGGCTACGAGTATGCGGTTGCGCTTCTTCTTTTGCTTCTTGTTCATCGGCGCCTCTGTCGCGGTTACCTGCGCGGAACTAGAGCAAAACCTCGCAGTCCGGCTCGATATCGGCGAACAGCTTGACGACCTTCTGCAGGTTCGCATCGAACGTCTCGTCGGTGCAATCGAGCGTGAGCTTGTAGGTCATGGCGTTGACCGACACTTTGTTCACGCCGTCGAGCTTCTCGGCAGCCGCCTGGATCTTCCCAGCGCAATTCGCGCACAACTCGCCATCGAGCTTGTAAACTTTTCTCATTTCTTTCCCCTTTTACCTGGACATATGAATATCTGTTCATTTGTTTAAATGTACTATAGAGGAAATCTGGCGCACGGTCAAGAGCGATGTTGCCTCAACCGACCAAAAGGCTCGCCCATGCGGTATCCTTTCACCAAGGCCCAAAGCGAAAGGACATGCTATGACCAAAGAAGCGATCGACACCAAAGCTTTCCGCTCCATGAACTACGGCATGTACATCATCTCGACCAAACGCGGCGACGAGCTCGTCGGTTGCGTGGTCAACACGTTCCAACAGGTGACGTCGAAGCCCGCGCGTGTGAGTGTCGCCATCAACAAGGAAAACTACACGGCTGGTGCTGTGCTCGAAGCGGGACGCTTCGAAGCCACCGTGCTTTCCGAGAGCGCCTCGATGGAGCTCATCGGACGCTTCGGGTTCAAGACGAGCGCTGAAATCGACAAGTTCGCTGAAACGCCCCACAGTTTCGACGAAGCGGGTGTACCCTTCGTCACCGAGGGCGCTGTCGCGCACATCGGTGCGCGCGTGATCGAATCGATCGACGTGGGCACGCATTACCTGATTGTCGGCGAGGTCGAGTGCGCCGAGGTGCTCTCGAGCGAGCCTCCGATGACCTATGCGTACTACCATCAGGTGAAGGGCGGCAAGACCCCGCCGAAGGCCTCGAGCTACGAAGAGAAAGCCGACGAACCTGCCGTCGCCACCGAAGCCGCTGCGCCGCAGGAAGACGCGAAGCCCCGCTATGGCTGGCGCTGCATGATCTGCGGATACGTCGTCGAGATGGATGAGCTGCCTGACGACTTCACGTGCCCGATGTGCGGCATGGGCCGCGACATGTTCGAACGCATCGAGCTGTAAAGGCGAAACGAAGAGATAACGCAACTGCTTCCCTGGCCCATTGCAAGCAATGGGCCAGCATGTTTATTAGCCTGAATTAACGTCCCATGTCGGAGAGGATTTTCGCCAGGACCTCTTCAACACTTGCTATCGTCTCATCGGCAGCGTCTCGCGCAGCCTCACTTGCCGATTCCATAGCATACGAATGCCCAACGAGCTCGAACATCTCGACGTCGTTGTCAGCATCGCCGAACGCGATGCACTCGCTCGGGTCGATGTTCAACGCATCGCAAACCGACGCCACACCAGCCGCCTTGCTCACGCCCGTCGCGATCATGTCAATCCAGTCGCGCCCTGCCAACACCACTTTGCAGCGATCCGAATAGTTGCCCATCCAGTAGTCGCAATCAGGATCAAAGGCGGCATGGTACGCCGAGATCTTCCAATACGGTTCAGGAACGGCGGTAGCATCGTCCACAATCGTGACGTCGAAGTTCAGGATGTTCCGTAAATGATCGATGAAGGCCGGATTGTCGGATTGCACGTAACATGTCTCGACGCCGCCGACGTAGAGCTCGCATTCGGGCTTGGCCAAGACCGCCCGCACCAGCTCATCGCCAAGCTCGCGGTCGATCGCAACGGCGCCGACGAGTTCGCCGGCAACGCATGGGACGGCGCCGTCCTCGGCGACAAACGCGTCCACGCATCCGACGGGCGCGAACACTTTCCTCAACCCCGTGAGTTGGCGCCCGCTCGCAGGAACGAAAACGATTCCCGCCTCGACGATGCGCCTGATCAACGCAACCGTCTCATCAGATAGTTCCGGTTGACCCGCAGGGAGCAATGTCCCATCCACGTCACATGCAATCAGACGAGGTGTCATCGTCCCTCCAAACTCAACGGTTGCTGCAAATTCCCTGCACGTATGGTAACACCAGACAGTCACCTGGTAAGTGTCTGGTGAGCGTCTGGCGGATGCCTGGCGGCTCGCCACGCCAGACGGTCACACGGTAAGTGTCTGGTGGTTACCAGACACTTACCGTGTGACCGTCTGGTAATCCTCACCAGACACTTACCAGGTGACTGTCTGGCACCATCTCAAAGTTGCGAGGACGTTACAGGGCAATTAACCCTGGATTTCACGACCCGTCCCTGAAACAAACCCGCAATCCTTCCTTTCGAGAATCGGGCTATCGGCAAAGCCGTTTCCCGAAAGGAAGTGATTGGTATGTACGACACAGGCTCCACCGCATTCATGATTGTGTGCACGATGCTGGTCGCACTCATGACACCTGGCCTCTCGTTCTTCTACGGCGGCCTTTCGCGGCGCAAGAACGTCGTGAACACCATGATGATGGTACTCGCGGTCATCGGCGTCGTCGGAGTGATGTGGGTGGCATGCGGATGGTCGTTCGCGTACGGCGGCGACGGGTCGCTGTCATTCTTCGGCGGATTCGACCAGATGGGATGCTTCTCTGCAACCAGCAACATGCTGGCAGAGGCAGCCAACGTTCCAGAAGATGCCACCTACCCCGCCATCGTCGACATCGGTTTCCAGATGGCCTTCGCCATGATCACGTGTGCCATCATCACCGGCGCCGTAGCCGGCCGCATGAAGTTCGGAGCCGTCGTCGCGTTTATCGCACTGTGGGTTCCTATCGTCTATGCGCCGCTCGCGCACATGGTCTGGGGCGGCGATGGCAGCCTCATCGGCGATGTCATCGGCGCGCTCGACTTCGCAGGCGGCGACGTGGTGCACATCAGCTCGGGCGTCACCGGACTGGTGCTCTGCCTGCTGCTCGGCAAGCGGCGCGGGTTCGGCGTGATGAGCTACCGCGCGCACAACGTGCCGTTCGTGGTCTTGGGCGCAACGCTTTTGTGGTTCGGCTGGTTCGGCTTCAACGCCGGCTCGCAGTTCGCAGCCGACGGCGTGGCGGCCCTCGCATTGCTCAACACGATCGTCGCCTCAGCGGCGGGCATGTTGTCGTGGATGCTCGTCGAACGTATTCGCGTCGGCAAACCAACGCTTGTTGGCGCATGCACCGGCTTGGTAGCCGGCCTCGTGGCCATTACGCCTGCAGCGGGCTTCGTCGAGCCGTGGGCTGCTATCGTAATGGGCTTCGTCACGGCGCCGTGCTGCTTTTTCGCCATCAGCTATGCCAAACGTAGGATCGGCTACGATGACGCGCTCGACGCATTCGGCTGCCATTCGATTGGCGGCACCGTGGGCGGCCTGCTCACCGGCATTTTCTGCGTGCCTGAGCTCTCGTGGACCGATTTCGGCGGACTCGTCTACACCGGCGACCCGTCACTGCTGGTCAGCCAGCTGCTCGGTATCCTGGTGACGCTTGCGTTCGTCATCGTGGGCGGACTCGTGATCGGGCTCGTGGTGAAGGCTGCGTTCGGCGGCACCCTGCGCGTGAGCGAGCAAGAAGAAGCGCTCGGCCTCGACGTGGTCAACCACGGCGAGAGCGCGTATCCCGCATACCTGGGCATGGACTAAGGAGGAACCGGATATGAAGCGAATCATCGCAATCGTTCGCCCCGAGAAGATGGAAGAGCTGAAGGACGCCCTGTTCGCAGCCGACGTATCAGGCATGACCATCGCCCAAGTGATGGGATGCGGCAACCAACATGGCTGGTCGGAATACTTCCGTGGAACCGAAGTGCTCCTGAACATGCTGCCGAAGGTCAAGTTCGAACTCGTTGTCGCCGACGACGATGCCGACAAGCTCGTCGATCTCATCTGCGAAACGGCCGCCACCGGAGATGTCGGCGATGGCAAAGTCTTCATCAGCCCCGTCGAGGAGGTCATCCGCATCCGCACCCGCGAGCGCGGCGAACAGGCAATCTAGCCAATAGGCCAGGAAAACTGTCCTTCCGACTCATTATTGCCATGATATTTCAAGGGGGTTAAGGGCGCGTTTCACTTGTTTGCCGCGAAACGGAACCGCAATGCGTTCGATGGAAAATCGAGACGTACGCACGGGAACGAAAAGAATCGGAGGCGCAGCAAGCATGTGCGGATTCGTGGGGTTCACGACAGTCGACTACGACGCCGAGGCCAATCTCGCCATCGTGCGCGACATGGCCGACCGCATCAAGCACCGCGGCCCCGACGACGACGGCTACTACGTCAACGACCGCATCGCGATGGGCTTCCGCCGCCTGTCGATCATCGACCTCGAGGGCAGCAAACAGCCCATGCGCAACGCCCAGGAAGACGTGACCGTCACGTTCAACGGCGAGATCTACAACTTCCGGGAACTGCGCGACGAGCTGCGCGCGGCGGGCTACGAGTTCGTGACGAACGGTGACACCGAGGTCGTCGTTCACGGCTACGAGGAATGGGGCGTGGGCGTCTTCGAGCGGTTGCGTGGCATGTTCGCAATCGCCATCTGGGACGACGTGCGAAAGCAACTCGTCTGCGCACGCGACATCTTCGGCATCAAGCCGCTTTACTACACGCAGGACGGAGACCGGCTCATCTACGGTTCCGAAATCAAGGCGTTCTACGCACACCCGAAGTTCACGCCCGCTGTCAACCGTGCGATGCTTCCGCAATACCTGTGCTTCGAGTACTTGAACGACTCGCAGACCATGTTCGCAGGCGTGCACAAGCTGCTCCCCGGCCATTTCATGGTGTTCAAGGATGGCCAGATGCACATCGAGTGCTTCTTCCACATCACTTACAAAATCGACGAGCCGAAAACGCTCGACGAATGGGCCGACATCGTGAACGAGGTGTTCGACGAGTCGGTCACGGCACACGAGATCGCCGACGTCGAGATCGGCAGCTTCTTGTCCGGCGGCATCGACTCGTCGCTGGCGGCATACTGCATGGGCCAACACGCACCCGACGTTAAGACGTTCTCGGTGGGCTACGACATAGGCTGCGAAGAAAAGCTCGCCGAAATCGCCGCGCTCGACGATTTCGACATCAAGCTCGACGAGCTTGCCGATTCGCGCGCATTCGCCCAGTGGGCGCACCTCCCCAATTGGGAAACGCAGGTCAGCGCCGAGGAGTTTCTCGACATCGTGCCCGTCGAGCAATACCACATGGACGAGCCGCTCGGCGCGCCGTCGGCCATCCCGCTGTATTTCGTATCGCGCCTGGCGAGCGAGCAGGTCAAGGTGGTGCAGTCCGGCGAAGGGGCTGACGAGCTGTTCGGCGGCTATTGGATCTACCACGACCAGTTCGAGTTCGCGAAGTACTTCAAGGCCGTGCCACACCCCGTTCGCGCCGCGGCAGGAGCGATCGCCGAAAAACTGCCGCCGTTTCATGGCCGTCACTTCGCCATGCGCGGCGCCGGAGGCCCCGAGCGCAGCTATCAGCGCGCCGTCATGAACTACATGTGGGACGAAGTGCCCCTTGTACTGCGCGGTTACGACGGCCCCTGCAAGCCGTGGAAGTGGTGCAAGCCGCATTTCGACGAGGCCGCGGCCCAAGGGCTCGACGTCATCACGCAGACCCAGTACGTCGACATGGTGTCGTACATGCCCTTCGACATCTGCCTGAAGGCCGACAAAATGTCGATGGCCCACTCACTCGAGCTGCGCGTGCCGTTCCTCGACAAGCGCGTGCTCGACGTCGCGTTGCAACTGCCCACGTCGTGCCGCGTCGACGGCGAGCACTCGAAATACGCGCTGCGCGTTGCCGCCGCCAAGCTCGGTTTCCAGAAAAAAGTCGCCAACATGCCCAAGCAGCCGGTCATCACGCCGCTGACGGTTTGGCTGCAAACTGACCTGTATTACGAGCGCATCAAGGAGGCGTTCACGTCGCCCGCCGCCCACGAGTTCTTCAACGTCGATTACCTCGTGAAAATGCTCGACGACCACCGCTCGGCCGATTTCACGACCATCGCCGGCCGCAACAAGCTCAAGATGATGCGCATTTGGAACATCTACTGCTTCTTATGCTGGCACGAGGTGTTCTTCGGCGATAGCGCGAAAAAGCTCGCGCCACGAACATGAAGTTCGAACTTGCGAAAGCCGTAGGGGCGGCAGCGACATGGGCGCTCGCAAAAGTGGCCCACAGGCCGGCGGCCAATTTCCCCGGCAAGGCAGGTCTCGTCGTCGATCCCAACCTCATCGCCCACCTGAAGCCGCGGGTCTCAGAAGGGACCATCGTGGTTGTCGGGACGAACGGAAAGACGACGGTCACGAACCTGCTCTCAGATGTGCTCGAAGCGTATGGGAAAACAGTCGCATGCAACCGCACCGGCGCCAATCTCGACTCCGGCGTGGCGAGCGCGTTGCTGCACGCCCGCACCGCCGATTGGGGCGTGTTCGAGAGCGACGAGCTGTGGCTGGCCAAGATCATGCCCCAATTGCAGCCCGATTTCGTCGTTCTGCTGAACCTGTTCCGCGACCAGTTGGATCGTGCAGGCGAAATCGACCACGTCCAACAACGAATAGCCGAAGCCCTGGCATCGTCGCCCGGCACGGTGCTCGTCTACAATGCCGACGACCCGTTCTGCCAGGCCATCGCCGACCATTCGGCGAACAAGTGCAAGCCCTTCGGCATTTCAGAAGACTTGGGACTCCTCCAGAACAAGGTGGCCGATTCCGGCCTGTGCCAGGCATGCGACGCCGAGCTCGACTACGCCTGGCACCAGTACGGACAGCTGGGATCGTACCGCTGCCCCCGATGTGGATTCGCGCGAACCGAGCCGATGTATCGGGCCCGCGGCGTACGAATCGACAGACAGGGGATTTCGTTCGGCGTGCTGCGTCACGGCACGACCGTCGGGCATCTGGAATCGCCGCTCGCGGGCGCGTACATGACCTACAACCTTCTGGCGACTTGCGCCGCCGCCGACTGCTGCAACATTCCGTTCGAATACGTCGAACGCGCGATTCGTGCGTTCGCCCCTGACAACGGAAGGCTCCAGGCCTACCACGTCGGCGGGCACGACGTATTGCTCAACCTTGCCAAGAATCCCGTCGGGCTCAACCAGAACCTGCGGATCGGCGCCGACGCCCCAGGGCCAAAGGCAGCTGCGTTCTTCATCAACGACAAGGAAGCCGATGGCCACGACGTCTCATGGCTGTGGGACGTCGACTTCGAGGAGCTGGCCACAGTCGACGATCTCGTCGTGTTCGCTGGCGGCATAAGGCGCAACGACTTGCAGGTCAGGCTGAAATATGCGGGAATCGATGCTGAACTCGTCGACGGAGCGCGCGACCTCGCACGGAAAGCGGCTTGCGCGAAACCCGATGCCGGCCTTTTCCTGATTGCGAACTACACGGCACTTCCGGACGTCAAGGCGGAGCTCGACGAGATGGCACGTGACGAGAAGGCTTTCGAGCCCAAGGCGAGCGATGCAGGGCATGCGGCTGTTCGGACGTGCACGCACGAGGTGGGAATACCCACCTGCAACCAGGTGGTGTCGCCTGCAAGCCAAACGCTCCCACATGCGAAGCTCACGATCGTCCACCTGTATCCGGAGCTGCTGAACCTCTACGGCGACGGAGGCAATGTGGCGGTTCTGGCGACTCGCGCGCACAGACGCGCAATCGACGTTGAGGTCGTGCGCGCGACGCGCGGAGAGCCGGTAGACTTGTCGCAAGCCGATATCGTCTTTCTGGGTGGCGGCCCCGACCGCGAGCAACGCGCCGCATCGCGAAGCCTGCTCGAGCAGGCAACTGCACTGCGAGACTACGTGGAAGGCGGCGGCGTTCTGCTGGCTATCTGCGGAGGTTTCCAGATTCTCGGGCGCACCTGGCTGCTCGGCAATGAGACCGTGCCCGGGCTGGGAATCCTCGACATCGAGACGAAACGCGCAAAAGGCGGCTCGCACAATCGGCTCGTCGGAAACGTGGCGTTGGAAAGCCCGTTGGCGAAAGCGCCCGTCGTCGGCTACGAGAACCATGCCGGGCGCACGTTCCTCGGCGATGGATGCGAGCCGTTCGGCCGCATCATAGACGGTCGCGGCGAGGGCAACAACGGACGAGATGGGTTCGACGGCGCCCGATACCGCAATGTCGTGGCCACGTACCTGCACGGACCCCTGCTTGCCAAGAACCCCGAAATTGCCGACTGGCTTATAGAAAAGGCGCTTGCAAGAAGAGCCGCCGAAAACGGTTTGCCCGCCCCTACGCTCAGCGCGCTCGACGACCGAGCCGAGCATGCCGCCAACGCCTTCATGTGCACCAAGCTCGGCGTTCGCGCACGATGAGCCTGATGAGCCGGCGCCCTGGCCCCTAGTTCACTGAGCACGATGGGCCAGATGAGCCGGCGCCCTGGCACCTGACTCATCGCAGGGCACTGACCCGCTTTCTTCGCCTATTCCACCGTCACCGATTTTGCGAGGTTGCGCGGCTGGTCGACGTCGCACCCTCGCATGACAGCGATGGAGCGCGCCAGCAGCTGCAACGGCACGCTCGCCGTGATGGCCGACAGCGTATCACGCACCTTGGGGATGTAGATGACATGGTCGGCATGCTCGCGGATGGCCTCGTCGCCTTCGGTCGCGATAACCACGACGAGTGCCCCGCGCGCACGGCTTTCCTGGAGGTTCGAGACGACCTTGTCGTAGACGGGACTTTGCGTGGCGATTGCGATGACCGGGAATCCCTCGTCGATGAGCGCAATGGGGCCATGTTTCATCTCGCCTGCGGGATACGCCTCGGCATGCAGGTAGCTGATTTCCTTGAGCTTGAGCGCGCCCTCGCGCGCGATGGCAGCGCCCATGCCACGCCCGACGAACAGCGCGCTGGTCGCATCAACGCACGCCCGCGCCGCTTCCTCGATGGTCGACATATCGGAAAGAATCCGCTCGACCTGTTCAGCCGTGTCGGCAAGTTCGCGGAAAATGAGCCTGATCTGGTTCATGCGCAACTTGCCCTTCGCCTGCGCAAGCAACAGCGCCAACAGCGTGAGGCTTACCACCTGACCGAGGAACGACTTGGTGGAGGCTACGGCTATCTCCTTGTTCGCCTTCGTGTAGATGACGCCGTCGGACTCGCGGGCCACAGGGCTGCCCAGCACGTTGGTGATGCCGAACACGCGCGCGCCCTTGATGCGCGCGTCGCGGATGGCCGCGAGCGTGTCAGCCGTTTCGCCCGATTGCGACACGGCGACCACGAGCGTCGTCGGCGTGATAATGGGATTGCGGTATCTGAACTCGCTCGCGACCTCGACCTCCGTGGGAATGCGCGCCCAACCTTCGATCATTTCGCGGGCGATGAGCCCGGCGTGGTAGCTCGTGCCGCATGCGATGACGTACACGCGGTCGATGAGATTGAGCTCCTCGGATGTCATGTCGAGCTCGTCGATCTCGAGCCGACCGCCCACGAGGCGTCCGGCGAGCGTATCGCGGATGACGCGCGGCTGCTCGTGAATCTCCTTGAGCATGAAGTCGGGATATCCGCCCTTCTCGGCAACGTCCATGTCCCACGCGATATGGGTCGTTGCGAGCTCGATTTCCCGACCGTGGTTGTCGAAGAACGCAATGGCGTCCGGCGTCAAGCAGGCGATTTGACCGTCGTCGAGATACACCACGTCACGCGTGGCGCCGATGACGGCAATTGCATCGGAGGCGACGTAGGATCCATCCGCTGCCGTGCCCACGATGATGGGCATGTCACGGCGCGTGACCACGATGACACCAGGCTCGTGCACGCTGGTCACGGCGAGGCCGTATGACCCCACGAGCCGAACGCTGGCGACGCGCACCGCCTCGGCGAGCCCATGCGTGTCGCGTTTCAGGGATCCCCCGGCAGCAACGACGCTCGCATACGCCTCCTCGACCAGATGGGCGATGACCTCGGTATCGGTCTCGCTGCGGAACGTATGGCCACGGGACTCGAGCTCCTCGCGAAGCTCGGCGTAGTTCTCGATGATGCCGTTGTGCACGACTGCGATATCGCCCGCGCACGACGCATGTGGGTGCGCGTTGGCCTCCGAAGGCCTTCCGTGCGTCGCCCAACGCGTGTGGCCGATGCCGCACGTGCCCAAAAGGTCGAAATGCGAGGCAGTGTGCGCAAGCTCTGCAACCTTGCCACGCCGCCTGACGATTGCGAGTCCGTCGCTTTCAATGACGGCGATTCCAGCTGAATCGTACCCGCGGTACTCCAGTTTCGCCAATCCATCGAGCAACTTGGACGCTGCCGCCCGCGTTCCCGTATATCCAACTATTCCGCACATATCTTGCACCTTTCGTGTGTCGACAACGCTTTGCCTCGTGTTGCTGGCGCACACCACCATGCTTATTCGGAAGCAGCAAGCCTCCCTGCCTAATCGAGATAAATCGGAAGAGCGGTTCTCCCGACTTATTGGTGAGACAGATCTTGCAAGGCGGTGATGCCCAAGCCTTCGTCATGAACCGTTTCCATTGCAGCTGCAAGTGCTTGAGCTGCGGCGATAGTGGTGGCATACGTCACGCCATGACGCACGGCCGCCAATCGCAATTCGTATCCGTCCCCACGTGCCGCATGCCCGAAAGGCGTGTTGATCACCATTTGGATCCTTCCAGCTGCCATCAAATCGACGACGTTGGGATGCCCTTCGCTGACCTTTTTCACCTTCTTGCACGGCACGCCCGACGCTGTCAGGGTCTTGGCCGTCCCACCCGTGCTCACGATGTTGAAACCTAGGCGTGCGAAATCGCGGGCGATCGACGAGATATAGCGCTTGTCGCGGTCCGCCACGCTCACGAACACGTTGCCGGAATGCGGCAGCTCGTACGCAATTGCGACCTGGGTCTTCGCGTAAGCCGCAGGGAACGTCGAATCAACCCCCATGACCTCGCCGGTCGACTTCATCTCGGGACCGAGCACGACATCCGAGCCTGGGAACCTGCCGAACGGCATGACCGCTTCCTTCACCGCGCAATAGCCGAGTTCCCGGTCATCGGGAGGCAGGCCCATGTCGGCCAGCCGCTCGCCTGCCATGACGCGCGCCGCCACCTTCGCGAGGGGCACCCCCGTGGCCTTCGACACGAACGGGACGGTGCGACTGGCTCGCGGATTCGCCTCGATGACGTAGACCACCTGGTCCTTCACGGCAAACTGAATGTTGAGCAAGCCCTGGACTCCCAGACTGAGCGCTAATCTCCAAGCGATGTCGCGCAGCTTGCCCACGAGCGCATCCGACAGGGAGAACGGCGGAATGCAGCAAGCCGAGTCGCCCGAATGGATGCCGGCTTCCTCGATGTGCTCGAGTATTCCCCCGATGTAGACGTCGTCGCCGTCGCAAATGCAGTCGAGGTCGATTTCGACTGCCGACTCGAGGAACTTGTCGAGGTAGACGGGATGGTCGGGGGATATCTTAGCCGCCTCGCCCATATAGCGTCTGAGCTGGGAAGCGTCGTACACGATGGCCATGCCGCGCCCGCCGAGGACGTAACTTGGCCGCACGAGAAGGGGGAACCCGATGCGTCCCGCAACTTTCACGGCCTCTTCCAGGGTCGACGCGTCGCCTGCTGCCGGATACGTTATGCCCAAGCCATCGAGCACGGCTGCGAATCGGTCGCGATCCTCGGCCAGGTCGATGGCATCGGCCCCCGTGCCCATGAGAGGCACGCCCGCTTCCTCGAGCGCACGCGCCAACTTCAGCGGCGTCTGTCCGCCGAGCGTCGCCACAACCCCGTCGGGGCGCTCGACATCGAGGATGTCCATCACGTCCTCGTAGGTGAGCGGCTCGAAATAGAGCTTGTCCGCCGTATCGTAGTCAGTCGAGACCGTCTCGGGGTTGCAGTTCACCATGATGGTCTCGTATCCGGCCTCGCGCAGCGCATAGCACGCGTGCACGCAGCAGTAATCGAACTCGATGCCCTGCCCGATGCGATTCGGCCCCGCACCCAGGATGACTGCTTTCTTGCGGGTGGCCAGACGGCTTACCTGGTAAGTGTCTGGTCGTTCGACCAGACACTTACCAGGTAAGCCGTCTGGCCGCGTGACCTCGCTTTCGGAAGCGTCGTAGGTCTTGTAGTGGTAGGCCGTTGAGCTGGCGAATTCAGCGGCGCAGGTGTCGACGGTCTTGAACGCCGGCAACACCCCAAGAGCCTTGCGGCGCGTGCGCACGACAATCTCGGTTGAGTTCGTGAGATGGGCGATTTGGATATCGGAGAGACCATAGCGCTTCGCAACGCGGAAGGCGTCGGCATCCATCTCGTCGACGCGCGAACCGCGCAGCGCCTCTTGCACGGAGACGATGTCGGCCATGCGGTCCAGGAAGAAGCGGTCGATGCCCGTCTTCTCGTGAATCTCGGCTGCCGTCCATCCGCAGCGTAAAGCACAGCCGATGTAAACGATGCGATCGCAGGTCGGGCGCTCGAGCAAGGCTTCATAACCTTCCTTCGTCTCGGAAGCGCGCACGTGACCGTCGACGCCCAGACCAGCACGTCCGTTCTCGAGCGAGCGCAGCGCCTTGCCCAAAGCCTCTTCGAACGTGCGGCCGATAGCCATGACCTCGCCGACCGCTTTCATGCGCGTCGAGAGCGTATCGTCGGAATCCTTGAACTTCTCGAACGCGAACCGCGGCGCCTTCACCACGCAATAGTCGATGCTCGGCTCGAAGCACGCGGTCGTCGTGCCCGTGACGTCGTTCATTATCTCGGGAAGCGTGAAACCTACGGCCAGGCGAGCGGCCACCTTCGCGATGGGAAACCCCGTCGCCTTCGACGCGAGCGCAGACGAACGCGAGACACGCGGGTTCATCTCGATGATCACCATGCGGCCGTCGATTGGGTTCACGGCGAACTGGACGTTCGAACCTCCGGTTTCGACACCGACCTTCTCGAGCACGGCGAGCGACGCCACGCGCATGCGCTGATATTCGACATCCGAGAGCGTCTGGGCGGGCGCGACCGTGATCGAATCGCCTGTGTGCACGCCCATCGGGTCGAGGTTCTCGATGGAGCACACGATGATGCCGTTGCCGGCTTTGTCGCGCACGACCTCCATCTCGAATTCCTTCCACCCCTCGATGCTCTCCTCGACGAGCACCTCGCCGACGGGCGACAGCTCAAGGCCCTGGGATACGATGCGCACGAGATCGTCCTCGTCATGGGCGATTCCACCACCCGCTCCGCCGAGCGTGAACGACGGCCTGAGCACGACTGGATACCCGATGTCCGCCACGATAACGCGCGCATCGTCAACGGAATATGCATAGCCAGAGCGCGCCGTTTCGATGCCCAGCTCGTCCATGCACCGGTTGAAGAGCCGACGATCCTCGCCGCGGCGTATGGCGGCAAGGTCGCACCCTATCATTTCGACGCCGTGGCGCTCGAGCGCGCCGGACTCGGCAAGCTCGACGGCGACGTTCAGCGCTGTCTGGCCGCCGAGCGTGGCGAGCAGCGCATCGGGCTGCTCACGATCGAGGATCTTTTCGACAGTCGATGCGGTTATGGGTTCGATGTAAGTACGATCAGCCAGCTCGGGATCGGTCATGATGGTGGCGGGATTGCTGTTCACGAGAACGATGCGGTAGCCCTCCTCGCGCAGCACCTTGCACGCCTGCGCGCCCGAGTAGTCGAACTCGCACGCTTGCCCGATGACGATGGGACCCGACCCGATGACGAGGATCGTGCTGATGTCAGTCCGTTTCGGCATGGTTGATATCCCTTCCGACGAAGAACGAGCCGAGAGAACGGTTCTCTCGGCTCATTGGAACTTCCAGCCACTCAAGCGGTTTTGGGCGATGTCGATGTCGAGGTAGTCACTGCGACCGTCCATGAGCCGCGTGAAAGCCTCGAACAGATAATGGGAATCCGTCGGGCCCGGATTGGCCTCGGGGTGGTACTGCGCCGAGAACGCCGGGATGTCGAGGAACGCGATGCCTTCTGCCGTGTCGTCGTTCAAGTTGACATGCGTGAGCTGGATGCGGCCGAATCGGTCGTTCTCGACGATACTTTGGGCGACCTGGCGCCCCAAGCTGGGAAAAACCACGTTGAAGCCGTGGTTCTGCGCCGTTATCTCGATGCGGCCCGTACGGAGATTGACGACGGGCTGGTTGCCGCCGTGGTGCCCGAATTTGAGTTTCTCCATGCGCGCGCCTGCTGCCTTGCAGATCATCTGGTGACCCATGCAGATGCCGAAAACGGGAACGCGACCGAGCAGTTTCTCCACCTGCTCGTATGTTCCAGCCACCGCATCCGGATCGCCCGGACCGTTCGACAGAAACACGCCATCGGACCTTCGGGCGAGCACGTCTTCAGCTGAAGTGTTCCACGGCACGACAAGCATCTCGCAACCTGCGCGTGCAAGCCCTTCGAGAATCGAGCGCTTCACGCCGCAGTCGTATACGACGACCTGATATCGAGGCTCGGATGGCGGATCGAACGCGAACGCCTTGCCTTCGGGCAGATCGACCTGCCCGAATGTATACGGCTTAGTGCACGAGACGGTCTCAACGAGGTTTGCTCCGACAAGGGGTTCGCTCGCGCGCACTTTCGCAAGCAAGCTTGAAACGTCTGCGTCCTCGGTTGATATCACCGCCCGCATGGCGCCGTGCTCGCGCACATGCCGCACAAGGGCCCGCGTGTCGACGTCTTCGATCGCGACGACCCCTTCTGCCTTCAGGTATTCGGGCAGCGACATCTTGCTTCGCCAGTTCGATGGCGTCGAGCACATGTCCCGCACGACTAGCCCGCGCAATGCCGGATGATCGGCTTGCGAATCTTCGGGGTCTACGCCGTAATTGCCGATTTGCGGGTAGGTCATCGTGACGATTTGGCCTGCATACGATGGGTCGGTAATGACCTCGAAATACCCCTCGAGCGACGTGTTGAAGCATATCTCGCCGAACACCTCGCCCGCTGCTCCGCACGATGCGCCGTGGAACGCCGCTCCATCCTCGAGGACGAGCACTGCAGGGTGCCGCCGCTGCTTGGACGTACCCGCCAGCATCTTGTCTGAAAGAGCGCTCATTTCGACTCCGTCCGACGTCAAAAAGCATTCGTTTTGCCTAGTAAAAGGCTATTGCCCAAACATTTCCCCTTCGTTTCATGAAACAAGGATGTAAAGGAATCCGCCTGACACTCCACCAGACACTTACCGGGTGAGTGTCTGGTGAGGCAGGAGCTGCGACCAGACACTTACCTGGTAAGTGTCTGGTCGCTATATGGTCGCCGATTATTCCCTACCAGCAGCCCACACGGTATTCCTGTTGATGCCTGTCACGAGCGAAATCATGCGAATTGACAAACCGCCTTTCTTCAAGATGACCAGGCATCTGTCGCGCTCTTCTCTAGGCAATCCCGCAATAGCATTGAACGCATCATTGCCTAGGAGCGATATAGAAAGCACTACTGCCTCGTCGGTTGTCATGCACCTGCGAGCTTGCATATCGTCAACGCCGGGCAGTTCATCCCGCTCTCCCAAAAAATGGTCCGCGACATCAGCCTCGTGAGAGCGCTTGAACGCCTCCAAACCGTTAAACAGCCCGAGCGTAAAAGCCGTATCAGTTATGCTCGGAAAAGATATGTATTCCCTGTAACTCGACCACCTATAATCGCAGCTCACGGTCATATTTGCCTTAACAGGGTTGCGATGAACGTAGCGTACTGCGGTCATAAGCTGTTCGTCTGTCTTGATAGGCTCGCTTCCGAATCGCGACTCGAACAAGTGGCCGCTTCTTCCATGGCGCTCGTTGAAGTAGCGCGCATATCCCCCGTTTAACCGTTTCATGAAAGCCGAGAGAACCTCGATTTGCATGTTTGCCACAAGATGGATATGGTTCCCCATCAGACACCATGCGTATAAACCACCCTTGGTTTCATCGAGGATTCGACTCATGCGACGACAATACTGAATCCTGTCCGTGTCATCTTCAAATATCAACCGCCGTCCGGTTCCCCTTGCGTAAACATGGTAAAGATCCGCTTCACTTTGCTCTCTTTTGCTATAAGACATGCATCTTCCCCTCATCTCGCAGGGCACTTGCTTTCAGACACTTGCCAGGTAAGTGTCTGGTCCGTGCCGTTGTGAGTTGAGTTTGACAACGCAATCTTGCAGAGCGACCGTCATGACGACGTCTAACTGACGGTGAATTGCCGACGGCATTCGGGAATTTTTCTCTTCAGATTCTCCTCGTTGCGACGGCAACGTTCATCGACGTTCAAGCGACATATCCGCATGAGTTTACTGGAGTTCTAAAACAGCACGTCAAGCGCAAGCACGTTCGATTAGCGTTATCCGCGAGGTTTTTCCACCAGACACTTACCAGGTAAGTGTCTGGTGGATGTAAGCGCCTGCTCGCTAAGCGTCTAATCGTGCAGTATCTTTTCCATCCACACGACCGAATACCATCGATCAAATTTTCGACCGCAATTATGGAAAGCGCCGACGCGCGTATATCCGACATGCTCGTGGAAAAACACGCTATCGCGTGTCAAATAGGGGTCATGCTCATCATCAGAATACGTGATGCATGCGTACAAGTTCGTCACGCCGAGCTCCCGCAAAAGTGCTTCGAGACTATCGTACAGCCAACGGCCCAGCCCCTGTCCACGCTCATCTTCACGCAGGTAAATGGAGACTTCAACGCTATGGCTATAAGCCGCCCGTGATTTGAGGGGTCCTGCGTAAGCGTATCCGACAATAACCCCACCACACTCTAGGACAAGCCACGGATAGCGCTCGAGCGTATGCGCGATTCGATTCTCGAATTCGGCTACATCCGGTGGGTCCAGCTCGAACGACACTGCGGTGCGCTCAACATATGGCCGATAGACGTCTAGCATCGCCTCGGCATCTTCAACGGTCGCAAGCCGTATCGTCCCATTCATAAACGCCCCTTTGACAAAGCTGCAAACAAGAAACACCAGATAGCTTACCTACCAGACAGCTTACCTGGTAAGTGTCTGGTATGGAATGGGCGCAGGGTAATCGCCGCTGAAGCATGCGTCGCAATAACCGTCGTGAACGGAATGCACCGCACTCCTTAACCCCTCGAGGCTGATGAATGCCAGCGAATCGCATCCAATATGCGCGCACACCTCGTCGTGTGTCATGTTCGCCGAAATGAGCTGGTCGCGCGTATCGGTATCGATGCCGTAGAAGCACGGCCACATCACCTCAGGGCTCACGCTGCGCAGGTGCACCTCCTTCGCACCAGCCTGGCGCAACATGGCCACAAGCTGCTTTGACGTGTTGCCGCGAACGACGGAATCGTCGATTACCACAAGCCGCTTGCCCGCGATGACGCTCGGCAGCGGGTTGAGCTTCATGCGGATGCCCATCTGACGCATCTCTTGCGTGGGCTGGATGAACGTGCGGCCAACATAGCGATTCTTCACGATGCCGTCGCAGTACTCGAGACCGCTTTCGGCCGCGTAGCCCAAGGCAGGCGGCACGCCCGAATCGGGCACGCCCAACACGTAATCGGCATCGACTGGAGCCTCGCGCGCGAGGACGCGCCCCATACGACGGCGAGCGTGGTACACGACATCACCATCGAGCACGCTATCGGGCCGTGCGAAGTACACGTACTCGAAGATGCAGCTCGCACGCCTTCCTGGTTCAATCCCCTGCTCGGACTCGAAACCGTCGGCGCTGACCTTGATGATCTCGCCCGGCTCGACATCGCGCATGAAAGCGGCACCGATCGCATCGAGTCCGCAGGTTTCGCTCGCAACAACCCATCCGCTGTCATCTGGCAACTTCCCAATCGAAAGTGGACGAATGCCGTTCGGATCGCGAAAGGCGTAGAGCGCCGTAGGCGTGGCCAGCACGATGGCATAGGCGCCGTGCAGTTGCTGCATCATAAGCCGAATGCCCGCCCGAATATGCCCAGCGCGGCGCGTATTGACGCCTATCGTGCGTGCTGCCACCTCGCTATCGGTGTACCCGTAGAGCTGGACGCCCTCGTTGGCAAGCCAAGCGCGTTGCGGCAACGTGTCGACAAGCGTCCCATTGTGCGCGAGCGCAATTAACTCATCATCGATAGCCGAGATATGGGGCTGCGCAGCCATCCATCCACCGCCGCCAGCTGTGGAATAACGCGTATGGCCTATGGCGAGATCGCCTTCAAGGTGCGAAAGCGTCTCCTCGGTGAACACCTGGTCGACAAGGCCAAGGTCTTTGTGAATGAGCACCGTTTTGCCATCGCCGACCGCGATGCCCGCGCTCTCCTGACCGCGATGCTGCAACGCCTGCAATCCGAACGCCGTCAAACGCGCCACGTCTTGCCCCGGCGCATAAACGCCGAACACAGCGCACGCCTCCTCGGGCCTGTCAGGCCGTTCCCCTGGAAATGCAGATGTCGCCATAAATCTCCAATCATGCATCGTTAACGTCGACCTCCCAGCGCAACGGCTGGGAGGTCGGCATTCCTGTTCGTTCGCGAAATCTGCACCAGACACTCACCTGGTAAGTGTCTGGTGAGGAAACCTGTCTGGCACCAGACACTCACCTGGTAAGTGTCTGGTAAGCATCAGTTAGCAGTAGAACAGGATCTTGTTGTAGGTCGGAAGCGGCCAGGCCTCGGTCGAGACGATGCCCTCCATGGCGTCGCATGCCACACGCAGGCGACCCATCGCAGCGAGCACGCCGTCGTGGTACGAGCGGGCCATGGCCAGCGCCTCGTCGGTGCCCTGGGCTACAGCCAGCGCTTCGTCGAGTTCGTCGACCGCATCGGAAATCTCGTTGGCGCCCGCGTTCAGCTTGGCAAGCAGCTTCTGGTCGGCAACCGGGTCGAGGTCGGGGTTGGCAGCCTTCTTGGCGTTGATGGTGCTGGCGATCTGCTCGGCATAGGCGCTCACCGCCGGGGCGATCTTGCGCTTGGTCATGTGGCTCATCGTCTGGCCCTCGATGTTGATGAGCTTGGAGTACGTCTCGAGCTTGACCTCGTAACGGCTGTGATTCTCAGCTTCGTTCAACACGCCGAACTCCTCGAACAGCGCGATGTTCTTCTCGTCGAGCATATGCGGAGCAGCATCCACGAGCGACTTCAGGTTCATAAGCCCACGCCTCTCGGCCTCTTCCAACCACTCGTCCGCGTAACCGTCGCCATTGAAGATGATGCGCTGATGGTCCGCGAGCGTCTTGCGCACCCACGCGAAAGCGGCCTTCTCGAAATCTCCCGCACCCTCGACGGCTTCGCAGAAGCACTTGAGCGACTTGGCGACGATCGTGTTCAGGATGGTGTTGGCATCCGACAGGTTCACCTGCGAGCCGGGCATGCGGAACTCGAACTTGTTGCCCGTGAATGCGAATGGAGACGTGCGGTTGCGGTCGGTGTTGTCGCGCTCGAAGCTGGGCAGCACCTCCACGCCAAGATCCATGTAGACCGCGTCTGCACCGTCGTCGTCCTTGCCCGCAATGATCGCGTCGACCACGCGCCCGAGCTCGTCGCCCAGGAAGATCGATATTACGGCCGGCGGCGCCTCGTTCGCGCCCAGACGATGGTCGTTGCCGGCAGATGCGACCGAGATGCGAAGCAGGTCTTGGTAGTCATCGACCGCCTGCACGACCGCAGCCAAAAACACGAGGAAGCGCAGATTGGACGCAGGCGTCTTACCAGGATCGAGCAGATTCTCGGAGTCGGTCGCAATCGACCAGTTGTTGTGCTTGCCCGAACCGTTGACTCCCTCGAACGGCTTCTCATGCTGCAGGCACACGAGCCCATAGCGCGACGCGATCGTGCGCATGAGCTCCATCGTGAGCAGATTGTGGTCGATGGCGACATTCGAAATCGTGAACATGGGAGCCAGTTCGTGCTGGCACGGGGCAACCTCGTTGTGCTTGGTCTTTGCAGACACGCCCAGCTTCCAGAGCTCCTCGTCGAGCTCCTTCATGTAGTTGTTCACCGTCGGACGGATGGCGCCGAAGTAATGCTCCTCCATCTCCTGGCCCTTGCACGGCGGCGCGCCGAAGAGCGTGCGCCCGGTGAGGATCAGGTCCTGGCGCTGCTCGTAATCCTCCTCCTTGATGAGGAAGTATTCCTGCTCGGCGCCGACTGTGGTGGTGACGCGCGGCACGTCCTGCCCGAAGTACGACAGCACCTTGCATGCCTGCGCCGATACGGCCTCCATCGAACGCAAGAGCGGCGTCTTCTTGTCAAGCGCCTCGCCTGTGTAACTGCAGAACGCCGTCGGAATGCACAGCACCTCGTCCTTGATGAACGCATAGCTCGTGGGATCCCACGCCGTATAGCCGCGCGCCTCGAACGTAGCGCGAATACCGCCTGACGGGAAGCTCGACGCATCGGGCTCGCCCTGGATGAGCGCCTTGCCCGAGAACTTCATGATAGCCCGGCCGTCGGACTGAGGATCGAGGAAAGCATCGTGCTTTTCGGACGTGATGCCCGACAGCGGTTGGAACCAGTGCGTGTAATGCGTGGCACCGTTGGCAACGGCCCATTCCTTCATGGCATGCGCAACCACATTCGCAACTTCGATGTCGAGCGGCTTGCCTTCCTTGATCGTCTTGGCCAGCGCCTTGTACGTCGCAGACGGCAGCAGCTCCTGCATCGTATGATCGTTGAACACCAGCGTGCCGTATTCCTCAGCGATTCGTCCCATGTGAAATGCCCCTTCCTCGCGATGTGCCGGTTCGGACTAACCCGAAGATAGGGGGCGGATGTTTCTAAGGATTTACGGTCGTGTTTCGAAATCGGGTGTTAATAGCGGGGAAACCTGCCTGCAACAAAGCAATCCGGAAGCCTAATGAGTCGGTGGGCCGTCGGAAGCTAGCTCAACAATTCCAAGAGGCATACTCCCCTTTGAGCTCCTTTAGGCCCCTTCGGGCTCCTTTGGGCTATCGCATCCTCATGCGAGCAGCACAGTGATGCCACAGCTGGCCTTGGAAGAGTCACCGTGCTAGACTGCTCATTGCGCAAAAAGAGCCAATCGGCGCGGCGCAAGGATTGCCGCACCAATTGCGAGGTGTTCATGCAACGATGAAGGGAGTATCACCATGAACTTTGACGCCATTACGCCAGAGATGCTCGAGAAGGCGGAGGCCTGTGAGACGCCCCAGGAGTTCATGAAGCTCGCGCAGACTTCCGGCATCGAGCTCACCGACGCCGATCTGGACATGATCTCCGGTGGGGTGATTGACCCCGAGACGCAAAAAGCACTGGAGAAACTCACCCCGGAGCAGAGGGAAAACTGCATGAAGCTCGGGGAAAGCCTTCAGAAATGGGCAGAAAAAGAACGTCATCCGGGCTGGCAGGGACATTAGGATCGCAAGCGTTTCCCGAATGTGAAATGCCTTGACATCGGGCCGGGCGGCAGAGACCGCACGGCCCCTGTTTTTGCGTTCATGCTGGAATGGGACCCGCCAACATGAAGTAGTACATCTTCGCCGGCTGAAGTATGCCGTTCACCCAGCGCAGCTTGAGCCAACATGGCATTGTTTTGAAATAGAAGAACGCTCGCACGCCCTCCACGATCTCCACAGGCAAGGCGCGCATGAAAGCCATATCAACCATGCGTTCGGCTCGCTCGTCTGCAATCCCCCATTCCCGGCATTGGCTTACGACTTGCGCACCCGCACCTTCCGTGAACGACTCGCGGGCGCTAGCCGAAGAACCGCAATCAAAGAAGACCTCTATCGCGAACGCGTCTCCCAAACGACCATCGGGAAGGACGTCGACCTGAAAGTCAATTTTGCTGGGCGCCAGATGCATCACCCGCGCAGCCTGTGCAAAGGCTTCGCCGTGGATGGCGGGAAAGCCGGCGTTTTGCAAGATGCGGCTGATGCGTGCGGGATCATCGGCGCACCGATCCTTCTCGATTGCGTCTACATAGCCTCCCACACGCAGGGGCGAACCTTCCCTCCCTTGGAACATGCCCAGGTAGGACAGCTCCCAGCCTGGGCTCATGCGTGCATTCTGAGCTAGGTAGAGGTCGGCTGCGGCCGCATTCCCCGCCGCCTCGCAGAACGGTCGCACGAGCTCGTGCCTCTTTCGCGGTTGGAAGTATGCGCCAGCAGCCACGGGATCTGGACTCGAGCAGTCAATCTCGAAGCCGAAGGAGACGCCGCTGCCATCTTTTGTGCAAAGCCCATTCGCTTGTACCTTGGAGTAGAAGCCGAGCAGAGAGTCTGTATCTGCGGCTATCGGCGAATCGATGCGACACTCGGTCGAAAGCTCGCCCAGCAGCAGCGTGAGGTCACAGAACGGGTCTCCCGCCAGGGGAAACTCAAGGTACATCTCGGGAAACGATGATCCGATGAGAAACGGCGGAACACGGCGCATAACGTTTTGCAGACAGCCACCGAAAAGCTCTTCCGCACGATCGTTGCCACCTGCCTGTATGCAGAGCATCTCGAGCGTTTCCGCATACGTCGGCACGAGCACGCGTTCCTCCATCCTGTTGGTCTGACCGCACGCAACGTATACTACATGACCAGCCCATCATCCGCATCCGCCAGTCTGTCACCTACCAGCACGAGAAAAGGACACCCTCGTTCTTGGCGAACTCAAGAAGTCGCTCGGGGCCGCTTACAAAGACCGGATGCGGCGAACGGCTTCTTCGGCGGATTCACGGGACCCGAACGCCGTCAGGCGGAAGTACCCCTCGCCGCTCGGACCGAACCCCGAGCCCGGCGTTCCGACGACCTGCACCGTTTCGAGCAGCAGATCGAAAAACTGCCACGACGACATGCCATCGGGCACGGCAAGCCACAGATAAGGCGCGTTCACGCCGCCGAAAACTTCATAGCCCGCCTCAGCCAAGCCTTCGCGGATGATGCGTGCGTTTTCCATGTAGTACGCGATCTGCTCACGCGTCTCGAAGTGGCCCCGCTCGCTGTAGACAGCCTCACCCGCACGCTGCACGATGTACGGCGCACCGTTGAACTTCGTGCCATGGCGCCGAGCCCACAAATCATGCATCGAAATGCCACGGGCATCCTTCAGGTCGCGCGGCACGACCGTATAGCCGAGCCTCGTGCCCGTGAAACCCGCGTTTTTCGAGAAACTTCTGATCTCGATGGCGCATCTACGCGCGCCATCGCACTCGTAGATGGAGTGCGGCAAGCCGGAATCCGAGATGTAGGCCTCGTAAGCGGCATCGTACACGATGACCGCACCGTGCTCGTTGGCGTAGTCGACCCATGCCTGCAACTGGGGTTTCGCGATAGCGGCCCCCGTCGGATTGTTGGGGAAGCACAGGTAGACGAGCGATACGTCTGCATCGGCATCGGGCAGCCTGGGCGTGAAGCCCCCCTCTCTCGTGCAGGGCATGTACTCGACGTCGCTCCACAACCCAGTGGCAGCGTCGTACGTTCCCGTGCGGCCCGCCATCACGTTGGAGTCGACGTAGACCGGGTACACGGGGTCGCACACGGCAATGCGCGCATCGGCGCTGAAGATTTCCTGGATGTTCGCGCAATCGGATTTGGCGCCATCGCTGACGAACACCTCGTCGGCCTCGACCAGCGCTCCGCGAGATTTGAAATCGCACTCCGCGATAGTCTCGCGCAAGAAGTCATAGCCCAGGTCGGGAGCGTACCCGCGAAACGTCGTCGCATCACCCATCTCATCGACCGCCGCATGCAAGGCTTCCACGATGGATGGAGCTAGAGGTTGGGTGACATCCCCGATGCCCAACCGCACGACGCGCCCGGCCTTGTCGGGGTTCTGCGCTCCATATGCGGCAATGCGGGACGCGATTTCCGAGAACAGGTAATCACCAGGCAGCTTCAGGTAGTTGTCATTGGCTTTGAACATGGAAAACTCCTCACTCGATGCGCATAGCGAATAGGGAGAGCCATTCTCCCGACTCGTTCTTACCAGGACGGATCGACGAAGTGGGGCGGTTCGTCTTGCGGGCAGCCGGATGCATCGAACTCGCCTTCGAACACGGTTTCCGCGGGACCTGTCATGAACACCCGGTTTACCGCACGATCCCACCTCACGCGCAAGTCGCCGCCCAGCAAGTGCAACGTCACCTCGTCATCGGTCAGCCCGTTCAAAATGCATGCAACCGTGCTCGCACAAGCACCTGTTCCGCAAGCGAGCGTCTCGCCCGTACCACGTTCCCACACGCGCATGCGAACCTCGTGCCGGTTGAGCACCTGCACGAACTCCGCGTTCACGCGCTTGGGGAAAGCTGGGTGGAACTCGAACGGCTGGCCCACTTCCCCCACGGGAAAGCCCTCAACATCATCGACGAACATGACGGCATGGGGATTGCCCATTGACACACAGGTCATCTCGAACCGCCTGCCAGCGACATCAATCGGCTCGGCCACGACCGGCATTCTCTCCGCGACAACAGGTATGAGCGCCGGATCGAGCTCGGGGGAACCCATATCGACCGTGACCTCTTCCACTTGCCCATCCTGGACAGCAAGCGCCAAATGCTTCACGCCCGCGAGCGTGTTCACGTCGATTTGCCGCTTGTCGGTCAGACCGTGGTCGAACACGTACTTCCCCACACAGCGAATGCCGTTGCCGCACATCTCCGAACGCGAGCCATCGGCGTTGAACATCTCCATGAAGAAGTCCGCCTGCGTCGATGGACGTATGAGGATAAGCCCGTCCGATCCGATGCCGAAATGGCGGTCGCTCACCAAGCGCGCAAGCGATGACGGATTGTCGACCCGTTCGTCAAAACAGCTCACGTACACGTAGTCGTTGCCGAGGCCCTGCATCTTCGTGAATCTCATGTCAGCTCCCATCAGGCAAGACACCATAGCAGTATCCAGCCGCTTTTGCAGATGGGCGCCGAGTTGGAGGTCCCGGCGCCCGAAAAACCCGGCGCCATGTTGCGCGGGCTCAAGAAGAGGCGCATCAACCGAACAGCTCGCTTGCAAGCTTTCCGGCCACCTGCAAGCCATCTGCAATGGCACTCGCCACAAGCGACGCGCCCATGCGCGCATCGCCGGCTATGTGCACGTTGCCAAAACCCTCGAACGCATCGAGCACTGAGCGCTCGGCACCCGTGAAGCCTTTCGCTATGAGCACGAGCTGGGCCGGCACCTCGCTGTGCGCGTGTTCCGAACCATGCGACCCGCTTTCCACGACAACACCGCGTACATGGCCCGCACCATCGTCGGCAAACCCTACCGTATCGGTCGACCAGATGCGCGGATCGCTTCCGAAGACCACGGCCGCCTCGCGTTGACCATACCCCGTCGTGCGCTCGCCACGCGGCGCAGGCCACACAGCGGCGGAATCCACGCTGACAGGAGGCTCGGCAGCGCGTATGACCTGACGCACGCTGCGCGCACCTTGGCGCAACGCGGTCGCCACGCAGTCGACGCCCGTGTCACCACCGCCTATGACGACGACGTCCTTATCTGCCGCATTGATGCGCGCAGGCCGTTCGTCGAGCAACGCCCGCGTGGCTTCGCTCAGGTAGTCGAGCGCGAACTCGACGCCCGCAAGGTCGGCTCCCGGCACGTCCACACGCCGCGCCGTGCGCGCACCGCAGGCGAGCACGACCGCGGCAGACTCGCCGCAAATCCTCTCGGCGCATCCAGTTGCGTCAACGCCGCACGAAAACTCGATACCACTTCGCTCCATGAGCTCGATGCGACGCTCGACCACCCATTTCGGAAGCTTCATGTTGGGAATGCCGTACATGAGAAGACCGCCGGGACGTTCGTCTCGCTCGTACACGCGCACGCGCGCACCGAGCCGCGCGAGCTCCCATGCGGCGGCAAGCCCTGCCGGACCCGATCCCACAATGCTGACGAGCGGCGCATCAGCTGCAGGCGCTGGCAGCGGGTCGATCCCACTCGCCCATGCGATATCTGAAATCGTCCGCTCGTTGTCGTGAATCGTAACCGCATCATCGTTAAGGCCCAGGTTGCAAGCGGTCTCGCACGGTGCCGGGCACACACGCCCCGTGAACTCCGGAAACGGGTTCGTCAAGGCCAGCCGCGCAACCGCATCGTCCAGCCTGCCGTGGAACAGCAAATCGTTCGTCTCGGGAATCAAGTTGTGCAGCGGACAGCCGGTCGCCTGGCGCGCGCCACCGAACCGCAAACCGCTCTGGCAGAACGGCACCCCGCAGTTCATGCAACGGCTTGCCTGAGCGCGCTGCTCATCGCCGTCGAGATCGACCGTGAAATCACCGTAGTCGAGCACAGCCTCCGCCGCGGGACGGACCCCATGCTCGCTGCGCCCTACAACCAGATACGCTCCAGGGGAACCCATGACGCTACCTCCTACCCGTCATCGGGCGCGCGCCGATCCGCTCGCCCTGGTCGTTGCCAGTCCTCATCTCGAACGCGCGCTCGACGGCGTCCTCATGGGCAATGCCCGATTCCTCGAGCTGCTCGACGAGCTGCATCATGTGCTTGTATTCGCGCGGTATGACCTTCACGAAATCCTTCGCGATGTCGTCGAACCGGTAAAGGAGCTTCACCCCGAGCGGACTGCCCGTACGGCGGGCATGCTCGTCGATCAGTTCGCGGATTTGCGCGAGTTCAGATGCTTCCGGCTCCTCAAGGTCGACCATATCGCAGTTGCACCGTTCAGCGAGCGTACGCTCGGCATCGTACACGTAGGCCACGCCACCGCTCATGCCTGCCGCAAAATTCAAGCCAACTTCACCGAGCACGAGGACGGTGCCACCCGTCATGTATTCGCAGCCGTTGTTGCCCACACCCTCGACCACCAGCGTCGCACCCGAGTTGCGCACTGCGAACCGTTGCCCCGCGAGCCCGTTCACGAACCCGCGACCGCCCGTCGCACCATAGAAGGCAACGTTGCCGGCAACGACGTTCTCCTCAGGCCTGAACGTTGCCTCGCGCGAAGGTGATACCGTGACGATGCCGCCCGAAAGCCCCTTGCCGAAGAAGTCGTTCGCCTCGCCCTCGATGTTGAGCGTGACGCCGGCGGGCAGAAACGCCCCGAAGCTCACGCCGCCCGAACCCGTGCAGTCGACGGTAAGCATGCCGTCAGGCAGTCCCTCGGCGTGCTTTTCCGTAACGTGGGAACCAAGCATCGCCCCCACGCACCGGTTGATGTTCGCGATATCGACGTGGAAGCGCTGCGGCGCAAGCGCAGCGCGCGCCTCGTCCGTATATGGCACGAGGAGCGTGGCATCGAGCGTCTGGGGCAGCAAGTCCTCAGGAGCGCACTCCGCCAGAAAATGCGGACAATCGGCACCCTGGATGCTGCGGCCATATTCGACCTGAGGCGGTGCGAGCAACGCCGAAAGGTCGACCAAACGCGCCTTCCAGCCGTTCGCATGCCCGTGCTGGCGCAGGCATTCGACATGGCCCACCATGTCCTCGACGGTCCTGAACCCGAGCTCGGCCATGATGCGGCGAAGCTGCTCGGCCACCATCGTCATGAAACGCACAACGTGCTCGGGGCTCCCCTTGAACCGATTGCGAAGAACGCAGTTCTGCGTGGCGATGCCCACGGGGCACGTGTCCTGCTGGCAGTCGCGCTGCATCAAACATCCCATCGCCACAAGCGGCATGGTCGCAAACCCGAACTCCTCGGCTCCAAGCAAGCAGGCAATGGCAACATCGCGGCCGTCCATGAGTTTGCCATCAGCCTCGAGCACCACCCGTGAGCGCAACCCGTTGCGCAACAGCGTCTGCTGCACCTCGGCCAAGCCCAGCTCGAGCGGTAGCCCAGCATGGTAAATCGAATCACGCGGCGCGGCACCCGTGCCGCCGTTGCTGCCCGATACGAGAATCTTGTGGGCCCCGCCCTTGGCGACGCCGGTCGCAATCGTGCCCACGCCAGCTTCGGCGACGAGTTTCACCGACACGCGCGCCCGCGGGTTCGCGTTCTTCATGTCGAAAATGACTTCGGCCAAATCCTCAATGGAATAGATGTCATGGTGCGGCGGCGGCGATATGAGCCCCACGCCCGGCGTGCTGCGCCGCGCGCGGGCAATCCACGGCCATACCTTGGCACCCGGCAGATGACCGCCCTCGCCGGGTTTCGCGCCTTGGGCCATCTTGATCTGAATCTCATCGGCGCTCATGAGATAGCGACTCGTCACGCCGAAACGACCCGAAGCGATTTGCTTGATGGCCGACCGCTTGCTGTCGCCGTTCGGCAGCGTAACCTCGCGGGCCGGATCTTCACCGCCCTCGCCGCTGTTCGACCGGCCATGGAGACGGTTCATGGCGATGGCCAGACATTCATGGGCTTCTTGCGAGATCGAGCCGTAGCTCATCGCACCTGTGTTGAACCGCTTGACGATCTCGCTAGCCGGCTCAACCTCTGAAAGCGGCACGGGGTCGTTCGTGTGCGAAAACTCGAGCAAGTCCCTCAGCAGGATCGTACGACCCGGGACGTGGATCGATGCGCTGTATTCCTCGAAGAGCTGATCGTCTCCTTCGCGCACGGCACGCTGGAGCAAATTGATGGACACGGGATTGATGAGATGGTCCTCGCCCCCAAGCGGACGCCACGACGTGATTCCCGAACTTGGCAGCTGGTCGGGTGCAGGCGTGCGCACAAGCCCGCAAGCCCGGGCGTGCCGCTCATCGCATTCGCGCTGCACGTCGTCGATGCCGAGGCCCCCAATGCGGCTGACCGTGCCCGTGAAATGCTCGTCAACGAGCTCGTCGGCAAGTCCAACAGCCTCGAACACCTGCGCGGCATGGTAGCCCTGCATGGTCGAGATGCCCATCTTCGACATGATGGACACGATGCCTGCAACAACGGCGCGATTGTAGTTGGCAATGGCCACATCAGCGTCGAGGCCGATGACCCCGCGTTCGCAGAGCGAACGTATCGTGTCATGCGCCAGATAGGGGAAAACGCCCGACGCCGAATAACCCACGAGCGCCGCGAAATCGTGCGGCGTGATGGCGTCGCCCGTCTCGACGATGATGTCGGCATGCGTGCGCAGTTCTGCACGCAGCAAGTGGTTGTGAACAGCCGAAACCGCCAGCAACGTCGGGATGGGAACCTCGCCTGCGGTCACGCGGTCGGAAACCACGATGAGGTCGGCACCGGCGTGAACAGCCTGGCTCGCTTCTTCGCACAGGGCCTCGATAGATTGTGCGAGCGCATGCGCTCCTGCATGTTCGGGGTACACCGCTCGCAGGAGGTGCGACTTGAACCCATGTCGGTCGATGCCGGCGAGCGCTTCGAATTGGGTACTGTCGAGGAGCGGCGTTTCGAGCCGTACGAGCCTGCAGTTCGTCCGCGCATCCTCGAGCAGGTTTCCATGGTTTCCCACATAGAGCAAAGTCGACGTGATGAACGACTCTCGCAGCGCATCGATAGGCGGGTTGGTCACCTGAGCGAACAACTGGTTGAAGTAATCGTAGAAGCTGCGCGGATTTTCGGAAAGACACGGCAGCGGCGTGTCGGCACCCATCGAGGCAAGCGGAGCCGCACCATCGCGCGCCATCGGGATGATGGATTCCTCGACGTCATCGAAGAAGTAGCCGTGAACCGCCTGCCGCTCATGAAGCGGAACGTCGGCGTCGACATGCGCCGTCGCCACATCTTGCGGCCCGTCCATCAAGTCGTCGAGCGTGAGCGCCTCGGCGTCAATCCACGTGCGGTACGGCTTTTCGTTGGCAAAGCCGTCTTTGATCTCGTCGTCGAACAGCACGCGCCCTTGCGCGGGATCGACGAGCAACATTTGCCCTGGTCCGAGGCTGCCTGCCACGAGCACGGCCGCCGGGTCGACGTCGAGCACGCCCACTTCGCTCGACAGTATCAAGCGATCGTCGGATGTGACGTAGTAACGCGCCGGACGCAATCCGTTGCGGTCGATGACCGCGCCGGTCACGACACCGTCCGAGAATGCGATGGCCGCCGGGCCATCCCATGCCTCGGTGAGCATGGACTGGTAAGCATCCCATGCCCTGCGTTTGTCGGAAAGGTTCTCGTTGTTGTCCCACGGTTCGGGCAGGACCATCGAAACCGCCCGAGGCAGACCGCGGCCGTTCATGGCAATGAACTCGAGGTAATTGTCGAGCATGGCCGAATCCGACCCCTCGGCTGCGAGCACCGGCAGCACATGCTCGAGATCGGCACCCATCACCGGCGAGTACAGGTTCGACTCGCGCGCGTGGATCCAGTTCACGTTGCAGCGCAGCGTGTTGATCTCGCCGTTGTGTACGATGAAACGGTTCGGATGGGCGCGCTCCCACGACGGCGTCGTGTTCGTGGAGTAGCGCGAGTGCACGAGCGCGACAGCCGTCTCGGTCGACGCATCGTCAAGGTCGAGGAAGAACCGGCGCATCTGAGTCGATACGAGCATGCCCTTGTAGACGATAGTTCTCGAGCTCATCGAGCACACGTAGAAGATGCGTCCCGCTAAGCCGGGATCGGCGGCTGCAGCCTTCTCTATCTGGCGGCGGCACACGTACAGGCGGCGTTCGAACTGCTCACCGGCCTCCGCATCATCGGGACGTCCCAGGAACGCCTGCTTGATGGTCGGCATGCAAGATTGCGCGGTGTCTCCCAAGTCGTGCGGGTCGACCGGCACATCGCGCCAGAACAGCAAGGGGATGCCGCAACGCGCGCACCCTTCCTCGAACACGCGCACGGCACAGGTCACGCCTTCTGCATCGCGGGGAAGGAACAGCATCGCCACGCCGTAGTCACCTTCGGCAGGCAAGATGTGGCCGCATTTCTGGGCTTCCTTGCGGAAGAAGCGATGCGGAACCTGGAACAGGATGCCAGCGCCGTCGCCCGTGTTCTTCTCGAGCCCGACACCACCACGATGCTCGAGGTTCACGAGCACCGAAAGGGCGTCGTCGATCATCTGATGGGATTTGCGGCCCTTAAGGTGAGCCAACGCCCCGATACCGCATGCGTCGTGCTCGAATTCGGAGCGGTAAAGCCCCTGGGTGCGTTCCATCGGTTCGACAATCACTGCAGCGCCTTGTTCCATGATGCCCCCTAGCATTGGGCGGGCACCATCGCTCTCAAGGTAGTTGCCCGCCGATTATAGTCATCCAGTCTAGAAGGCCCTCATGTCACATCCGTTTCAACAGAGTTTCATGAAGGTTAAATCCGTCACACAAGCGAAACAGAACGAGCCGGAAAACAGTTCGAGTCGGAAAACAGGCTTCCCGGCTCAATCCGCTCATTTCGGGTTCCATAGGTAGCCGACGCCTCGAATGGTCTCAAGATGCTGAGCCAAGCCTGGGCCAAGCTTCGAGCGGATGCGGCGCACGTGCACGTCGACCGTGCGCGAACCGCCGCCGTAATCGAAGCCCCACACATTTTGGAGCAGCATGTTGCGCGAGAACGTATGACAGGGATGCCGCACGAAGAATGCAAGAAGCGCGTACTCCAGGTAAGTCAGGTCGACAGGCGTGCCGGCAATCGACACCTGATAGGTGTTCAGGTTCACGATCATGTCGTCCACGACGATGATGTCGTCCGCCGAGTCTAGTATGCGACCCCCGATCAGGCGCTTGACGCGAGCCATGCACTCGGAAACGCCCGCATCGGAAACGATGAAGTCGCTAGGCGTCTGGCCGGAAAATGTGAGGTTCGAAAGCCCTTCCTCGTCTACTATGACCAGCAGCGGAATCCCTTGGTTTTCGGCAAGCAACTGGATCTCGTCCAAACTGACCGACGACTGGCCGACCGCCTCGAAAATGACGAGGTCGAGCAAAGCGCCAGGCTTGAGGAGACTCCTCACCTGCGCTGTTGACGAAGCGGAAACGTCAACATTGAGTTCAGAGAACACCTGCCTGAACTTGAAGGCGTTGTCGAGCGAGTTAGCAACAAACGCGATTTGCTTGCGCATCCCGATCACCCCTGCCCTTCTGCATCGGATTGCACTCGCGGAGAAGATTCCTCTTTGCGAGGCTCGAAAAACACGTCGTACCAGACGAGGAACGAATAGACAATCCAGATACGCCGCGAGAGGTCTGCACCCTCGCGGTGGCGCTCGAGCATCCGAACGAGCTCGCTCGAATCGAAGAACCGCTCGGCCGCTTCGCTCGTGAACGCATCTTGTACCAGTTCGTAGTAGCGATCCTCGCGCAGCCAGCTTGCCAAGGGCACGGGGAATCCAAGCTTTTCCTTCTGCGCCCAGTCACTGGGGATTGCCCGTTCGGCCGCCTGACGCAGCGCTCGCTTGGTTTGGCGCTCGTCGACTTTCTGCGACGTTGGAATGCTCGCCGCGACTGCAAAGACCTCGCGATCGAGGAAGGGCACGCGTGACTCGAGCGAATGCGCCATGGCCATTTTGTCGGTTTTCAGCAGAATATCGCCCGCAAGCCAGAACGCGAGGTCGACATGCTGCATGCGCGCCGTCTCATCCAGACCTGCGACCTCGGCGTAATGCGGAGCGATCAGCTGTTGGGGCGATGGCGTGTCGGCCACGCATTTGCGCAGCTCGGGCGAGAGCAGATGATTGCGCTCGTCAGGCGAGAAGGCGACACCGTTCGCATTCGTGTAGTACCAATCCTCAACCTGCTCGGAAGCACGCTCAAGGTAGTTCGCCCCGCGCTTGCCTGCCGCGCGCAGCACCTTCGAACCCGCGCGCAACAGCGGCCGCGGCACCTTTCCCACGTGTTCGTTGGCGAAGGGAACCTGGTAAATGCGGTATCCCCCGAACAGCTCGTCGGCGCCTTCGCCCGAGAGCACCGCCTTGACCTTGCGCGCCGCCAACTTATCGACGAAGTAAAGCGCCACGGCGGAAGGGTCAGCCGACGGCTCGTCCATATGCCATTGGACGGTCGGGAACGCTTCCCAAAATTCCTCTTCCGAGATGTGGTGAGCATCGTTTTCGACATCGAGAATCAGGGCGAGCTCGCGCGCCCAGCTAATCTCATCCCGTTCGCCACGGTATTCGGAAAACCCCACGGTGAACGTCTTGATCTCGGGATTCTCGCACGCCAGGCACGCTGCCAGATAGCTCGAGTCGATGCCACTCGACAGGAACGACCCGACCTCGACATCGGCAACGTTGTGGTAGCGCACCGACTCGCGCATCGCACGGTCGACGGCGTCGACCGTCTCGGCAAACGAGCGATTCTCATCGTGCACATACTCGGGTTTCCAATACCGCTCGATGTGCACTTCACCCCGGGGACCGACGCGCATGAAATGCGCCGGAGGGAGCTTGAATACGCCCTTGAAAAACGTCTCGTCCAAAGCTGAGAACTGGAAGCACAGGTATTGGGCGAACGCCTGCTCGTTGAGCACGCGGTCGTATGCAGGATGCTCGAGAATCGACTTGATCTCGGAGGCGAAGATAAACTGACCACTTTGGACGGTGTAGTAGAACGGCTTGATGCCGAAGAAGTCCCGCGCGCAGAACAGCTCGCGCGATTCGGCATCGTAAATGGCGAACGCGAACATGCCGCGCACGCGATCGAGCACATCCTGCGCCCAAGCAATGTAACCGACGAGCAGCACCTCGGTGTCCGAATCCGTTGAGAAGCCGAAGCCGAGCGATTGGAGTTCGGCGCGCAGCTCGCGGTAGTTGTAAATCTCGCCGTTGAAGACAATCGACCAGCGACCCCGCACGAGCGCATCCTGCGTCACGTGCGCTTCTGGACCGCTTGTTTGCGCCGCCTGGCCTCGTATGTGGTCGAATGCAACAGCGGACGACATGACGGGTGACTCGAGGTCGCCAGTCGAGCGAATCATGGGTTGACCGCCGCCTGCGAGATCGACAAGCGACAAGCGCCTATGTCCGAGGGCGATGCCATCCGACACGTAAAACCCCTCGCCGTCGGGACCGCGATGAGCCATCGCATCGCACATCGCCTTGAGGGTCGCGCGATCGGCGGCATTGTCAACCGCCCCTGTGAACCCGCAGATGCCGCACATATCCGCCTCCTCACCGCGTCTCTCAAGCAACCAACCATACGGAGACTGCCCTTCTGGTCGGTGAACTATTGGTCTTTAATCTGGTTTATCATGCGGGCTTGCGGCGACATCGCACCGTACGCGATGGTTCCCTAAATGGAAACGGCGATTTAACGTCCTTGAAATCTAAACGGTTGTGGAGAACCGTGCTCCTGGCTTACGAGCAACCCTCTTGCGAGCCGATGATTCACGGCTGAATCGAGATTGCGCCTAATAGCACGGTTATCTGCCGCTGGCGAATCACTTTGGAATCTACCTGAGCGTTATTCCAGATACGCGCCAGTCTGCCTGCCCCACAGCAGAGCGTATTCCCCACCCTGCTCGATAAGCTCGGCATGCGGACCATCTTCGGCAATCTTGCCATCGGCAAGCACGACGATACGGTCGAGGCTCGCAACCGTCGACAGACGATGCGCCACCACGATGCTCGTGCGGCCTGCCATCAAGCGGCCAAGTGCTTCCTGCACCAGCCGTTCGCTCTCGCTGTCGAGCGCGCTTGTAGCCTCGTCAAGCACGAGAATCGGGCAGTCGGCCAACATGGCGCGCGCGATGACGACGCGCTGGCGCTGACCGCCCGAAAGCTTCACGCCTCGCTCGCCCGTGATGGTGTCGAAGCCCTGTGGGAGCTTCTCGATGAACTCGAGCGCATTGGCCTGGCGGGCTGCTTCGCGGATCTCGTCCATGGTCGCATCGGGCTTGCCGTAGGCGATGTTCTCGGCAATCGTGCGGTGGAACAGGATCGATTCCTGGGGCACATAAGCTATCTGGCGGCGCAAGCTCTGCTGCGTGCAGCGTGCGATGTCCTGGCCGTCAACCAAGATGTGCCCTTCTTGGATGTCCGAAAGCCTCAGCAGCAGCTTCGTGAGCGTGGTCTTACCCGCACCGCTCATGCCCACGAGCCCCACGCGCTGTCCCGCGGGAATGTGCAGGTCGAAGTCCTCGAACACGCGCGTCTCGACGCCGCCGTCCTCGTAGCTGAACCCGATGCCCTCGAAGTCGATTGCCCCTTCGCGTACGACGAGCTCTCCTGCATCGGACACATCGGATACGAGCCGCGGCTCGTCAAGCACGACCGTCATGCCCGAAGCATCACCGAACGCGCGGTTGAGACGCTGCAGACCGTTGTTGATGAAGTTGAACTGGTTGGTCACCGTGTAGGTGTAGGTGAACATCATGACGAGCGTGCCCGGCGTGATGCCGAACCATGCATTGCCGCCCGCGATGAAAACCGTAACGATGGCCATGATGCTGACCGCGATACAGGCCGTGATGATGCCACGCGCGAGACTTGCCATCATGCGCTTGGAATCGCGCGCCACGACCTCGCGGTTGGCAGTGTCGAACAGCCCGCGTTCGTAATCCTCGCGGCCGTAGGTCTTCACGGCCAAAATGTTGGCCACGCTGTCGGCAAGCTCGCCCGACAGCTGGTTCTGCGCGCCGGCGGCCTGCTCGTTGAGGTTCAGAATGCGCCGGTACATGAGATAGCTTACCGTGCCGTACAGAACAAGCAGCACCATGAGGATGACGACGTAGACAGGCACGCGCGGCCCGAGCACGATGCAGATGAACACAACCGACTCGAGAACTGGCAGGAATGGGAAGTTGATGCCCTCGACAATTTGGTTGTAAGCCGCCATGAATTTGCTCGTCTGCGACACAAGCGTGCCGCCGAAGCGGTTCGAATGGAAGCTCATCGACTGGTTTGACAGCGCATCGAAGCACATCGTGGCTAGGTCGTACGACACCGCAATCTCGAGCTTCCAGAGCGTGTAGTCCTGCAGCTTGCTTGCCGCCTGGCCGCATACGTTGATGGCCAGAAGCGCCACGATGTAGGGCCCGAACACGTTGAACACCTGGTCGGCCGCGACCGGCTCGGCCGAGATTCGATCAACTATCAGGCTCATGACGTAGGGGTTGCCGTATGTCAACAGGATGCCGAACCCGATGGTCGACAGCACCATCGTGATGTACAGCCCCAAATGATTGCGCGTGACCTGCCAGTAGTAGTGCAGCGTGCGCCGTGTTGTCTGCTGGCTCCCAAAACTCTTCGCCATCCGACGCGCCTCCTTACGTTCAGCGCACTAGGATAGCAGAACCAGGCGCTTGCCCAGAGCCGGACGCTTGCCGGGTGAACCAGACACTTACCGGGTGAGCTGTCTGGTGACCAGACAGCTCACCCGGTAAGTGTCTGGTTCTGGGCAAGCGCCTGGTTCACCCGGTAAGCGCCTGGCTCCAAGAGACCCGTCCCCTTCGCGCAGATGCACTTCCTTATTCAGCCTCGAGAGCTTGGCGCAAGCGCTCGTAGTGCA
>CACZAR010000004.1 GCA_902779135.1 uncultured Coriobacteriaceae bacterium | reverse complement strand
ATGTGCTCTCATCGAAGTTTGTGCGTCGCAAGGTCGACCTTGCGGCTATCAAATGGGGAGATGCCCAGGCTTCTGCAGGTCAGTCTGTTACGAAGACGGCCGATATCGTCGAAGGTATCGACCGCGATACGGCTGGAAAGATCAACAAGGACATCAAAGGCCTGAAGCTCAAGGCGAAGGTGCAAATCGAAGGCGATCATCTGCGTGTGAGCTCGGCTTCGCGTGACACGCTCCAAGAGGTTATCGCGTTCCTGAAAGACCAGGATTACGGGCAGCCGCTTCAGTACATCAACTACCGCTAGGGGCAGTTCGTGCTCGATACATCAAGAACAGCTGGAAGAACCGTTTCGTTCGTCACGATGGGATGCGCCAAGAACGAAGTAGATTCGGAGCACATGACCGCCCGACTTGTTGAAGCAGGATACGAAGTTGTCGACGATCCAGAGACTGCAGACGTAGTCATTGTCAATACTTGCACGTTCATTCAAGCAGCAACCGAAGAAAGCATCGATGCGATTCTTGAGGTTGCCGGTTACGATTCGATCTCATCTGGGTCTGCGCATCTCGTGGTTGCAGGTTGCATGCCTGCGCGTTATGGTGACGACCTTGCTGACGAGCTGACCGAAGCTTCGTGTTTCGTGCCATGCTCTAAGGAAGACTCGATTGTCACCATCGTCGACGATGTGCTCGGCATCGAACGCGACGATTATTCATCGCTCGATATCCCTGGCTATAAGCTCAAGCGTTCTGGCTTGTCGGCCTACGTGAAAATCTCCGACGGGTGCGATCGTTTCTGCGCGTACTGCACAATTCCATACATTCGTGGCCGTTACCATTCGTTCCCTGAGGACGAAATTACTGCTGAAGTACGTGGTCTCGTTGAAGCGGGTGCGCGTGAAATCGTCCTTATAGCTCAGGACACAGGTCGTTGGGGCCAAGATTTTGCAGAGCCGTCGACGCTTGCGAACCTCATGGGAAACCTTGCTGAACAATTTCCTGAAACGTGGTTCAGGGTCATGTACATTCAACCGGAGGGCGTAACAGACGGATTGATCGAAGTCGTTGCGACACATGACAATATCTGTAGTTATTTCGATATCCCACTGCAGCATTCGAACAGGGAAATCCTGCGATCGATGAATCGTAAGGGTGACGGAGATGAATTCCTTGCCCTGATTGAAAAGATTAGGCAACGGATACCCGAAGCGACACTCAGGACAACGCTTATTGCTGGATATCCTGGAGAATCAGACGAGCAATTCGAAGAGCTCTGCGAGTTTATCGAAGATGCTGATCTCGATTACATCGGGGTGTTTGCATATTCTCGTGAAGAGGGGACGCGCGCCTATAAGCTCGATGGTCAAATCGACGAGGACGAGAAGCTCGCTCGAACCCAGCGTCTTCGCGATCTTGCAGACGATGTTTGTGCACCGCGTATTGCGGGTCGACTTGGTCAAGAGATGGACGTCCTTGTTTGTGGCGTAGAAGAAGATGGGCAGCTATTTGGGCGCGCCATGTGCCAAGCTCCAGATGTCGACGGAGTCACCTACGTTCATGATTGCCAGGTTGGAGAGATAGTACGGGTCGTCATTGACGATGTATTGCTCTATGAGATGGAAGGTTCCATTGTCCGATGAGCGATGTCCAGAAAAATAACGAGACAATCTGGACTCCGTCTAACGTGATAACGATCACGAGAATTCTTCTCGTGCCGGTGTTCGTCGCTGCACTGTTGTGCCCATGGCCTGAATGGCTCGGCCTCCCAGATTTTGGTGATCAATGGAAGCGGATAGTCGCTGCTGCCATATTCGTGCTGATTTCAGGTACGGATTGGCTCGATGGGTTCCTAGCGCGCAAATACGATCAGGTCACCGATTTCGGCAAGTTCATGGACCCCCTTGCGGACAAGATTCTCGTCACTGCCGCCCTGATTGCGCTTGTCGAGCTTGACGCATTACCGACTTGGGTCGTTCTTATAATCTTGGCACGTGAGTTCATCGTTTCTGGCGTTCGCATGATGGCAGCCACAAAAGGCGTTGTCATAGCTGCGAGTTGGCTTGGAAAGTCGAAGACCGTGTCGCAGATGATTGCGATCGTGCTGTTCACAATCAAGGATTCGCATGCGGATATTCCAATAAGCCAGGCTATGGCCGACCCGCTTTGGCTGTTCAGTTGGATTGTCATGATAGTCGCGATTGTGCTTACGATTGCATCGCTTATCGACTACCTTTACAAGGCTCGTGTGGTCATTGGTTTGGTCAAGTCTGATTCCGAGAAGGAACGGCTCGTGAAGACTATCTCCGATGCCGAGGACTGCGCCGTCGAGGTCGTTAGCAAACTAGAGGAGCGTGGATGGACTCTTGCCACAGCGGAAAGCTTGACGGGAGGCTTGATTGGGTCGTGCATCACGTCTGTGCCAGGCTCTTCGGTAGTGTACAAGGGTGCGGTTGTGAGTTATGTCAACGAAGTGAAGCACGGATTGCTCGGAGTGGGGGAAGACGTTCTTGATTCAGATGGCGCAGTGAGCGAGAAGTGCGCTTTGCAAATGGCCGAAGGTGCTCGTAAAGCCCTCAATACCGACATTGCAGTTTCCGTGACGGGAATTGCGGGGCCAGGCGGTGAAGAACCTGGCAAGCCGGTTGGAACAGTCTGGATGGGCGTTTCCACAGAAAAGTGCTTGAAAGCTCATATGTTCATGTTCGAGGGATCACGCCAGGAAGTGCGTGTTCAGACGGTTTCCGCTGCATTTGATGCGATTCTCGAAACAATTCAAGTCGAATCCTAGAAGGTTTTCAAACGAACAATCTCAGAATCCCAAGAGAACGCCCATGCAGGTTTGATGCATGGGCGTTTCGTTCGGGATCGACCATTTCGCGGTGTTTTGACGGTTGCGCGAATGGAACAATGCACAAGAATATGGCAAGTAAGCGAACAAAGGTTTGACAACAAACATCTGTTCGTCAATAATGTATTTGTCGGAATTCGGAAGAGAAGGTGCCATGAACGAAGAAAAAACAACAATCCTGAAGATGACCACCGATCAAATCGAGTCCAAATTCGGTAAAGGCTCGATTATGAAATTTGGAGATAGCGGCAAAGACCTCACCGTCGAGGCCATCCCAACTGGTTCACTTGCGCTTGATGCGGCTCTTGGCATCGGAGGCGTTCCCCGCGGTCGCATCATCGAGATATACGGTCCCGAATCGAGTGGCAAGACGACTCTAGCCCTGCAGATTCTTGCCGAGTCTCAAGCGCTTGGTGGAATCGTTGCATTCATAGATGCCGAGCATGCTCTTGATCCAGTGTATGCCGCCCGCTTGGGCGTCGACATTGACGAAGTGCTCATTTCCCAACCTGATTTCGGCGAGCAGGCTCTTGAGATTTGCGACATGCTCGTCCGTTCGGGTGCAATTGATTGCATCGTCATCGACTCTGTTGCAGCGCTCGTTCCTAAAGCCGAGATCGAAGGTGAGATGGGCGACACGACGGTGGGCTTGCAAGCTCGTCTCATGTCCCAAGCACTGCGCAAGCTTGCCGGCTCTTTGGCCAAATCAAACACGACCTGCATCTTCATCAACCAACTCCGCGAGAAAATCGGTGTCATGTTCGGTAATCCCGAGACAACCACCGGTGGTCGCGCACTCAAATTCTTCTCGACTGTCCGCATCGATATTCGCCGTATCGATTCAATCAAGCAAAACGGCGAAGTAGTCGGCAACCGTGTGAGGGCGAAAGTTGTAAAGAACAAAGTTGCGCCTCCGTTCAGGCAGGCGGAATTCGACCTCATGTACGGTCAGGGCATTTCAAAAGAAGGCTGCATTATCGATATGGCAGTTGAAGCCGGCATAGCGAAGAAGAGCGGCGCCTGGTACACATACGGAGAGGTACGGCTTGGCCAAGGTCGCGAAGCAGCAAAGCAAACGCTCGCTGAGAATCCCGACATGAGAGACGAAATCGAAAAGAAGGTACGCGAACATTTCGATATTCCAATCATCGAGCGTTCGCGTGAAGAAGCCGAGGCGCTTACGCCAGTCGAGAAACCTGCGAAGAAGCGCTAGCATGTCAAAGCGCGAAATCATCGATGGTCTCAAAGCTCAAATTGGGGCAATTGAGTCAAACGCGCAATCGATAGTTTACAAATCCAGCTCCTCGCCGAGAACGAAATCTAGTTGTGAGGAGCTGGATCCTTCAGACTCTGATCGTGCTCTCAAACGCATTGTTTCCTGGGTGAATGTCAGTGAACGATCGGAACATGCTGTCCGTGAAAGGCTTGAGCTGGAGGGGTTCACCGATGAGGCTATCAACGAGGCTGTCGGGCGTGCTATCGGTTATGGTTTCATAGACGACATGAGGTTTGCTGCATCACTCATTCGAAGCAGGTTGAGAAAGGGAAGAGGCGATGCGGGAATACGTCGCGAGCTCGCAGCGCACGGCATCGATTTGGATGATGTTCCCGGATGGCCGTACGAGTTTGTTGAAAGTGATGATGAGCAGCTCGAACGAGCCCTTGCATATCTAGACCGTCATCCAACGCGGTCGAAAAACAAGAGGGAAGGAGCCTATCGAAAGCTTGTTCAGAATGGTTATCCAGCTGCCATTGCATCGAACGCAGCAAGGCTCTGGTGTGAGGGCGCCGAATAGGCGCTCTTTTTATGTCGTTACGTAACATATCGCGGCAAGTTTTCTCAGAGCGTTTTATCATAAGCTCGTATGAGAATACGAACCCGCAAGGGTGTTTATATAACCAGTTGAATATCGACACCAATTAAGAGATTCAAGTTCTCATGCCCTTGGGTATGCGAAAGCATGTCCTGGGTTGAATGCATTCATGATGAGGTTAGAAAGGGGAGAAGATGCCCGAATTCGTAATCGCAATAATCGGAGCCGTCGTCGGCATCGTCCTCGGTTTCGTGATAGCACGTTACTTGGTCAACTCTTCTGCCAAGAAAAAGGAGCAGGAGGCTCAGTCGATCGTAGATGATGCGAAGCGCATGGCAGATACAATTCGACGTGAAGCAGAAGTTGAAGCAAAAGACGAGGCGCTAAAGCTTAAGGCCGAAATCGAAACGGAGCGAAAAGAGCGTCAGCGCGAGGTGCGTGAAGCTGAGCATCGTGTTCAGCAGCGCGAGGAATCGCTCGATCGTCGTACGAATTCTCTCGACCAGCGTGAGCATCAGATTTCTTCTATGCAAGGTCAGGTCGAGAAGAGACAGCGCATGCTCGAGGAGGCCGAAGAAGAGGTCAACAAGCGCCTTGAAAGCGTTGCGGGCATGACTCCCGAAGAAGCAAAGACCGAGCTTCTCAATAACCTCAAAGATGAGGTTGCAATCGAGAGCGCTCAAATCATTCGCGATTCTGAGGCGCGCACGAAAGCGGAAGCTGACAAAACGGCGCGTTCCATCCTCAGCCAGGCAATGCAGAGGATTGCTTCCGAATACACCGTCGAGAATACCGTTTCGACCATCCAGATACCTTCTGATGATTTGAAAGGCCGCATCATCGGCAGGGAGGGTCGCAACATCAGGTCGTTCGAGCAAATCACCGGCACGAATCTCATCATCGACGATACGCCCGAATGTGTGACCATTTCATGCTTCGACCCCGTTCGACGCGAAATCGGTCGTGTCACGATGGAGAACCTGATTGCTGACGGACGTATTCATCCCGCACGTATCGAAGAGATGTTCGCGAAAGCCGAGAAGCTCGTGAACCAGCGTGTGCAAGAAGCAGGCGATCAAGCTGCCTTCGATACCGGCATCCACGATATGCACCCCGAGCTTGTCAAGACGCTCGGCCGTTTGCGCTACCGCACTTCTTATGGCCAGAACGTGTTGAACCACTCGCTCGAGGTCGCATACCTTACCGGCGTGATGGCAAGCGAGCTTGGTCTCGACCCTGTTCCAGCTAAACGCGCAGGTCTTCTGCACGACATCGGCAAGGCAATCGATCGCGAGGTCGAAGGCAACCATGCTGTCATTGGCGCCGATCTTGCGAGGCGCTTCGGCGAGAACAACGCGATTGTTCACGCAATCGAGGCTCATCACAACGATGTCGAGCCCAATAGCGTTCTCGATGTCCTCGTGCAGGCAGCGGATGCTGTATCAGCCGCGCGTCCTGGCGCCCGCAAGGAAACGCTCGATGCTTACATCAAGCGCCTCGAGAAGCTTGAGGAAATCGCTATGTCTTACGAAGGCGTCGAGCGCACCTATGCCATTCAGGCTGGTCGCGAAGTGCGCGTGATGGTCGAACCTGAGAAGGTGGACGAAGCCAAGACCGTCGTGCTTGCACACGACATTGCCTCTCGCATCGAAAACGAACTCCAGTATCCCGGTCAGGTAAAGGTCGTCGTCATTAGGGAGAGCCGCGCAATCGGCGTTGCGAAATAGCAGATGTCTGACAAGTCACTCGAATCATTCGTAGAAGAAGTCAGCGGTACGAGCCATCTCAGAGTCGAACATGACTTTGGGGATGGCTTCGTCCGTCTTAGGACCTCTGAAGCAGAACGTAGGCAGGCGATTCAGGACATCCGCAGCGTCGAGAGCATTGTTCTCGAATTGCTTAGGAATTCGCGTGATGCGCACGCAACGAAGATATTCGTTGCAATGTCACGTGAAGGCGCGAAGAGAAGTTTGACTGTAGTCGACGACGGCGACGGCATTCCGAAAACCATGCATGGGCATGTTTTCGAGCCTCGCGTGACATCCAAGCTCGATACGTCGCATATCGATGCATGGGGTATGCATGGCCGCGGCATGGCGCTCTATTCGATTTCGGTAAATGCAGACAATTCCGAAATCATGCGTTCAGACGTCGGCTTGGGATGCGCTATCAAAGTCGATGTGAACACAGAAAAGCTTTCCGAAAAATCCGATCAATCGAGCTTCCCGACCTTCACGCTTGCTGAAGGTGGGACTGTGCTTGTACGTGGTCCTCGAAACATACTGAGGACGTCATGCGAGTTTGCAATTGAATCGCGTTCAACTTGCTCGGTTTACGTTGGTTCGCCGGTTGAAGTTGCAGCCACACTGTTCTATTACGGCTCTGCGACGCTTTCGGCCATAGACAAAGCGTTTTGCCGCGATGTCAGTCAGCTGCCTCTCTCGAAAATGCTTGCAACTGCAGGAGAGCCAGAGGAGCTTAGAGTGCTCGCGCAAAGCATGGGTCTCGAAATGTCCGAAAGGACTGCGCGAAGGATCATGAACGGCGAGATTGCCGCACTGGACCCCATTCTCGATTGTGTCGAGATCACGCGTGATAATAAGCCTGCCGCGAAGAAGCGAACTCAAACGAAACAGGGTCGCAAGGCGATTCGTTTCGACAAGAACGATGCAAATTTGCTGAAGTCGACTGCGCGCGAAGCCTTTGGCGAAATCGCGCGAAGATACTATCTCGAAGGCGATATAGAACCCCAAATGCGGGTCTCATACGACAAAATCACCTTGACATTACCCATCATTCGCAAGGATGACTAGCATATTTGCTGCAATATAGTTAAAATAACCCATTACAACAACATTGACAGAGCATATCGAACGAACGAAAACCGCTCTTGAAACGTCTACATTAGAGGACTGGTATGCAGACAAGCGAACAATATGCTGGCACGAGCTGCCTCAAGGTTTCATCGAAATCATCTCCTGCTTCAGTAGCGGGAGCAATTGCCGGCATGGTAAAAGACGGCGTGCCCGTTGAAATGCAGGCTGTGGGCGCAGGAGCCGTGAATCAAGCTATCAAAGCAATTGCGATATCGCGTGGCTTCCTGTCACCTGTGGGAATCGAAATTGCATGCGTCCCGTCGTTTGCCGATATCATCATCGACGGCGAGTACCGTACGGCAATTCATTTCGCTATCAAAGCCCAGTACCTGCGTGGCACTATGGATGACGACGAGGGCTATTCAAACACGCTGTTTTAAGGTCGCGCCATGAATGGTACAACCTCTTCCTTCATGGATTTAACGTTCCATGTCCAAACATTTGGGTGTCAGATGAACAAGCACGACTCCGAGCGTGTCACGGGCATGCTTGAGAGTCTTGGGTCCTCATGTGTCGAAACGATAGAAGACGCTGACGTTGTCGTCTTCATGACTTGCTGCGTGAGGGAAGCAGCCGATGTTCGACTTCTCGGGCAGGTTGCGTCTATGAAGAACGTCCCGCTGCGAAAAGGCTCGCCGCTTGAAAAGCGCATCATCGCAGTTGGCGGATGCATTGGTCAGCGCGATGGGGATAAGCTATTTGGCGAATTGCCCCATCTCGACGTTGTATTCGGAACCAACAATCTCGCATCGTTGCCGGGAATGCTCAAGGGTGTCCTAGAGGGCGATCGACATGTCGTCGAAACTTTGGAGGAATCGGAATCGTTTCCGACTGACCTGCCCATCACGCGAGAAAACTCATGGGCTGCTTGGCTCCCAATTACCATTGGGTGCAACAACTTCTGCACGTACTGCATAGTTCCCTATGTAAGGGGTCGAGAGAAGTCACGAACGCTCGAAGATATCGTTGACGAGGCTAAACGCTACGTTTCTGCAGGGGTGAAAGAGATCACGCTTCTTGGTCAGAACGTGAATTCGTATGGCCGTGACTTATATGGGAAACCGCGATTCGCCGATGTCCTTGAAGCTGTGGCTGATACAGGCATCGAAAGGCTCAGGTTCGCGACGAGCCATCCGAAGGATCTCACGGACGAAGTCATTGCGAAATTCGGTACGCTCGATGCCCTGATGCCGGCATTGCACCTCCCGGCGCAATCAGGATCGGATTCTATTCTCAAGGCCATGCACCGTTCGTACACCGTTGAGCATTATCTTGGTCTCATCGAGAAGCTTAGGGATGTGAAGCCTGGCATCTCGTTGTCGACCGACATCATCGTCGGGTTCCCCGGTGAAACAGAGCAAGATTTCATGGGAACGTACCGTCTCGTCGAGGAGGTTGGATACTCTCAGGTATTCACGTTCATCTACTCAAAACGAGAAGGCACACCCGCGGCATCGTATTTCGACGATACGCCGCGCGAGGTTATCCAAGAGCGATTCGATCGATTGCGCGAAGTTGTTGAACGTGGGGCATACGATTTCAACCAAGCTCAAAAAGGCCACGTTGTCGATGTGCTTATCGAAGGCGCTTCGAAGAAGGATTCCAGAATTGCGACCGGGCATAGTCCCGAGAACATCAATGTTCATGCTCCGATTCCCGAAGGCGCCGTTCTCGAAGATTTGGTAGGAAAAATCGTACCTGTGAAAATCGAAGAGGCGCGCACATGGTATTTGCGCGGCACAATGGTGTAAGTCCGCATGGATCGAGACCATCAAAAACCTGTCGTATGCGTCGTTGGTCCAACTGCTTCAGGGAAAAGTGCCCTTGCCCAGCTCATAGCGCTCGAGCTTGATGGTGAAATCGTAAGCGCCGATTCCATGCAGATATATCGCGGTATGGATATCGGAACAGGGAAGGTTCCCGAATCGCAGCGCGTCGTAAATCATTACGGGCTCGATCTAGCTGACCCAGGTGAACCATGGTCAGCAGCTCTTTTCCAGGAATATGCCCGCAGATGCTTCGATGAAATCGAAGCAAAGGGAAAGTGGCCGATACTCTGCGGTGGGACGGGTTTCTACGTTAGAGCCGCAATTGACGATTACGACTTCCCTAAAGGCGAGCAGGTTGACAACGAGCTTCGAGACACCTTGAACGCAGTTGCCGAGCACGAGGGTGCTCACGTGCTGTGGGAACGGTTGCGCGAAATTGATCCAGAAAGCGCTGCCATCATTCCCGAAAATGACGTCAAGCGCGTGGTGAGGGCATTCGAGCTGCTCGATGAAGGTTTAAGCTATGCCGAACAAAAGGAAAAGCTTGCGCAAATTGGACAATACAAGCCCGCAATATTCATAGGGCTTGCCGTTGATCCAGATACGCTCAGGCAAAGGATTCGCGATCGTGTTGACGAGATGGTAGCCGAAGGCCTTGTCGAAGAGGTTGAAAGCCTTCTCGCAAGAGGGTTCAGAGAGGGCGTGACAGCGCCACAAGCGATTGGATACAAGGAAATTGTTCAGGCCCTCGATGAAGGTCACAATCTTGAAGAAGCATTTGAGGAAATCAAGGTTGCAACCTGCCGATATGCAAAGCGACAGCGTACATGGTTCAGAAAAGACAAGCGGGTGCACTGGATTGATGCGACGGCGCTCGACATCGATTCCATGCTCAAAGAATCGCTTGAAATCATCTCCAACATGAGCAAGGCTGACGAAGCCTAGAGAATTGAGAATTCAGCCTATAATCTGCATGGAGAATCGCTGTTCACGCCATATGAGAAGGCCAGCGCTATAAAATGAATATTGACCGGGCATGCGCCCGGTTTTCGTTAGGTTTAAGCGAGAATCGCTGGGAAGGCAAAGGAGCACATGTCCGAGGGAGAAGGCGTACAGAGGGAAGACGCGGTTACTGATCGCGTTTTAACCGTGCCGAACGTGATTTCGTTCGTGCGGTTGCTCATGGCGCCCATCGCGCTTGGCTTGTTGCTCACTGGAAACGATATTGCAGCAGCGTTGCTGTTCGGCGTATCAGCTGCTACAGACTTCATTGACGGGCAGATTGCGCGCCGTACGAACCAGGTTTCACGTGTTGGACAGCTGCTTGACCCCGCTGTCGATAGAGTGCTCATGATCTGCGGCGTTGTCGGTTTGCTCGCCGTGAATCGATTGCCCGTTTGGGTGGTCATCGTCGTTCTTGCACGTGATGTGTTCCTCCTCTGGGGTGGTTCTTTCTTGCTGAAGAACTTCAAGGTGCGCGTGCCTGTTGTCTATTCGGGCAAGGTCGCAACAACGTTTTTGTTCTTCGGCTTGTTCGGATTGATGATAAACATGCCGATTGTTGGAGGGCTTGGGCTCTGCGATATTTCATGGCTTCCCGGCTTCAACCATGATCCATGCTCGTGGGGGATTTGGGCTGTATACCTTGGCTTGATTATTTCCCTGTTTACAACTGTTTACTACATACGAGCAGGTGCGCAAGGCATGAAGAATGCTAAGGAGAGTTCCCAGTAGTGGCAGCTGACGAAAGGAAAAGAACCAGAAAGTCAGTCGCTGGCAGCTCCAGTGGTCAAAGGGCGCGCACGTCAGGTTCGCAGAGGTCTGATGGCTCGTCATGGCGTGATGCGCCAATAAATACTCGATCGACGACTCAGCGAAGGGCATCTGGAAAAACGGCCAATACTTCTGGAAGTCGTGTTAAATCATCCAGAGCTAAAAGCAAGACTTCAAAAAAGAAGACGTGGAATGCAAAGAACGTCGATATTCCCGGCGCACTGGCAATCATCGGGAAGGCCATAATCTCTAGCCGAGTTGCGACCATCATCGTCGCGGTGGTTCTCGTGCTCGCTGTCGGTGGCATCTGGGATACCGTTTCGAATTGGGAGAAATCCTACGGAAACGTTACCGTCAACGGGATCAACGTTGGCGGGATGACCAAGCAGGAAATCGTCGAAGTCCTTGATGGCGAATACACGTCCAAGATCCGCGACGCAAAGGTTACGATCTATGCAAGCGAAGAGGCGATGAATGCAGAGTCTTCCGAGGTGGAGGACGCCGAACGGGTTGCGCAAGCAGAAGAGGTTTCTGTCGAAGAAGCCGATGCTGCTGTAACGGAATGGCAGACGAACGTCTACGACCTCGGCGGATCAATGCCATATGAGGAAGTCGCAGACAAAGCGCTCGAAGCAGGGCGGCATGCTGGGCCGTTCGGGCGTCTCGGCGTCATGTTGTTCGGCAGTGAAATCCCTCTTCAAGTCCAATTCGACGAGGCAAAACTTGAAGATTTCGCCGCAACGGTAGACAAGACGATCGGCGATCCGCGCATAGATGCGACGGTTGCTCTTGAAAATGGTGCAGCACACCCGGTTGAGGGCAAGCAAGGCGTCATGGTCGATCGCAATGATTTCGCAAAGAAGATTTCCGATTCAATGCTCGGCATTTCCGGCAGTTCATCGTTCATTGCTGAAGCAGTTGCTGCTCCTTCGCGTACAACGTACGAGCAGGCGCAGCAAACGAGCGACGGCATCAATCGCTCAATAGCTGCTGGGGCGACATTCACCTATGAAAACGATAGCTGGACCGCATCTCCTGAAGACCTCGCGTCATGGACGAAGGTCGAGGTAAAGGAAGCCGATAACGGGTACGAGCTTGTCGCGTCTATTAACGAGGACGCAGCCATTCCTGCTGTAGTTAAGGGCGTAAAGGCCAACGTGACGTCTGAGGATGTCACGGTGAGCATCGCGAAGTTTGCTGACGAAATCATTGTTTCAACTTCTGGCGATGGTGAAATCCCGCTTGTCGCACCAGCTGTTCAAGAGCTTGGCGTTGCACTTTACGGCGAAGATGGGAAGACGTTCAGCGACACGACCGCTTCATCTCCAGGTGAATTCGCGATAGAGACATCGAACGCCCCGGGTGCTTTGACATTCGACGAAGCGGTCGATCTTGGTATTTTGACCGTTATCGGCGAGTACACGACCGAGTTCTCGAACTACGAAGGCACCGAGAACCGCAACCACAACATTAGAACGGTTGCCGACATCCTCAACGACACCATCATTGAAGCCAATGGTGGTGAATGGAGTTACAACGATCACTCCGGCGATACGACGAAGGATCCACCGTTTGCTTCTGCCGGTTCGATTATCGGTGGCGAGCATGTCGACTCGATCGGTGGCGGTATCTGCCAGGTCGCGACAACAGTCTTCAATGCTGTGTTCGAGGCTGGTATGCCCGTTTCCGAGCGTCATAACCACACTGAACACATGCATAGCTATCCTGACGGCAGAGATGCTGCCGTAAGCTACGGCGAGCTCGACCTCAGATGGGTGAACGACACGCCGAGCGACATCATCTTGAAGATGTCCTACACTGACCACTCCGTCACAGCTCGTCTCTACAGTGTCTACACCGGACGAACCGTTACATCCGAACAGGGTGAATGGATCATGGGAGAAACCTATACGACCAAGTTCGAGGAATCGGATTGGCTGTCTGCCGGTCAGTACTACACCGATACCGCCGGTGAAGATGGAAGCAGCATCACCGTGACGAGAAAAGTCACCGATGCGAGCGGGGAAGTGCTCATCGATGAGTCCTACACCTCTGTTTATCAGCCGAAGAAGGAAGTCATCATTGTTGGTCCAGGCACTGATACCGAGCCTCTTGCGCATAAGGCAGATGACGAAGACGAGGGCGCTTCATGGTAAGAGGTGAAATGAACAGCGCTTCATGCGCCACAACGGCCGGACATGCAGAGCGCATGAGTTTTGCGTGTACGCTCGTAATCGCGTTCCTGCTTTCCCTATTCGCAATATGCGCATTACCTGTTCAGGCTCATGCTGAAGTGCTCAAAGCCGATATCGTGGGCGGAGCGACGGTGGGCGAGAGGGGGCTGTCTGTCGCGGAATGCCCTTCGATAGATGCCGAGTTCGCTGTCCTCATGGATTCGGATGGAAATGTGCTGTTCTCTCGATTGGGTGACGACGAATCTCAAATTGCATCTTTGACAAAAGTCATGACTGCAATCGTTGCTATAGACAACGCTCCTGCCGATCTTCATATAAGCGTGAGCGAAGCGGCGGCATTGATCGGCGAGTCCAGTGCTGGGCTCCAAGAGGGCGATGTCATGGATTTTGAGACAGCGCTAAAAGCCCTGCTTGTGCCGTCGGGAAACGATGCGGCACTTGCTATTGCAGAAGCCGTTGGGTCTTCGATGATTGCTTCAAACCCGAGTCTCGGCGACGATCCGGTTGAGGTGTTCGTTGCTGCCATGAACGCGAAAGCTGCTGAATTGGGATGCACAAACACGGTGTACGAGAACCCGCATGGTCTTGATGATGAAGAATACGCCGGTGAGCTGCATAGCACGGCACACGACCAAGCGCTCGTTGCTCGCTGCGCAATGTCCTATCAAAGGATTCGCGAAATCGTTTCGGGTGGTTCGACGACGATTCAGGTCACCCGCGAAGGTGCGAAGGAGTCAATCGACCTTGAGACGACCGACTTGCTTCTCGAAATGTATGACAAGGCGATTGGGATCAAGACGGGAGTAACGCTCCTTGCAGGTCCATCGTTCATGGGCGCTGCAAACAATGAAGGACGCGAGTTCTATTCGGTAGTTCTCGGGTCGAGCGATGAGTATCAACGATTCATCGATACGCAGACGCTTTTCGAATGGGGCTATGAGCACGTAGCAAACCTGAAGCTTGCAAATAGCGACAAGTACGCATCGATGGGTCGAGGAGCCGAAGCCAGGGAAGTTCCAGTGATTGCAGATGTTGCCCATCTGGACTGGCCTGACAAGACGGTGTCTGCAACAATGGCAGACCCAAATGCCTCAATCACCATCTTCGACCTCGAGGGAAATGTGAGCCAGGTGGTCGAGCTCAACGAGCTGCACGGGAATGTCCGTGCCGGAGACAAGGTCGGCACGATAACATTCAAGCAGCACAACGAGGTGATTGCCCAGCAAGACCTCGTCGCCTGCCAAGATCTGGCTGCTCCTAATCCGATTGAGGCGTTGGTGATATGGTGGCAAGACGTTACTGGCGGCTCGAATGCGATCGACCCTGCCGATAGGTCTGAGGTATACAATGTAATGCCGATTTTGGACGATAACGTATTGAGTCCCACGTAGTGTTGAGACGGCAATGAAAAGGAACGAAAATGACGAACGTTTGCCCAATTTGCAGTAACGAAATTCCAGACAACGCATACGTATGCCCGAGTTGCGGATATCGTGTCATGGGCTCAACGCAGAGCTTCACGCCCGTTGCCATGGGCGGCGATGTGCTAAAACAGCTCAGTGAAGATGACCAGAAGTTTGAGTTGAGGGTTGTGCGCGGCCCTCAGACCGGTATCGATATCGAGCTCAAAAAAGGCGACCTCAGTGTTGGCCGCGATCCTCAGTGCGATATCTTTCTCAACGATATGACAGTGTCGCGCGAGCATGCCATCATCGAAGTGCGCAATGACGCGTGCATCATCAAGGATTTGAACTCATATAACGGCGTTTGGGTTAACGATCGCATGGTTGAGACATGCGCGCTGAAATCGGGCGACTTGCTGCAAATTGGAGCGTTCTGCCTCTTGTTCAGAGAGCGACCGTAAGCGTCAAGTTGAGAAATAAAGACGAGAAGGTTGGTGTGTGTATGCAATTAATGTCAGGTAACGAGGCCATTGCCCGTGGCGCATGGGAAGCTGGAGCGACTATCGGTGTCGCATATCCCGGTACGCCATCGACGGAGACGATGGAATCGTTTGCAACCTACGAAGGCGTGTATGCCGAATGGTGCACGAACGAAAAGGTGGCCGTAGAAGTAGGCGTGGGGGCGTCTGCTGCCGGTGCACGTGTTCTCTCCACCATGAAACACGTCGGTGTCAACGTTGCGGCTGATCCGCTCTTCACTGCTGCCTATACAGGTGTCAACGGCGGATATGTGATTTTGGCCGCCGACGATCCCGGCATGTATTCCTCGCAAAACGAGCAGGACTCGCATTTCTACGCTCGTGCCGCCCATGTGCCCATTCTCGATCCTGCCGATGCATCTGAGGCGTTGGCATTCACCAAGAAGGCCTATGAACTTTCTGAGCGTTTCGACGTGCCGTTCATGATTCGCTCGACGGTGCGCGTTTCGCATACAAAAACGCCTGTTGAGACTGGTGAAAAGGTTGACTACGAGCTTAAATCCTATGAAAAGAATCCAGCCAAATGGGTTATGATGCCTGCTTTCGCCAAACCTCGCCGCAAAGTACAACTCGAGCGTATCGCACAACTCGAGGAATGGGTTGAGCAATGCGAATTCAACGAGGTCGTGAAGCGCGGCAGCGAAATCGGCGTCGTATGCTGTGGTGCCGTCTACCAGCATGTTATCGAAGCACTGCCTGAGGCTTCCGTCTTGAAGCTCGGCGTGACGTGGCCGCTTCCGAAGGAGAAGGTTACGTCGTTTGCAAACAGCGTTGATGCGCTCTACGTGATCGAGGAAGGTTCCGATTACCTTACAAGTGAGGTTTGCGCGCTCGGCGTCGAGGTCGCAGACTTCCCCTGCGACTTGCCGCGCGATGGGGAATTGAGTCCGGGCCTCATCAAGCGCGCGTTTGGTTTCGAGGCACCGGAACACATCGAGTCTCCTGGCGATGTTCCCGGCCGTCCGCCTGCTTTGTGTGCTGGATGCCCGCATCGATTGGTCTTCAAGGAGCTTTCGCGTATTAAAGCGATAGTGACAGGCGACATCGGATGCTACACGCTCGGCACGCTCCCGCCGCTCTCAGCAATGGATACCTGTGTCGACATGGGCGCCTCGGTGTCGATGTCGCATGGTTTCGAGCTGGCCCTTGCAGGACGCGAGCATCAGCCGGTCGTGGCGGTCATCGGCGATTCGACGTTCGGGCATTCCGGTCTGTCCTCGCTCATTACGACGGTCTACAACAAGGGCGCTGGTACGGTGTGCATCCTCGACAATCGAACGACGGCGATGACTGGTCGTCAGGGAAATCCGTTCAACGGCGTCACGCTACAGAACCGTGAGAGTCGTGAACTTGACTTGGTCGGCGTGCTCGAAGCGCTTGGCATCGAGAACGTTTCGGTTGTCGACCCGCATGACATGAAAGCTGTGAGGGGTGCGCTGAAAGTAGCAACCAAGGATCAGGCTGACGAATTGTCGGTCCTCGTATTCAAGGCTCCATGTGTGCTGCTGCACCGTCAACGCAAGCCGCATTACTTCGTCAATGGCGATTGCCGTTCGTGTGGCGTCTGTGCAACGCTCGGCTGCCCTGCAATATCGAAAGATGCAGAAACAGGAATTGCATGCATTGACGCTGCCATGTGTATCGGTTGCGGGCAATGCGCGCAATACTGCGCGTTCTCGGCTATCGAGCAGGTACCAGCATCTTCGGAGAAGGGTGGTGTACGATGAGCGCGAAAACGGTTCTTCTCTGTGGTGTTGGCGGTCAAGGCACGATTCTCGCTGCCGATCTGCTTGCGCGTGCTGCGTTGGCAGCGGGTTTCGAGGTTAAAGTTTCGGAGATTCACGGCATGGCCCAACGTGGTGGCGCCGTAACGACAGTCGTTCGCTATGGTGACAAGGTCAACACCATGGTTGCCGATGTGGGCGAGTCCGATATCGTCGTTTCCTTCGAGACGACCGAAGCGTTGCGCAACATTGCTTTCCTCAAGCAGGGCGGCTATCTCCTCGTTGCCGATGAAACGATCAAGCCGCTGCCCGTTGCATGCGGGTTCGCCTCGATGCCAGCTGACGCGCACCGCAAGCTCGAAGACGCTGGCGCCGTGCTCATTCCAGCGCATGATCTTGCCGTTGAAGCTGGTAATGCCAAGTGCGAGAACGTCGCGATTCTCGGCGCACTTGAGTCGCAGCTTGGATTCGGTTTGGAATTGTGGAGCAAAGTCATCGAAGGCCGTGTGCCTCCGAAGACCATCGAGTCGAATGTGAAAGCGTTCGAGCTCGGTTTCGCTTTCGCAAATGAACGCGCATAACGAAAAAGGTTTCACTAAGCGCCCCGTCGGTAGGTTTGCGCCTTCGCCGACGGGGCGCATGCATGCCGGCAATATCTTTGCCGCGCTCATGTCATGGCTCATCGTGAAGTCGCAGGATGGTGCAATCATTCTGCGAATCGAGGATCTTGACGTTGAGCGCTCGAGATCATCCTATGCAGATCAAGTATGTCGTGATTTCGAATCGCTTGGGTTGACGTGGGACGAAGGCCCGTTCTACCAGCACGATCGTGACGAAGCATATCAAAATGCCTATCAACGTTTGGTAGATAGCGGCATCGTTTATCCATGCTTCTGCACGCGAGCCGATTTGCATGCTGCATCAGCGCCGCATCGTGGCGAAAAGCTCGTATACCCAGGTATTTGCCGGAATCTTACTGCGCAGGAGGTCGAAGAGCGGAGCGCCAACAGGAAGCCAGCTTACCGTGTGAGGGTTCCTCATAGAGTGTATGAATTGGACGATCTCGTTCAAGGTAAATACGCGCAAGAGCTTGAAAGCGAATGCGGTGACTTCATCATTCGACGCTCAGACGGTTTGTTTGCCTATCAACTTGCCGTAGTCGTCGACGACGCGGCGCAGGGCGTCAATTGCATTGTGCGCGGCATGGATCTGCTCGTTTCGACTCCTCAGCAAATGTTCCTGCAAGAACAACTTGGCTTCGAGCAATGCGATTACGCGCATGTTCCGCTTATGGTAGGAGAGCGTGATAGGCGTCTGTCGAAACGTGACCGCGATGCAGCGCTTGATGAGCTTCTGGCAGTTTATAAGACACCCGAAGGGGTTATAGGACATGTTGCTTTTGTAGCAGGGCTAATCGATTCTGACGAGCCCTGTGCGGCTTCTGATTTGTTGGAAGGCTTCGATGTTGCGAAGCTCGATTCGATCTTTCCCGACAAGGTGCAGATTCTCTGGCGCTAAAGCACGAGCGTAACTGTGGCAGGTGCTAAAAGCGCTGCACAATAGAAGGCTCCTAGGACGATGTTGACGCTGAGAATCTGGGGCATGGCTTGGAGCCTGCGCTCTGGTGTCATGGGGTTGGCAAAGAGGGCTTTGACCAACGGATAAGCGGCAAGCAACATGAACGGGACAACGATCAAGCCAGGTTTCGCAACGACTGCAACGTTGATGATGATGTCCACAATCCAAACGATAACTGCGATGTGATACCACCGCACTGCAGCGTCACGTCCAAGCAGTACAGGCAACGTCTTCCTGCCCGAAGGGACGTCTCGCTCGATGTCGCACGTGTTGTTCGTGAACATGATCAAGCCGACACCTATGATGGTCGGGATGGCCAAAAGCAGCATCGCGAAATCGAGTTTTCCCGTCACGACTTGATAGACGGCGAGTGGAATGAGCCCGCCCATCACGATACCGCTGACCGCCTCGCCGAGAGGCAGATACGAAATCGGCGATTTGCCTGCAGAGTACAGCACGACAAAAAGCGCGCCGATGAGCGCGATTACGAGCGGAACGAAACCAGCCTTGACAATTGCATAAATTCCAAGTGCAAAAGCGCAGACAAGCATGGCGATTGCAAGTTTGAGAGCTGCTTTGGGATCAACGTCGTTGTACACGAGTACAGCGTCAGAAGGGTCGACATAGTCGTCAGCCGAATCCGATCCCTTGACGAAGTCGTAGTAGTCGTTGAACGTGTTAACGGCAGATTGCATGAGCGTAACGATAACCAGCAACGTCAGGCTCATAGTGACGGACAGTGGGGTCGAGTTGCTGGCAACGCACAGGGCAACAAGCGTCGGCATGATGGCAGCCGGCCATGTGTGCGGCGCTGCAAGGTTTATTGCCATCTTCAGCGTCAACGGATTATGTTTCGCCATCTACTTCCAACCTCCGAATGAGCCGATTTGACTTGAAAAGGATGAAACGCAAACGGCTCGAAGCGCAATCAATATCAAGAAACGATTATAGCCATGAAACCCCCATAGTTCCTGGTGTTTCTACTGGTATAATTTTCGAGTTTATGTTTTGACCTGAAAGAGGCAACGGTGGCTAATACCTACAAGAACACGATGAACCTGCCCGCAACCGACTTCCCGATGAGGGGCAACCTTCCCGAAAACGAGCCGAAAAGGCTTGAGAAGTGGGAGCAGGAAAAAATTTACTGGCGCGTTCTCGAAAAGAACGCCGATGGAGAGCCGTTCATCCTGCATGACGGCCCTCCGTATGCAAACGGCCCCATTCATATCGGCCATGCTTTCAACAAGATTCTCAAGGATTTTGTTAACAAATCGCATGCGCAACGCGGTTTTTATACTCCGTACATTCCCGGTTGGGACTGCCATGGCCAGCCGATCGAGCACATGGTCGAGGAAACGCTCGGAACCGAGAAGTTCCGCGAGACTTCGCTTCCCGAGATTCGCAGGCTGTGCCGTGAATGGGCGGAGAAGTACGTCGACGTGCAACGCGAGGGGTTCAAGCGTCTTGGCGTTAACGCCGACTGGGAGCATCCGTACCTGACGTTCATCCCGAACTTTGAGGCGGGAAACGTCGAAGTCTTCAAGAAGATGTATTTGGACGGGGCAATTTACCGTGGTCGCAAGCCAATCCATTGGTGCGCTCATTGCCACACGGCGCTTGCCGAAGCCGAGATCGAGTACGGTGATGAGGTCAGTCCTGCTATCTTCGTGCGCTTCGAGATGACGACTGTTCCCGCAGGCCTCGAAGAGTGGGAAGGAAAACTCGATGTAGCCATCTGGACGACCACGCCTTGGACGCTGCCGGCTGACGATGCAGTCATCTTGCATCCAGAAGAGAATTACGTCGCAGTGGCCTACGACGGCCGTGCCATCATCATGGCTGAAGCACTCACCGAAAAGCTCATCGAGAAATTCGGTTGGGAAGGTGCCACGGTCGTTGATGGATGGAAGATGAACGGCACCGAGCTCGCTTACAACCGTTACAAGCAGCCGATTTTCGCCGACCAGGGCGAAGAAGGCGTTTTCATCTATGCCGATTACGTCACTATGGAAGACGGTACGGGCATCGTCCACACCGCTCCTGGCCATGGTGTTGACGACTACTTGGCTGGCATGAAGTTCGATGTGCCGGTCATCATGCCGGTCGACGATGACGGCCATTTCTACGAGGGCGAGGGCATCGGGTTCGGCGGCCCGTTCAGCGGAATGGAAGTCAACGAAGCCAACCCGGTTATCATCGAGTGGCTCCGCGAGCGCGGCATGCTGATCATGCACGAAGACATCAATCACAGCTACCCGCATTGCTGGCGTTGCCATGAGCCCGTCATCTTCAGGGCCACGAGCCAGTGGTTCGTCTCGATGGATGAAACGGGGCTGCGCAAGGCGGCTTCGAAGGCCATCGAAGAGGACGTGCAATGGATTCCCGCCTGGGCATCTAACCGCATCGGCGCCATGGTTGCCGAGCGTCCCGACTGGTGTATTTCACGTCAGCGTTCGTGGGGCGTTCCCATCCCGGTGTTCACCTGTTCGAAGTGCGGCGAGACTGTTGCGACTGAAGAAACGTTCGATGCGGTCATCAAGCTCTTCTACGATAAGGGTGCTGATGCCTGGTTCACGCTCAAACCTGCTGACTACTTGCCGGCTGATACCTGCTGCGCGAAGTGCGGTGCGGGTGTTGATGAGCTTGAGCCTGAGAAGGACATCCTCGACGTGTGGTGGGAGAGCGGCGTCTCTCACGTTGGCGTCTTGAAGCATCGTGCCGACGAGGGCGTAAGATGGCCTGCTGACATGTATCTCGAAGGCTCCGACCAACACCGTGGATGGTTCCAGAGCTCGTTGCTGACGAGCGTGGGCGCCTATGGCGAGCCTCCGTACAAGAGCGTCATGCACTGTGGTTTCACGGTGGATGAGAACGGCGAGAAGATGTCGAAGTCCAAGGGCAACGGCGTCGATCCTGCTGATGTTATGAGCAAATTCGGTGCCGACGTCCTCAGGCTCTGGGTTGCATCTGTCGACTATTCTCAAGACGTCTCGATTTCCGACAACATCCTCAAGCAGGTTTCCGATGCCTATCGCAAGTTCCGCAATTCGCTGCGTTTCCTCTTGGCGAATCTGAGCGATTTCGGCACCGAGGACATGGTTGCTTCGTGGGACGACCTCGAGCCCATCGACAAATACTTCATGGCAAAGGCCTACAGCTTGCTGCGTGAGTGCGAGGAAAGCTACGATACGTACAAGTTCTCGGGCGTGTACCGCGCTTGCTACGACTTCGTCAATGATCTGTCGAGCGTCTACATGGACGTCGCAAAGGATCGCCTCTATTCCGAGGCGCCTGAATCTCCGCGTCGTCGTGCCGTGCAGACCGTGCTCATGAACATCATTGAAGTCCTCGTCCGCGTTCTTGCGCCTATCCTGTCGTTCACATGTGACGAGGTTTGGGAGTATTACCCCGAAGCGTTGCGTCATGGTGATGATTGGCCGACGAATGTCCAGCTTGCTGGTTGGCCTTCTCGCGACGACTTCTATCCTGCTCTTCCTGCTGACGACGGCGCAGCCGATGTCGAGAAGTTCTCAGTTGCCATGTGCGTGCGCGAAGTTGTCACGAAGGCGCTCGAGGAGTCGCGTGCAAACGGTGCGGTGAAGAAGAGCCAGGAAGCCGCCGTCAAGGTGACGGTTCCGGCAGACATGATTGCAGATGTTTCTTCATACGATCCTGCCGTTTTCGAAGAGCTGTTCATCGTGTCGGGGGTCGAGTTCATCGAAGGCGAAGAACTTGCTTGTGAGGTCGTGCCAGCCGAGGGCGAGAAATGCCCACGTTGCTGGAATTATCGCGAGCTCGGTGGAAACGAGAACCATCCTGCTGTGTGCAAGCGCTGCGGTGATGCGCTCGACGCGATCGGGTTTGACGAAAGCGAGTAGAGATTCGCATTGGCGTCTCTAAATGACACAACCAAATCTAAGGGGACGGCCGCGAAAGCGGTCGCCTTCTTAATCATCGTCATCCTATGGGTGTTGGTTGACCAGCTCACAAAAAACCATTTCGCCGACATGCAGCCTGGCGGCATATTGGCAGGTCCCTTCTTGGGGCTTGTCGATATCAGGCTTGTGCACAACACGGGTGGTGCTTGGGGACTATTCTCCGATTCGACGTTTGGGCTGGGTGTCTTTTCGCTGATAGTTTGCCTTGCAATCGCTGTGTTTTTCTTTGCGACGATCAAGCAAACGAGCAGACTGCAGACGATAGCTTTTGCATTCATTGTCGCCGGTGGAATCGGGAACGCCATCGATCGGTTCATGCAGGGGTATGTCGTCGATTTCATCGAGTTCAGTTTCTTCGATTTCCCTGTGTTCAATGTTGCCGACATTGGCGTGACGTGCGGTTTCGCGTTGCTCGTCATCTCGATGCTCGTGATGATGAGGGCTGATGGAAACGAAGGTGACCGCTAATGCCATCACGTTGCTATGTAGCCACCGCGCAAGACGAGGGAATGCGGCTCGACGCTCTCATGGGCGAGCGAGGCCTCTATCCCAGCAGGTCGGCAGCGGCACATGCCATAGATGATGGGAAGGTGCTCGTTGCAGGAAACCTCGCATCGAAGAAGACAAAGGTTCACGCTGGCGCAGCAATCGTCTACGAGGTTGACGAGCAGGTAATTGACACTCCGCTTGTCGGCGAGCCTATCGATTTGGACATTCGCTACGAAGACGACGACATGATCGTGTTGTCGAAGCAGGCTGGTCTCATCTGTCATCCATCTGACGACCACCGCGACGGCACGCTCGTGAACGCGCTCATTTATCGTTACGGTGCAGACAATCTCTGCAACGTTCAGGGCGAGAAAGATCGCTTGGGCATTGTCCATCGCCTCGACATGGACACGACCGGTCTTATGATGGCCGCAAAGACCGATGTTGCTGGTGAAGCGCTCATGGCTGCAATCCAAGACCATGTCGTGGACCGACGCTACAAAGCGCTGGTGCATGGTGTCATTTCGCTCGAGAAGGGCATGATCGACGCGCCGATAGCGCGTCATGCCAAGGATCGGACACGCATGGCGATCCGCGATTGCGACAGTGCGCGTGAAGCGATCACGACATTCACGGTGCTTGAGCGGTTCGAGCCGGGTCCGAAAGACAACGGGTACACGCTCATCGATTGCAAGTTGTTCACAGGCCGTACGCATCAGATTCGCGTGCATATGGAATATGCGAAGCATCCGCTCGTCGGCGATCCGCTCTATACTCACAGCATGCCTAAGGCCGATTCTGCAAACTTGGGTTTGAAGAGGCAATTCTTGCATTCTTTCATGCTTACGCTCGACCACCCCATAACTGGTGAAGAGATGCATTTTGAAGATGATTTGCCAGACGACTTACAGGCCGTGCTTGACTCTCTTGCCGATAGGAAGATGTAAGGTTCTCTACAAGCTGTTAGCACAATAATCCTCAATGCCATCGCTATAATGCACGTAACGATTACTATCTGAGGTGGTGCGAAGATGAAGAAAACGGTCCTGCTTGGCGTTACCGGGTGCGTTGCGGCATACAAAGCATGCGAGGTCGTTCGCGGTTTGCAGAAAGCCGGCCTTCGCGTGAAGGTTGTCATGACCAAGAACGCCACCGAGTTCATCAATCCGGGGCAATTCCGCGCGTTGACGCGCGAGCCTGTGGCAGTTGGCACGTTCGATGACGCGCCGGGTGACCCTATTCACCACATATCGCTATCTAAGGAAGCTGACGTGGTCCTCATTGCGCCATGTACTGCGAATGTGCTTGGCAAGATTGCTAATGGAATTGCAGACGATCTTCTGACAACGACCGCAATGGCTACAACAGCTCCAATCGTGTTGGCGCCCGCAATGAACGTCAACATGTACGAGAACGAAGCTACACAGCACAATTTGATGATTCTTGCCGAACGTGGAGTTCGCATCGTCGATGCCGATAGCGGCTATCTTGCATGCGGAGATGTGGGGAAGGGCAGGCTGGCTGAACCCGCGGACATCGTTAAAACGGTTCTCGATGTACTTGAAGTAAAGCGAGACATGAGGGGGAAACGCGTTGTCGTTACTGCTGGACCGACTGTAGAGCCAATCGACGCTGTTCGTTATATTTCGAATCCATCGTCTGGAAAGATGGGATTTGCGCTTGCGGAAGCAGCTGCTGACCGTGGCGCAGACGTTGTTCTAGTGACTGGTCCCGTTGGTCTCGATGATCCAGAAGACGTTGAGGTTGTACGCGTTAAGACGGCGCAGGAGATGTTCAATGCCGTTGATGGGGTGTTCGCGGATTCTGACATAGCCGTATTCTCCGCCGCCGTAAGTGATTTCAGACCCGAACAGGTCGTTGATCGAAAACTCAAGAAGGGTTCGGATGACGATGCGCTCACCACGATAAAGCTCGTCGAGAACCCCGATATCCTTGCTACGATGGGCGAAAAGAAACATGCCGACCAATATGTGATTGGCTTCGCTGCTGAAACTGAAAACGTTGTCGAGAATGCCCGAAAGAAGCTTGAAACAAAACATGCGGACATGATTGTCGGGAATCCGGTCGGGGAGTCGAAAGGTTTCGGTGCCGATGACAACGAAGCGGTCTTGGTTACCAAAGATGGTGAGTCGCATCTCGAATCTATGTCGAAACGTGCGCTTGCCGATCGAATCTTCGATGCGGTTTTAAGCTAGAAAAAGAAACGGCCCCGTAGTAGGGACCGTGATTTACATGGTCGGCTGGACAGGATTTGAACCTGCGACCCCTTGACCCCCAGTCAAGTGCGCTACCAAACTGCGCCACCAGCCGTTCAGCGAGTTGTAATAATACTGGTATCTGCGTCCGTTTGCAAGGTTGTCTTTCACGTTGAACATATAGTTGCCAAATTTCAGATGACGGTATAGCAGCAACATGCATCTTGGGCGGAATGTCATGCTCTTATCATTTATGATATTGACGTCAATGGAACTCATCGAGAAAGGTTGACATTTATGAAGAGAGCAACATTCTACAAATGCGCCAAGTGCGGAAACATCGCCATCAAGGTTGTTGATGGTGGGGGGACGATGAGCTGCTGTGGAGAGCCCATGCAGGTTCTCGAGGCGAACACTACGGATGCAGCTAAGGAAAAGCATGTGCCAAGCGTTTCGGTTGAAAATGGCATTCTCTATGCTCAGGTTGGCAGCGTTGCCCATCCCATGGAAGAAGATCATTACATCGAGTGGATTTACGTTGTCACCGAACAAGGCGTTTTCGCTCGTTGCCTGAAGCCTGGCGAGGCTCCTGAGGCGACCATCGACCTTCAAGGTCAAACGCCTATCTCGGTGTTCGAGTACTGCAACAAGCACGGTCTGTGGAAAACAGATCTCTAAGAGCAACGCTGTCTTATAGCGAAAAGAAAGGGGAGCTTCGGCTCCCCTTCGTTATTGGTTTCCGCGTACCTTTCGGGCGATGCGATCGGCAACTGAAATCTGTTCTCGTTTATCAGGCCCCCAGAACACGAGCGAAACCATACCTGGCCCAACATGCGATCCGATAACCGGGCCAATCGTCCCCTCGATGAAGATCGGCTCGATTCCATCGTCTTTTATCAAGTCCTCAAGCTTCTTCATGTCTTTCTCGCAATCGGAGTTTCCCACGCAGATATATGGTTGCGCGGCTGTTCTGTCTGCGCTATCGAAATAGAGCTGTGCTAGCTGCTTGAGGCCCTTCTTACGGCCGCGTGCAACCCCTTTTACGGACAGGGTGCCATCTGCGGGAATCGTGATGATGGGCTTAACATCAAGCTTCGACCCGACAACGGCAACCGAGCTGGGAATACGCCCGCCACGATGCAGGCATTCGAGGTCTTCGACCATGAAGTAGACATTCACATAGTATTGAGCTTCGAGTGCCCAGTCTTTCATCTCCGCTGCTGACAAGCCACGTTCCTGCTGTCTGAGCGCTTCGAAGACCAAGAGGGCTTCTCCAGTTGAAGCGAGGTGCGTATCTACGACATGTAGTTCGAAATTGGGATAGTCGTTCTTGACTGTTTCAGCAACGAGGCATGCTTGGTCGTAGCTAGCAGACAATCCAGAGCTGAAACACAGATAAACAGTCGGAACACCTGCTTCTGCCGCTGCGACGAACATTTCTGTCAACACTCCGATAGAGGCTTGCGCTGTTGTAGGCTGTTCACCCTTGCGCATGCGCCCATAAAACTCATGTGGAGTTGTGGACTGCCACAGGTCGTCAAGTGTTTCAACGCCATCGAAGAAGTAGGGGAACTTGACAAGCTGAACCCCCTGTCGGTCAACGAGATCGAAGGGAAGGTCGCAACAAGAATCGATGATAAGGTTGCATTTGAAATTCATGGTAATCCTTCCTTTTGGTCAGATTTCACGTCGGATGATTGTATCAAATGGCGTTGTACAATATGACTAGTACGCAACCTTTACGGAAAGGACGCTTCATGTACATCGACGGCAAGCTTCAAATTGCAAAAGCAACCGAGCCAGTTTATCTATACCCCCAACTTGCGAACAGGCATGGCTTGATCTCGGGCGCCACCGGTACTGGCAAGACCGTTACTTTGAAAACGATAGCCCAGTCGATGAGTGATGCGGGCATTCCGACATTCCTTGCCGACATCAAGGGCGACGTTTCAGGCGTTGCGGTAGCAGGTGAGGCGACTGAAAAGCTTGTCATCAGGCTTGCCGGTCTTGGGATTACCGACTACGACTTCCATGGTTGCCCGACGAGGTTCTGGGACGTATACGGGGAAGCAGGCCTTCCCGTTCGCACAACAATCACAGAAATGGGCCCGATTCTGCTTGCTCGCTTGCTCGGTCTCTCTGAGGTTCAAGAGGGTGTCCTCAACATCATTTTCCATATCGCCGACGACAATGGTCTGCTGTTGCTTGATCTCAAGGATTTGCGCACGATGGTCAACTATGTCGGCGAGCACGCGAAGGAATACACGCTTTCATATGGTCAAATTGCCACGCAGTCGATTGGTGCTATTCAACGTGCGTTATTACAGCTTCAGGACGCAGGGGGTGACGTCTTCTTCGGCGAGCCCGCTCTCGATATCAACGACTGGCTTAAATGCGATTCTGAAGGTAAAGGCTATATCAACGTGCTCGATTGCGTTCGTCTCGTACAGTCGCCCTTGCTGTATTCGACATTCCTCCTCTGGATGCTTTCCGAGCTTTATGAACAGCTGCCAGAGGTTGGAGACCTTGACAAACCGAAGATCTGCTTCTTCTTCGATGAAGCACACCTGCTGTTCAACGATGCGCCCAAGGCGCTTCTCGACAAGGTCGAGCAGATCGTGAAGCTTGTGCGTTCGAAGGGCGTCGGCGTTTACTTCATCACGCAGAATCCGGCTGACATTCCGAACGCAGTGCTCGCACAACTGTCGAACAAGGTTCAGCATGCGCTGCGTGCGTACACTCCCGCCGAGCAAAAAGCCATCAAAGCTGCTGCTGAGAGCTTCCGTGTGAACCCTGATTTCGACACCGAAACAGTTTTGACCGAGCTTGCTACGGGTGAAGCGCTCATAAGCTTCCTCCAGGAAGATGGAACGCCCAGCATCGTGCAGCGCGCCATGGTTATTGCGCCAACTTGCTCGATGGATCAAGCACCCGCAGATGCGAAGGAGTATATCGTCGCAAACGATTCGTTGAACTCGAAGTACGACGTTACCATCGATCGTGAGAGCGCCTATGAGATCCTGAATGCCACTGCTATTGCAGCAGCTGAGGCAGCCGAGGAAGCGCGTCGTCTCGAGGAAGAGGCGAAGCAGCGTTTGGCAGAAGAGAAGGAAGCCGAAAAACAGCGCATTGCGGAAGAGAAAGAAGCTGAGAAACAGCGCATTGCCGAGGAGAAGGAAGCGGAACGGCAGCGCATCGCGCAGGAAAAGGAAGCGGAACGTCAACGTATAGCCGCCGAAAAGCAAGCCGAACGCGAGGCGCGAGAAGCTGCAAAGAAGGCGGAGCAAGAGGAAAAGGAGCGCATCAAGAAGGAGGAGGCCGAGGCTAAAGCCAAGACCAAGTTCATCGATGCGGCGCTCACTTCAGCAAGTCGCGCAATCGGCAGTGGTGCGGCTCGTGGGTTGCTCGGCATCCTGAAGAAGCTGTAATTCGTTCATTTTTACAAACTTCAATTAGAGGAGAGCTTGTGGCTCTCCTCTTTATTTGAACCGTTCAAGGTGGCAAAACATACCGTTCACTGAGCGAAAAACCGATTACCGAGCACAGATGAAAGTGACGGTCTTTCTCTTCAATGAACGGCTTGTTTATCTAAAATAGGGAGTAATAGCATTGTCTAGGGTAAAGGGAGAGAGACGTGACACTAATCGCATTTCTTATCATCTTTCCTTTGGTTATTGCGGCATTGCTGCTGTTGGTCAAAGGAGACTGGCCACGAAACATCATCGTGGGCATATCTGCTGCGGTCATAGCTGTAGCTTCGATACTGCTCGCGGTGCAATACCTCGGAACGTCTCATAGGCTTTTCGAGTTCTCGTCGGCCATTGTCGATTATGTTGGCACGGCAATAAGCATTGCTATCGCCGCCGTCATCATTTCTTTTGGCGTCAAGTACAAGAACAAGCTTGCCACCGCTCTTGCAATAGTACAGGTGGTAGGGTCGCTCGTGTACGAGTTCGGTTTTGCTCATGCTGTGCATGAGCCTGCCGGTCTCTACATTGATTCGCTGTCGGTCATCATGGCGCTCATCATCGGCGTCATCGGCAGCGGCATCTGCGTGTACGCCCTCGGATACATGATCGATTTCCAGGCCCATGAGCCAGAAGGTGCCAAGGACAGGCGCCCCACGTTCTTCGCGCTCATGTTCCTGTTCCTCTCGGCGATGTTCGTCATCGTGTTCTCGAACAACATGGTGTGGATGTTCACCGGCTGGGAGGTCACGACCGTCTGCTCGTTCCTGCTTATCGGCTACACGCGTACAGATGAAGCCATCAACAACGCATTCCGTCAGATCATCATGAATCTGCTTGGCGGCATCGGGTTCCTCGTCGCCCTCTACATCGCGACGATTCAGATGCACACGATTTCACTCGACAGGTTCATCCTCGAAGGTCTCATGCATCCCGAGATTGCAGCGTTGCCCGTTTGCGCGCTTGCTTTCGCCGGCCTTACGAAAGCTGCTCAGATGCCGTTCCACACATGGCTGCTCGGCGCGATGGTGGCTCCTACGCCCACTTCGGCATTGCTCCACTCCTCGACCATGGTCAAGGCGGGCGTCTTCCTGCTTATCAAGCTCGCTCCGCTCTTCCTCGTGTGCCAGGTTCCCGGCACCATGGTCATCCTCATCGGTGGCATCACATTCATGCTCTGCTCGTTCATGGCAATTTCTCAGACGAACGCGAAGCGCGTCCTCGCATACTCGACGATTGCAAATCTCGGCCTGATCACGGCGTGCGCCGGTGTCGGCACCCCCGAGGCGATCTGGGCAGCGATATTGCTCGTCATATTCCATGCAGCTGCCAAGTCCTTGCTGTTCCTGTGCGTCGGCACCGCCGAACACCACATCGGCAGCCGCGACATAGAGGACATGGACCTGCTGTTCGAGCGCATGCCGCGTTTGGCGCGCTTTATGATGCTCGGCATCATGTGCATGTTCATCGCACCGTTCGGCATGCTGATTGCGAAATGGGCCACGCTCGTCTCGTTCGTCGAGACGAAGCAGGTCGTTCTCATCATCTTGCTGGCGTTCGGTTCTGCGGCCACGTTCATGTTCTGGGCGAAATGGCTCGGCAAGCTCTCCGGCATTGCAGGCAGGCCGCAAAACGTCGAGATGACGGTTCACCCATCAGAGTGGATCTCCCTCATCGTCATGGCTGCCATCGCGATCGTAGCCTGCATCGTGCTTCCGATCATGTCCCATACTATGGTTGAGCCGTATCTCGTCGGAATCTACGGCCAGCTTGGCCAGGACATCTCGGTTGACAACCTGTGGATATCGTCGATCCTTGCAGTCTTCGTACTCGTCGTGCTGTTCGGGGGCGTCAACTCCTCCAAGAAGAAGCGCGTCGGCGTCTACCTTGCAGGCGTGTCGACCGATTCGGACACCCGCACGTATCGCAACAGCCTCTCCGGCGAGAGCATCGCTACCTCGCGTAACCTCTACCTTGACTCTATCTTCGGCGAGGCGCGCATTAGGCGCACGGGCGAAATCGTCTGCGCAATCGTAATCATATTCGCACTCGTGGCCAGCGGCGTCGTTCCGCCCATGTTCTACTAAGAGGAAGGTGATGCGAAAATGACCTTCATAAACACACTCATTGGCACGGTAGCATTCGCGATTCTGGCACCAATTGTCGGGTGCCTGCTCGCGGGACTCGACCGCATCATCTCTGCGCGCATGCAGGGTCGTGTCGGTCCTCCGCTTCTCCAGCCTTATTACGACGTCCGTAAACTCATCGACAAGGATGACGTTACGGTCAGCGGCGTCGACGGTGTCTATATGACCTGCGCACTCGTCTTCACCGCATTTGCCGGTGGCATCTTCTTCAGCGGCGGCAATCTGCTCATGAGCGCTTTCATCATCACGATGGCTGCTCTGTTCTTCATCATGGCCGCGTACAGCTCGCGCAGCCCGTATGCCGAAGTCGGCGCTGGGCGCGAGACGCTCCAAGTCATGTCGTACGAACCGATGGTTCTGCTCATGGCCGTGTGCTTCTTCATGGCTGCCCACTCGTTCAACGTGGGAGATGCGTTCAAGCTGAATATGCCGGTCATCACTCTGATTTGGCCTGCGTTCATCGGCTTCTTGTTCATCCTCACGATCAAGCTGCGCAAGTCCCCGTTCGACATCTCGACTTCGCATCATGCTCATCAGGAGCTCGTAAAGGGCACGACAACCGAGATGAGCGGTAAGACGCTTGCAAAGGTCGAGATCATGCATTGGTGCGAGAACGTGCTGTTCCTAGGCTGGACGGGCATGTTCTTCCTCTGGGGCGGCCCGCTTTCGATTATCTTGGCGGTCGTCGTCGCCCTGGCAGCTTGGTTCTTCGAGATTTGGGTCGACAACAACTTCGCACGCGTGAAGTGGCAGCTCATGCTGAAAAGCGCGTGGATCGTCGCATTGGTGTGCGGCGGAGTGAACGTCGTCTTCCTGGCGATGCTGTAGAGGGGGAGTGAAATGGGATACGCAACAAAATCACCGTGGGTCATCCACTATGACGCATCAAGCTGCAACGGCTGCGATATCGAAGTCCTCGCAGCACTTTGCCCCGGGTTCGACGTCGAGCGTTTCGGCATCATCAACACCGGCAATCCCAAGCATGCGGACATTTTCCTCGTCACCGGATCGGTGAACGAGAGGAACATCTCCGTCGTCAAGCAGATATACGATCAGATGGTCGAGCCGAAGGTTGTCGTTGCATGTGGTACATGCGCCTGCTCAGGCGGCATCTTCCACGATTGTTACAACGTAATCGGCGGTGTTGACCAGGCAATTCCGGTTGATGTATACGCACCGGGCTGCGCCGTGCGTCCCGAGGCGATCATCGACGGCGTCGTGCAGGCACTCGGCATCCTCGACGAGAAGTCGAAGGCGCTCAAGGCTGCGAAGAGGGGTGCATAACATGGCAATCGCACAAGAATTCATAACGCTGCCGCTGGGCGAGCTGCGTGCTACCGCCCATCGCATGAAGGACGAGGGCTACCGCTTCATCCAGACTCATGCAGTCTACAACGAGCCTGATGTCGATCTGTACTACTCGTTCATGAAGGATGGGAAGATCACCAACTGGCGTATCGAAGGCGTCACCAAGGAAGACGCTGTACCGTCCATCACCGACATCTTCCTTGCTGCTTTCGTGTTCGAGAACGAGGCACGGGAGCTGTTCGGCGTGGACATGCGCGACATAGCAATCGACTTCCAAGGAGCGCTCTACGCCCCGGCGGAAAACGAGCCGATGCGCGTTATCACACCCGAGCAGAAGGCGGCCATCGACAAGGCGCGAAAAGCTGCGGCGGCGAAAGCAGCCAAGGAAAGCGGTGGCGCCGATAGCGCAGATGCAACGACTGCTTCAGCTCCGTCAGCAGGCAAGAAGTTCGTTATGACACCTGAGAAACGTGCTCGCTTCGAGGCGAAACTGGAAGGACGCACGCCCGAACAAATCGAGAAGGCTCGTGCTTGCCTCGCCGCGAAAGAGGCAGCTGCAAGCGCTCCTGCCGCAACTGAATCAACTGCCCCGGCAGAGAAGCCGACGCCTGCAGCCGCAAAACCTGTCAATGCTCCTGTTGTTGAAACTTCGCAAGAAAAGGACGCCGACCTTGAAGCGAAACTCAAGATGATGGACAGCGAAAAAGCAGCAAAGGTGCGTGCCGCTCTCGAACATCGCGGTGCACCGACAGCCGCTGCTCCTGAAACCGCTCAAGCAGAGGTGGCGCACTCGAATGACGCCGACCTTGAAGCGAAGCTTTCGATTATGGATGCCGACAAGGCCGCTAAGGTGCGGGAGGCTCTCTCGCGACACGCATCGATGAAGGGAGGGGAGTAACGATGGGACAGAAAACGATCATCCCCTTCGGTCCCCAGCACCCGGTATTGCCGGAGCCTATACATCTTGACCTTGTCGTCGAAGATGAAGTGGTTCTCGAAGCCGTTCCCCAGATCGGCTTCATTCACCGTGGTCTCGAGCGCCTCGTTCGCACGAAGGACTACAACCAGTTCATCTACGTTGCAGAACGCATTTGCGGCATTTGCGCATTCGGACATTCCATGGGCTATGCGGAGACGATCGAGAAGCTCATGGGCGTTGAAATCCCAAAGCGTGCAGAGTATCTGCGCGTCATATGGCATGAGCTCTCGAGGATACATTCTCATATTCTTTGGCTCGGCCTTGCAGCCGACGCATTTGGGCATGAGGCGCTGTTCATGCATTGCTGGCGTTTGCGCGAGCGCGTGCTCGACCTGTTCGAGAAGACCACGGGCGGTCGCGTCATCTTCTCCGTCGTGAAGGTCGGTGGCGTCAACCGCGACATCGACCGCGGGACGCTCGACGAGTTCGTGCGTGTGCTCGAGGGCATCAAGGACGAGTACAACCAGATCTGCAACGCGTTCCTCAAGGACCCGTCGGTCTACAACCGCACTGCAGGCGTCGGCGTTATTCCCACCGAGGATGCGCTCGGCCTGTCAATGGTCGGGCCGTTCGCCCGCGCCTCCAATGTCAACTACGACGTGCGCATGCTCGGCAACGGTGCCTACGGAGACCTGTCCGACTTCAAGTTGATCACATCCGAGAACTGCGACTGCTACGCGCGCATGGAGGTCCGTGCGGCCGAGGTGGTCCAGTCCATCGAGATCATCGAGGAGCTTGCAGCAAAGATTCCCGACGGCGACATCGCGGTGCCCGTCAAGGGCGCGCCGGCCGATGGCGCCGAGGCGTGCAACTCTCTCGAGCAGCCGCGCGGCGAGTGCTACTACTTCGCCAAGGGCAATGGCACGAAGAACCTCGAGCGCATGCGCATGCGCACCCCCACTTCGCAGAACCTCGCCGGCATGGCCGTCGCGCTCAAGGGTTGCGACATCGCCGACGTGAACATGATAGTGCTGACGATCGACCCCTGCATCAGCTGCACGGAAAGGTAGGACCATGGGCGTGTTCAAATTAGGAAAGATGACGTTCGGGTCCCTGTTCAAGAAGCCCGAGACCGTGAAGTACCCGTTCGAGACGAAGCCTCAGCCCCAGGGTCTGAAGGGCCATATCGTGCTCGATGCCGACAACTGCATCTTGTGCGGCATGTGCGAGAAGAGCTGTCCAACTGACTGCATTACCGTTAACAAGGATAATCGCACCTGGAACATCATCCCGTTCCAGTGCATCCAGTGCGGTTACTGCACGCAGGTATGCCCGAAGAAATGTCTCGCAATGGATCCGAATTACTGGGCAGCCTCCGTTTCGAAGAGCACGAACAGTGTTCCCGTTCCCGATCAGAAGAAGGACGATCAGAAACCAGCGAAAGCTGCTCAAAACAATGAGCCTGTTGCAAATGCAGAAAAGGCACCCGAGCCTGCAAAGCCTGTTTCAGATGCTGACGTGAAAGAGCCTGTGGCAATTGACGGTGAACTCGAGGCAAAGTTGGCTATCATGGATGCTGACAAAGCAGAGCGAGTTAGAAAGGCGTTGTTGAGCCGCTAGGTGTGATGACAAACTTCGACGAAACACGCGAACGAGCAATTCTCGTAGGAATCGACCGACCGGGTTCTCCCTGGCCGGTCGATTCTTCGCTTGAGGAGCTTGCAAGGCTTGTCGACACGGCCGGCGCTGATGTCGTTGCGACAACGACCCAGCGGCTCAACGCACCTAATCCTCGTACGTTCGTCGGGAGCGGAAAAGCAGAGGAGATTGCTGAACTGTGCCGTGCGCATGCCGCTGACCTCGTTGTATTCGACGACGAGCTCACACCATCGCAACAATCAAACCTCGAGCGTACGGTTGACCGAGATGTTAAGGTCATTGATCGGACTGCGCTCATTCTCGACATCTTTGCATTGCATGCTACAACACGAGAAGGCAGGCTCCAAGTTCGTCTGGCTCAAAACGAATATCTCTATCCGCGTTTGCGCGGTATGTGGGCTCATCTGGCTTCGAACCGCATGGGCGGCGGAGTCGGATCGCGTTTTGGCGAAGGCGAGAGCCAGCTTGAGGTTGACCGTCGCATGGTGCGAAAGCGCATCACGTCCATCAAACGCGAACTTGCCCAAATAGAGAAAGTGCGAGGCCTGCAACGTGAAAGCCGTTACAAGAGCGGTACGTTTAAGATCGCCTTGGCCGGTTACACAAATGCTGGCAAATCGAGCCTGATAAACAGGCTTACAAATGCAGACGTACTCGCCTATGACAAGCTGTTCGCCACACTTGATTCGACTACGAGAAAGTTGAAATTGCCGGAGGGGCGTGAGGTCACCATTACGGATACGGTTGGCTTCATCAGAAAACTTCCCACTTCGCTCGTCGAATCGTTCAAGTCTACGCTCGATGAGATCAACGGCGCTGATTTGATTTTGCATGTTGTCGATGGTTCGTCTGAAGAGCTTGGCTATCAGATAGATACTGTCGAGGAGATCCTTGGGCAAATCAATGCGGAAAGAATTGAACGCATCGAAGTGCTGAACAAGAAGGACCTCATCGAATCAGATATTGCGCTTGCAAGGCTCGAGAGAACGCATCCAAATGCGGTTATCGTTTCGGCTGAGACAGGCGAAGGAATCGACGAGCTCATAGAGCGGATTGCGAAGGTTGCGGCATCGCGTGATGACTATATCGACGTTGTCGTACCGTACAGCAGGGGAGATTTGGTCGCGCTTGCGCATAAGCGGTGCCATATCGTGCTCGAGGAACATGAAGAAGGCGGGACACATCTTGCGATGTACGCCCCGCCCGATTGTGTGCATATGTTCGATGAAAGCCGCTTCTAGATTCGCCTGAAAACCGCAACAACTTTTCCAGCGATCGAGCAATCCCTCGTAATGATGGGATCCATCGAAGAATTCTCGGGCTGCAAGCGGATATGGCCCTTCTCTTTATAGAAGCGCTTGACCGTAGCGCCATCTTCGATGATGGCGACAACAATATCGCCGTTGTTAGCAACGGGCTGCTCCTTGACGACAACGTAATCACCGTCGTTGATGCCGGCTTCGATCATCGAATCACCCCTGACGGACAACATGAACGAAGGAGCATCGCCCACGATGTCTGTGGGAAGCGAGATGGTGTCAGTGATGTTTTCCTCAGCAAGAATCGGCTCGCCTGCTGCAACGTTGCCAACAAGTGGAACGTCGACGATCTTGCTGAAACTTGGCCTTACAACCTCAGGAACATTGGCTTGGTTGAGCGCATGGTCTGGAGGAAGTGAGATGGAGCGCGACTTGAGAGGGTCTCTGACGATATAGCCCTTTTGTTCGAGCGTCTTGAGATGGACGTGAACAGTAGAAGGGGAGGAGAGCCCAAGATCTTCGCAAATCTCGCGAACTGTAGGTCCATATCCCTTCTTTTGAATGCACCGTTCGATGCTCTCCATAACGGCTTTCTGGCGTTTCGTGAGTTTCTCACCCATTATAACCAGCCTTTCTAGAACAAATGTTTTATTTTCATATTGACAAGAACCTTTGTTCGTCTTATTATACACACGAACAAAGGTTCTATGCAAGAGCAGGAGCAAAGAAAATGGGCAAGAGCATGACGAAATTTTACGTAGACGGCACAGCAGCTCTGAAGCCGAAGCGGTATTCTCAATCGCTCGATGACAGCACGTTCGTTGCATTCAGGGGTTCCTCTCAGCATAGCCATATGCGCCCGCAGCGAAACCAAGTTAAATCCGGGTCAGCTCCTCACGCAAAATCAATTCTGCAAGATGTGCTTGAGCGCAGCGAGATGGCATGCAGCTTGCTAACCGAAGATGTGAAAGGCGTTTCATACGGCCGTCTCACGTCAGGCAACATTGTGTCGATTTCAACGGCCTGCGCAATCATTGCGATCATCTCTATAGCCTTTGGGGCATAGCTAGAGAATGTGGTTGGCGTTACGTTTATCGAGATGGCAAAAAATTAACAACAATATCTTGTGTCTTAGGTCTTTTCAAACGCCTGTAAGTGGTATCCTATGCGCATATGCACCCCAAACGAAGGAGAATTATGCGCTGCCCATCATGCGGTCATCCTGAATCCAAGGTAGTTGACTCGAGGCCTTCGGATGATTATTCGACAATCAGGCGGAGGCGCGAGTGCCTGAGTTGCCGTCATCGATTCACGACGTACGAGCGTCTTGGCGACAGCCCGTTGCTCGTCATCAAATCGGATGGTTCGTCTGAGACATACGATCGCGCCAAGCTTTTGCGTGGTGTAACCGTTGCATGTGCTAAACGCCCAATAACACCTGATCAGATTAACAATTTGATCGATGGTATTGAAGCAGAGCTCAGGCAGTCACCGAAGAATGAGACGACTTCAAAAGCCCTTGGAAACAAAGTGCTCGAAAGACTTGAGAAGCTTGATGATGTTGCGTACGTACGGTTTGCCAGCGTGTACAAAGACTTCCAGAACATTGAGGAATTCGCATCTGCATTGGAGGATTTGAGATAGATGGCTGCAATCGCGGTTCCGATACAGCGAATCGATAAAACGCTCGACATGCCAGCGTATGCGTATCCTGGCGATGCTGGTCTTGATTTGCGTGCGGCAGAAGCTGCTGTTCTGAAACCGTTTGAGCGAAAGCTCGTATCTTGCGGCATCAAAATGGCCATACCGCGTGGTTACGCGGGCTTCGTCATGCCGAGAAGCGGTTTGGCGGTTAAGCATGGTATTTCAATAGTCAATTCGCCGGGACTTATCGATAGCGATTATCGTGGCGAGATAAAAGCAATTCTTGTTAACCTTGATCCGGAAAACGATTTCGTCATCGAGCACGGCGATCGGATTGCGCAAATCGTCATCCTCGAAACACCAACGATCACTCTTGAGGAAGTTGACGAGCTTTCATCGACTGAGCGTGGTTCTGGAGGCTTTGGCAGCAGCGGAATGGGATTATAGACGGCTTCAAAATGGTCTTGTGCTAACAGTTTGCATGAGAAGCATATTTTGGCCCTGTTTTTCGATATCTTGGTCGATTTCTAAAAAACGGGGCCTTAAATCGCATCTGAAAGCCTGTGATTGTAAATACGCAGGTCAGAGGCTTATAAGAAAGAGCGTACATGAGCGACGATTTTAATAGAAACACTCAAAACGAGGACGAGAACCAACGCGATCCTCGGAACAGCCGTGTGTTCCAGGAGCCAAGTCAAGATAGCAAGCAAAGTCCTGAGCCACCAGTCAGCTGGAGGCCCAATGGAGCGCAAAATCAAGCACCACGAACGAATGACATGAATTTGAAGCATCAGGTTCGAATCGGCAGCGTCATGTTTGCGATTGACAACGCTGATGCCGTTGAGTTCAAAAGCGCGCGTAACTACAACATTGCGGCGCAAATCGTTGCGCTCGTGTCATTGATCATCGGAGGAGTTTTTGCAAGCACAGTTGCGCTCATACTGGCAATAATCAGTTACCGAAAGTTTTCAGGCATTGCAGGACACATGCAAGACGAAAGCGTTGTGAAGGCTCTCAAACGCGCGGGCATGATGGCGATAGTCATGAGTTGCGTTGCGTTGATTTTAAATGTGGTGTCGTTGATCATACTGATGCCGATGGTCATGCAATTTGTTCAAACGGGAGATTACAGCGCCTTGTTCGGGAACGGGCCTCTTGCGGGATCCGGCTCTACGAGCACTACGTGGGGATAGTCCAAAAAAATGACCTATAAAAGGTCCCCAGCATATTTCAATACTTTAAACTGATAACTGATAATATATGTTATGTAAACTTACGATGTTTTTAATCACGAGTGATGACAATGAGTCACTTCCCTTGTGAACAGGAATATCGCGATAGTTTTAAGCAAGATAAACCTTTCTCACTAAAGAATAATCGCGCTTAGCCGAATTGGAATACCTATGTCACGAATGAATGTGTACAATGATTCAGCGTACGTCTACTGAGGAGTTATTTATGCAATTCGAAATCGTTACTGATTCCAGCTGCAATCTGCCCGACGAGCTTATCGACGAGTATGGTCTGCACATCCTCCCGCTCACGTTCATGTCTGAGGGCGAGCAATTCAAAAGCTATGTAAAAGGCGAAAAGAGCGACTTGAAGCGATTCTTTGACATGATGCGGAATGGAAAGGTGTTCACTACTTCCCTTCCAAATCAAGAAGAATCACTTGAGTTGATCGAAAGCCTATTAGCGGCAGGAAAAGACGTTCTCTATATTGGCTTCTCGAGCGGTCTCTCTGGGACATATCAGGCTATTGCAAATCTGATGAATATTCTTAAAGAGAAGTATCCCGATAGAAAGGTTTTCCACACCGACACATTAGCTGCCGCTATGGGTCAAGGCCTCATCGTGCACAAGGCTGCAAAAATGGCGCAAGCAGGTGCCACTATTGAGGAAACGTGGCAATGGGTTGAAGACAATAAGTTGAACTTGGCTCATTGGTTCACTGTGGACGACTTGATCTATTTGTTCCGTGGGGGCCGTGTTTCAAGGACGAGCGCATGGGCAGGTTCCTTGCTCAAGATCAAACCGGTGCTTCACGTCGACGATGAGGGTCATCTGATTCCGATGGACAAGGTACGCGGAAGGAAGAAATCAATCATCGACATGGTTGACCACATGGAGGCATCAGCTCTTCAGCCCGTTGCAGACCAGGAGATCTTTATTTCGCATGGCGATTGCGAAGACGATGTTGAATTCCTTAAGAGCGAGATTACAAAGAGGCTTGGTTGCACGAACTTCACCGTTAACATCCTTGACCCAGTAATCGGCGCCCATGCTGGCCCGGGGACTCTCGCACTGTTCTTCATGGCGGACAAGCGCTAATTGCTATCCTGACATCTAATGGATGAGCCTCTGAGACTGCTTCTCGGGGGCTCATTTGTAATCAGCTGGATTCTTAGACGAAGACCCAGTGTCAACGCCGTTCAGTCTCAATTCCCTTCCGAACTTGAGCGCCGATTCGCCAAAACGCTCTTTAATGCTGTCAGTCGCATTCGAAAGGTTCCGGTGCTTTGCATCGAGTTTTGTTTGACGCTCATCATCGTCGAAAAGCGATAGTTGCAAGCTCTCCTCAGTTTCAAAACCCGTGACAGCGACGCCGACAAGTCTTAGCGGCGTGCCTTCAGCCCATATTTCATCAAGCATGTCATGGAGCATTTCGATGAAGATGAACTCGTCGTCACAGGGATGTTTGAGGGGTCTTTGCACGCTTTTGAACGACAGATCAGAGAACCTTACTTTTAATGAGAGCGTCGAGCCTTTGAGATCCTTCCTCCGCAACCTTCGACCAACTTTTGCTGCCATGATTGCTATAGCGGCCTCGATGTCTTCACGGTCAGCTAAATCCTCTCCAAAGGATGTTTCGTTAGAAACCGATTTAACCGAATCGTCTTCCTCGATCGGCGAGAATTCGAGTCCTCGAGCTCGGGCGAGCATAACCGTACCTGTTTTGCCAAGTAGGTTTTCAATGAGTTCGTCGTCTGCTTGGGCTAGGTCTCCAAGCGTGTCAATCCCAAAGTCGTGGAGCTTAGCTTCTGCAGATGGGCCAATGCCGCTTAACGCACGCACCGGTTGCTGCTCCATGAAGTTCAGCTCACTACCTGGAAGAACGACGGTAAGGCCTTTTGGTTTGTCCATGTCAGATGCAAGCTTTGCTACCGCTTTAGTCGTACCAACTCCTATCGAGCACGATACGCCTAGTTCCGCAACCCGGTTTTGGATTCTGCGAGCAATCGAAACTGGGTGTTCACGGTTTACCGATGTTGGCGTAACGTCGAGGAAGGCTTCATCTATGCTTACTTGCTGCATCCGTGGGGTTTCATCACGCAATATGTTCATGACGGCATTTGACATTTCGCGATATCGATCGAAATGCCCAACTGTCCATATCGCATCAGGACAAAGCCGATCGGCAGTCGACGAAGGCATGGCAGACCGGACGCCGAATTTACGCGCTTCATACGAGCACGTGGACACCACCCCCCTTCTTTTCGAACTGCCCCCAACGATGACGGGCTTTCCCCGCCAAGCGGGATGGTCGAGCTGTTCGACGGAGGCGAAAAAGGCATCGAGGTCGACTAGGAGGATTGCGGGTCCTTCCCAGGGAATGGCCTCAAGGGCGGTGACAAAAGAATCATCTTTCATATTTTCGAATTGTACCAGTGAAACTGTGATAGTATAAAAAACCCGTTTCATCTGGGAAAACGTACGACGTGACAACTAATTGCAAGCACAAGATGTTCCGCAAGTTGTCGTTTTCTGCAACAAGATGATGGGTAGTGTACCAATTTAGGGAGAGGCAAAGGAGGCACAGTGGAATTTGCAAACGAAACGTCACGGCATTCGGCGCTTGCGCTCATCCCCGAGTTTCCCGAGCAAGTCCTCTGCCCTCCCTACGAAATGCGCGATGAAATATCATGGATCGATTTTTCGGGGACTGACAACCCCTTTGGCATGCCCCAAAGCTTTAACGATGCGATAGTCAGCGCATTCAAAAACGGTATTGCATCGTACCTACCCGATAGAGAAGCTCATACTCTGCGAAGCGTTCTCGCTCGTACGTTTGGCATGCCGGTCGAGTCGTTCCTTGTCGGCTCAACGGTTTCAAACATGATTTCCGCTGTTGCGCAAGCTTTCGAGCCGGGAGTCGTTGGTGTGTCCATGCCATGCCCAATCGAATACATAATTACTTTGTCTAATCTTGGTCATTCGATTGAGCGCATATCGGTCCCTGCAACATTTGTCACACCCCATGCAGACGCTCTTGAAGCCCAGGGTATGCGTATAGACGCTGCATTGCTTGCAAATCCCAGCTATCCGACAAGCCGATTGCTGTCGAAGTCAACACTTCTTTCGTATCTCGACATGTGCGAATGGGTTATTGTTGACGAGCGTTCGATTGAACTCACGCTTGGTGGCGAATCCATGGCGCCACTTGTCCGCGAACACGATAATCTCATCGTTATTCAGTCTTTCTCAGAGCAATATGCCATGCCAGGGGTTCATGTCAGCTACTGTATTGCCCAGCCAGATACAATTGCTCATCTTGCGCAGTTTTTTGATAACACATGTGTCTCGATGTTCGCTGAAGTGCTCGCAGAGCCTTCGGCGATCGAGCATCCAAGACTCGATAGCGTGCGAGCATTTCTCGATAGCGAAATACCATGGATGCAGTGCATGCTCAGCCTCATTCCGGGAATCGACATCTTCCCGGCAGAAGCGAATTATGTCATGTGCACCTATCATAACGGTGATGGAATGAAGCTTGCCGTCGACGATGTGAATCAGTTGAGCTCACTGCTGCAGCTCGAAGGATTCTTAGTGCGCAAGCTTGCCGGGACGCCTGGCCTCAAGCCGAATGGGTATTTTTGCGTAGCCGTGCGAACGAGGCAGGAAAACGAGAAGCTCATAGCAGCGCTGAGGCGCATCATATCGCCTTCAAGCTGAGGAATTGGGAAGAACTACTAGTTGAACTTGAAAATCTTCTGTGCGAGGTGATAGCCGCCTAAGCCAAGCCTGCGCCCAAGCCTGCTAGGTATATTCGTGCTGAAATTCAGCACGTTCCTTCTTATGCGACCATACATCTTTGGCCTGCGTGCCTTCAGATAAGCCCAGATGTCCTTGCGTTTCCCTTCGGCTTCGTTGGTGTTGATCATGCGAAGGAAGACGGAACAGATGCACATCATCATCGAGAGATAACTCTCCATGTAACGACGAAGTTTCTTGGATGAGACATCTTCGTCCAAATCGACCGAATCAATCATCACACGCGTGATCCGAAGCTGTTGGTCGATGCGCGATTTCATGATGTCTTCGTTGACAGACTGCCCTTCGCGTCCGATGAAGTAGCGGTACATGTCGACATCGAAGTAGCGAATCGATTGCACTGCAGGCAGGGGCACGTAGACGAAGATGTTGTCAACGTAGAAGCAATGCTCTGGAAGTTTGAGCTCGATGTCGCGCAACATTTCCGTACGATAGATGACAGAGTGCATGAGGAGATACTGGCTTGGCTTGAAACGACCGATCTCATCCCATGTGCATTCTCGATCAGTTGGGAAAATGTGACCATAGCTAATGGGAGTGCGCGTGCCTTCATAGACCTTTTCATAGACGTAGTTGCCTATGACAAGATCAGTTGCTTCGCGAAGCTCGCTCTGCCGGCGGAGGTACGGCATGATTTGAGCCATGGCTTCTTCATCGAGCCAGTCGTCCGAATCAACTACCTTGAAATAACGCCCACGAGCATATTCGAGACCCGTGTTGACGGCAGAACCGTGGCCGCCATTCTCCTTATGGATTGCGTAGATGGTTTCAGGGTAGCGCTCATGCCATTCGTCAGCCTTCTGAGCTGTGTTGTCCTTCGTCGAGCCATCGTCGACAATAAGAATTTCGATATCGCCGCGTCCATCATCGCAAGCGAGTAGCGACTCAATGCACTTGTCCATGTACTCGGCCGAGTTATAACACGGCACGGCGAACGATATCGTTTTCAACCGATCCCCTTCTTGTCGTTCATCGGTCACCAGATAAAACAACCGCGGACTATTTTATAGAGTTGGGCTTTTTCAAACTGCATTACCATACAATTGCGACAAAACGCGCAATCCTTAACCACAATGCCAAGGAGGAGAAATGAGCGCATTCCTTCAATCTGCCATCAATCGAGCCAAGCAGGACAAGAAGACGATCGTGTTGCCGGAGGGCGATGACCCCCGTACACTGGAAGCTGCTGAGCGCATTCTTGCAGATGGTATTGCAAATCTGATAATCCTTGGCGATGTTAGTGCAATTGAGGAAAGCGGGAAAAACCTGGAAGGCGCCCGCATCATCGATCCGAAAAGTTCTGAATACAAGGCAGAGCTTGCAAATGGTTTGTATGAGTGCAGGAAACACAAGGGTATGACGGAGGAAAAAGCCGCCGAGATCATCGAGGATGTCCTGTACTTTGGCGTCATGCTTGTAAAGGCTGGCATGGCCGATGGCATGGTTGCAGGCGCTTGCCATTCGACTGGCGACGTTCTTCGTCCGAGCCTTCAGATTCTCAAGACAGCCCCGGGAGCTGCACTCGTCAGCTCGTTCTTCATCATGGTTGTACCCGATTGCGAATTCGGTGCAAATGGCACGTTCCTCTTCTCAGACTGCGGTTTGGAGGTGCAGCCAGATGCCACCAGACTTGCAAACATTGCAGTTTCATCTGCAGCGTCTTTCAAATCGCTGGTCGGTGAAGAACCTGTCGTAGCACTGCTCTCCCACTCTTCGTATGGATCGGCCAAGAACGACGATGCTTCTAAAGTCGTCGAAGCGGTTGCAATTGCTAAAGAACTTGCACCCGAACTCGCTCTCGATGGCGAGCTTCAGCTCGATGCCGCTATCGTTCCTGAGATCGGCAGCTCGAAAGCACCAGGCTCCCCCGTTGCCGGTCATGCGAATGTGCTCGTGTTCCCGGATCTCGATGCTGGCAACATCGGCTATAAGCTCGTGCAGAGACTTGCAAAAGCTGAAGCATATGGCCCTGTCACACAAGGTATTGCCGCGCCGGTCAACGATCTTTCTCGTGGTTGCAATGCTGATGATATCTATGGCGTCATCGCCATCACGTGCGTTCAGGCTCAACAGTAATTGCTAATAAGCGCAAGAAGAGAAGCGGCCGTCCTGGTGGGCGGCCGCTCGTTTTTTCAGTGCAAAAAGATAGCCTAGTACATGAACAAGTCGAGATTGTAGTCGATGTCCGGATTTCCGATGAGGTCGTGCACCAGCTCGTAGGTGTCGCGTGCAATCATGAGCTCTTCGTCGGTCGGTATGATGACAATCAGCACATCGGAATTGTCTGACGATATCTCGCGCTGGCGTGCGCCTGAACGATTGCGCTCTTCGTCGAGTATGATGCCCATGGTTTGCAAACCTGCAAAGATCATGCGGCGCATACGAGCGCTGTTCTCGCCCACACCGCCGGTGAGGACGATGCAGTCGACGCCGCCCATGACAGCGATGTATTGGCCGATAAATTTCTTTGCAGAGTTCGAATACATCTCGTATGCAAGCATGGCGCGCTCGTTACCACGCTCAGCTTGTTCATCTACTTGACGCAGATCGTTGCTGATTCCCGAAACACCGAGAAGGCCAGATTTCTTGTTGAGCAGGTCGTTCATCTCCTGTGGAGAGAGGCCTTCTTTTTCCATGACGTAGGTGACGATGGCAGGGTCGATGGACCCGCAGCGTGTGCCCATCATGAGACCGTCGAGCGGCGTCAAGCCCATAGACGTGTCGACTGCAATACCGTGGTCGACTGCGCTAATGGAGCAGCCGTTGCCAAGGTGGCATGTGATGAGCTTGAGGTCGCGGAGATCTTCTTCGAGGAAATCGGCGGCTTGCTCGGCGATGTAACGATGCGAAGTGCCATGTGCTCCGTATTTGCGGATAGCGTACTTCTCGTAGAGCTCGTAGGGCAATGGATACATGTACGCCTTAGGTGGCAACGACTGGTAGAAAGACGTGTCGAAAACTGCGACCATCGGCGTGTCCGGCATGTGGTGCTGGCAACCGCGAATTCCCATGATGGCTGCCTTGTTATGAAGTGGTGCAAGTTCGGCCATTTCGTCAATCTTGGCAATGACGTCCTCGTCGATGATAACCGAACGGTCGAAATACTTTCCACCTTGAACAATTCGGTGTCCAACAGCATCGATTTCGTCAAGCGAATCGATTGCTTTCGTGGGACCTTCGGTAATCGCATTGAGCACGAGTGCGACTGCGTGATCGTGGTCGGGCATGTATGCTTCCTCGGCGATTTCGGCGTCACCGATACCATGAACATGAACTGCGCGTTCAGTGCCGACGCTATCGCAGAGGCCCTTTGCGAGAAGTTGTTGGGACTCAACGTTGATGAGCTGGTATTTAAGCGAGGAAGAACCTGCGTTGATTACGAGGACGTTCACGTAGATCTCCTTTTGGCTGCATTTACGGTTGCATATATTTTAACGAGATGTGCATTTAGAAAAATGCGCGTGAATCACCATTCGGCAAACGGCAAGCTTGTGCCAGCCCATTTGTAGTTATGACAGCGTAGTATCTCGAATCTGGTCGTCTTGCTGACCCGACAATTCGCCCATGAGCACATCTACTTTCTGTTCAGCTTCGGACAGGCGCTTTTGAAGCGAAGCTATGAGCGCCACTCCCCGCTCGTATGCCTTCAGAGTGTCCTCAAGTTCAAGCGTGTTGCTTTCGATCTGCCGGATGATGCCGTCAAGTTCAGCTGAGGCTTCCCTGAATGTCATTTCTTCTACGGGCCTTGCGTTATCCATGGTTGATCTCCTTGTTTCGTCCGAACAGGTCGATTTCATCAATACCGCCAACCTTGCAATCGAGGCGGCCATCTGCGAGCGACACGATTACGCGCTGCCCGATTTCCGTTTGATTTATGCTGGAGATTATCTTTCCGTTTTCGTCACGCGTTACCGAATAGCCTCGCGCAAGCGTTTTGATTGGTGAGAGGTCATCAAGTCTAGCAGCGTTGCGAGAAAGCTCGGCTTGGGGCTTCTCAGTGATATGCGGTCCACTGGCGACGAGGCGTTGTCTTGCCGTTGCGATAAAGATCGCATTCTTTTCGAGAACTGCAGGCATGGCACGATTGAGGCGCTCGATCGACGTGTCGAGGGCTTGTGCTTCCGAGGCGAAAAGGAACGCTGGATCGCGGAAAGCAGGTCGATCTGATGCGCGTTCGACAAAGGCTTTTTGAGCCGCAATGATGCGTCGGACGCCCGTCGCAAGTGCATCAGCTTGCGATTGGAACAGAACATCGAGAGATTCACGCGATGGACTCACAGCCTCGGCAGCGGCCGTTGGTGTTGAAGCACGAAAATCGGAAACCATGTCGGCGATAGCAGTATCGACTTCATGCCCTATGCCAGTAACTACCGGGACAGGGCATGCTGCAATAGCCCTTGCGAGATTCTCGTCGTTGAAAGGCATCATGTCTTCGAACGAACCGCCTCCCCTGACGACGAGAACGACTTGCGAACCTGCATTTACCACGCAACGCATTCCATCGATGATGCCTACAGGCGCTTGAGCGCCTTCTACCGGCACGCCGGCAAGGTAAATAGTTGCGACAGGAAACCTTCGGCGAAGAGTGCGCAGAACATCGTGTACCGCAGCGCTGCGTGGAGACGTCACAAGGCCTATCTTCTCAGGATAGAGAGGCAGGGGCCTTTTGCGAGCAGGATCGGTCAAGCCTTCAGCCTGGAGTTTCTTTGCGATGTTGGCAACTTTGAGCCTGAGATTCCCCTCACCTGCAAGAGTGATTGAGAACACATCGAAGTTCATGCGGCCCTTGGCAGCATAGAGTGTGAACCTGCCTTCTAGTTCGACCATCTGACCGACGGTAAGCTGCACTCCGCATGCACGGTAGCGGTTGTTCCACATCATGCAAGGAAGGCTGGCGCTTGAATCCTTGACGGTGAAATACGCCGCTTTGTACCCCGCTTTAATAGAAACTTCGGAAACTTCTCCCAACATTCGAACTGTCACTGATTCTAGCGATCGCTTTGCGAGCGCCATGGCAGCCGAAACGCTCAAAGCGGTAGAAGCAGAGTTTTCGCCGCTTTCGTATATGTTGTTTTGCGTGACCGTAGGAGAAACGCCGGTCGTGGGACAGCCCCGTGAAACCATTGCTAGTTGTTGCGCAGGCCGAGGAGGTACACGAGTTGAAGCAACGAGGCAAGCGCAGCTGCAACATACGTCAAAGCGCAGGCCCTCAGAACCGAATACGAGGCCGTGAGCTCGTTTTGAGGCATGTTGATGGCTTTCATGTAATCCATAGCGCGATGCGATGCATTGAACTCAACGGGCAAGGTCACAATCTGGAACAGGACGACCAGCGCGTACATGATGATGGCCAAGTCGATGAACTGAGTCATTTGGAAGAAAATGCCCATGAGCAACACGAAGATCCAAGCATTCGATGCCAGGTTAGCAACGGGTACGATGGCGCTTCTCACATTGAGAGGCAAGTATCCTTGTGCATGCTGGCAAGCATGACCGACTTCATGGCACGCTGTTGCATATGCCGTAACCGTGCAATAGTCGAAGACGCTCGGCGAAAGTGCGATGGTTTTCGAACGTGGATCGTAATGATCCTGGCCTTCGTTGCCCTTGACGATGCTGACATCTGAAACCCCATACGTGCGCAACATCTGTGCTGCTGCTTGAGCACCGGTCAGGCCGCTTGAAGAGCGAAACTTCGAGTATTTGTTCAATTGCTGTCGTACGTATCCTGAAGCTCCCATACCGAGAGCGAGGGTGACGATGATGAGCAGCCAGTAGTAGGTCATGACATTTCCTTTCGGTCAGTCTGTTTTCCTATGATTATAGCTTTAATGAAGAGAAAACGTTTGTTCGTAACCTCTTCGTATTCTAGTTTTTGCTAACTGATACATGTCCGTTTTCAATTGAAAGCGAGAGCCGTCCCTCGAGCAGATCGACGAGCTCTTCTCCGATAAGCTCGCGCCTCCACCCCTTTAGGATATCGACGTTCTCGTAATGGCCTCGAGCGATCTTAACAAGGTCCGAATGGCTTGCAAGCGTGGGTATGGCAATGTCGTAGTCGCGGGCTCGCAGCCTGACGATTGCCATGAGCAGATCGACGTTTGCGTCGACGTTTCGCTCGCTCTTTCCAGGTTGAGGGATTTCAGGCCATGCTTCAGGAGATGAATCGAGAGCAGCAGACGTCAACTCGACTATGACACGGGCGTCGTGCGTTGTGATGCGCTCGCGTATGCCCCTGACCATGAACAAGTCGTCGATTTTTCTTGGTTCGCGCTTGCAAGCCTCGACGATTTGCTCGTCGGTCATAACCCATTTTCGCCGCTCGTCTTCCTGATACGTTTCAGGTTTGCTCATATCCTCGAAATCGGATTGGAGCCAATCAAGGCGCCCTTTTTTCAAAAGGTCTTCTCGCATCTTGTCATACATCTGCGGAAGGTAAATGACGTCATCAAGCGCGTATTGAAGCTGAGAATCAGTGAGTGGACGTGAAGACCAATCAGTGAACGAATCCATCTTCTTGAGCTTGACGCCGCATACTGAAGAAACGAGGGGCGCGTAGCCGATTTGCTGCGTTTGCCCCAAAAGCGATGCAGCAACCTGTGTGTCGAAGATCGGGTGAGGCAGGCATTCCAGGTCGTAGAACATGATCTCGAGGTCCTGATGGCCTGCGTGGAAGATCTTCACGATGTTTTCGTCTTCGAAGAGTTCGCATACGATGCGAAGGTCGTCGACAGCAAACGGGTCGATGATCACGCTCTCATCGCGCGTGGCCATTTGGAGGAGGCAGAGTTTGGGATAATACGTCTTCTCCCTGAGAAACTCTGTGTCGATCGCCAATACATCCGAGTTCTTCGACCGCTGCACGAATGCGGCGAGCTCGTCCTGCGATGCAATGTACATATGGTAAATCTCCAACTTGAGTTATTGTTCGTTTAAGCTACCATCATATCATCAATGCAATGCCGCGACGAAGATTGGGGTCTTCGTGAAACTGCTCATCATCATCAACATAGCCGCCGGATTCGGCGATGGATCTGTATACGACTATCTTCGCATGGTTTGCGAGGATGGGGACGAGCATGCATTACGCTGCACGGATGGCACTACCGACGTGACGTCGCTCGTACAGGATGCTGAAGATTTCGATGCAGTTGTCGTGGCGGGTGGCGACGGAACGATTGCCGCCGTTACGTATGCTCTTGCAAATACGGGCATTCCAGTGCTCCCCTTCCCCTCGGGAACAGCGAATCTTCTTGCAAACAATCTTTTCTCACCCTATGAGCCCCATGCGCTCGCTCGGATGACACGTGAGATGGAAACGCTCGATTTCGATCTGGGAGAGATCGAAGCTGACGGAAAACGCTTCGGGTTTGGCATCATGGCAGGCGCAGGCTACGACGCGACGATCATGCACGATGCGCAGCCCTCAAAGAAGCTACTTGGGCCATTGGCATATTTCCAAGCTGCTGTATCGAATCCCACACCGACGGTTTCGAAAGTGAAGATTGATATCGATGGGGAAACGCTCGAACGCGAAGCGTTGGGCGTCTTGCTCGTCAACTTCTCGCGCATTCAATTCGAGATTCCCGTAACCCACGGAAACAAACCGCGAGATGGCGCTTTCGAGGTTGTTATCTTGAAATCAGAGAACGCCTTCGGGTTAATCCCTGCACTTATTGCGTGTATTCGCGACCGAGAAGGCGAGTTTCCCGATAGAACCGATTCGGTTGAGGTTCATACCGGACGTAACGTTTCCGTGTACGCAGACCCTCCCCTTCAGATTCAATACGATGGCGAATTGCCGGGTCTGACGACGCCGTTCAAAGCTCGAGTGCTCGATGGAGCTGCGCGTTTCATATTATCGGGTGCAGGATACGAGTTCTTTACGCGCGAGAAGTAATCCGCAATGACACAAGAACCAGACTAAACAGGTTCGCGTCGCTATGCCGAAGTGAGGCGCACGCCCACATAGCAGGCTTTTTCGGGCAAACCGGAGATCGAGTAGATCTCGTCAAGCTGAAGCGCTGAAACCTTCCACACGTAGGTGCCGCTCTCTGTCTCGATTGTGCCGGTAGAGAACGTGTTGCCTGAGTCGTCGACACCTGATTCGGTTATGCTCGCAGTGTCGAACCCTTCCTTGATAACTGCGTTTTGAACAGCAATCTGCGGATCGCCAGTCTTGAAATCGCAGTAGCGGACGATCATGGTCGAGTTTTCCCGATCAACACCGAGGGTCCATGAACCATTGAGGAGCTTCGTTGCTTGCGTTGCTTGCAGCGACCCGATTCCGTTCGCGTAAAGCGCGGCGGCTTCCTCTGCAGTCATGTCATCCGGAAGCTTGCAAACCATCAAATCGTACGAGTCGTTGAGCTCGGTCATATCGTAAAACTTCAAACCAGTTTCGTTGAGGCTTGCCATGATGGTTTCGTTGTCGAGTGGCATAAGGACCGCAACGTTGGGAAGTGTATCAATCGATGCAGGTCGTGCCAGGTTTTCCTCGATGGTTTTCTCAAAAGCCGCTGCTTCTCGGTAGGTGTTGAGCACGGTTTTGTCTACGATCATATAGCCGATGAAAATGGCCGCTACGACTATGATTGCAGCAATGACCCGTTGAGCCTTCGGCATCGAAAACGGACGCCTAAGCCCCTTGGCATCAAGGTAAGCGATGTTTTCTTTTTGATCCGTATAGCTCTTGCGATTCGTGTAGAACAGTCGATCCGCAAGCGAGTCGTGCAAAGCCATGGTATGCATCCTCCCAGGTATGTGCTCTGCGCATTATATCAAATCTGGAGAATTCGATAGTTTTTCGGAAAACCCTTTTGGTATACTGTCTCCGCTCCAGGGGAGTAGTTGGCGTGCGATGCACGTGGCGAAGCCACCAGCAAGGTGCGAAAAAGGCACCTGGTTAGTCTTAAACAGCGAGACCTGTAGCTTGAGTCGAACGGCTCGAGCTACAGGTTTTTTTATTGATGTGAGAGGTGAAAATGTTCGACTTGTCCATTTTTATGACGGCAGAGGCCTGGATCTCGTTGGTCACGCTCATGTTTCTTGAAATTGTGCTCGGCGTAGACAACATCGTCTTCATTTCCATCACATCAGCCCGACTGCCTCGTGAAAAGCAGCATATCGGACGGAAGCTCGGGCTTCTCGGTGCGATGATCATGCGCATAGCTTTTCTCTCCGTTGCATCGTTCTTCGTGCATATGACCACGAAGCTTTTCAGCATCGATCTTGGATTCTATTCGCATGGTGTTTCGGTCCGCGATATCGTGTTGTTCGTCGGCGGAGCGTACCTGATTTACAAAGGCATCGTTGAACTGAAGGACATGTTGTCGCTCGAGGACGAGAAAGTCCAAGCAAGCTCCAATCCGGATGCGCGCAAGATCACGCTCCCCCGCGCGGTTGGGACCATCATGGTCATGGATATCGTGTTCTCGATCGATTCCGTCATCACGGCCGTCGGCCTTGCGGAGCATCTCATCATCATGATCATTGCCGTCATAGTCGCTGTGCTCATCATGATGGTCTTCATAGATCCCATCGCAGACTTTATCGATCGAAATGCCGAAATGAAAATCCTTGCATTGACGTTCATCGCAATGATCGGCCTCTTGCTCGTTCTCGATTCCCTTGGCATCAATTCCGGCATCGAAGTGCTCGATATGCACATGGAAAAGCTCATGGTCTACTTCGCCATGCTGTTCTCAGTCATCATGGAGCTCGTGCAGATACGCTACAAGAACAACCTTAAGAAGTATCACGAAGAAATCGAGGGCGACGAAGACTAGGCGTCTGTGCCTCGAGCTAATTAACACCTGAATTCACAGTGTGCGACTTTATATCGAACGTGTCGCACAACGGCAGTTCTAGACCTCGTGAGTGAGGTCTAGAACATGGCTCTCAAAATTGTAAGAGGTTGAAGCGAACCTATGACGCGCGGGATGCGTTGTCTGGGTTCATGGTCATGGACTGGAATCGATTCTCCATGAACTCATCGTCGTAGTTCTCGTTACAGAACGATTCGATGGCAGTTGGATACTCATAGTCCATCGTGCCTGCCGCGCGCTCATACCAGCAGTCGAGTGCAGCAAGCGTCAAAACGCAGTCAATCACCATGAAGACCGTGCATATAGAGGTGACAACGTAGCGCAAGTTCCACGGAATCTTGTTAACAAGCTTCAGCAGCAACGGCGTGGCGAACTTAACCCACAATAGTCCTAGAACACCCCACATGCACATGAACATGAAGTTGGTTCGTCCATTGATGTTGAGGAACGTTCCCGAATAGTCCCAGGCAACGATACCGAATGCGACCTGCATGAACCAGCTGACGAAGTATTCGAATGCGCCACCGATGACGGCGCTGACCAAGAAGATCAAAATAGGGCTCTTCTTGTGGAATCGGTTGAGTGCAATGGTCATAAGCACGGCGCCCACGCCATATATGGGGCTGAATGGGCCATACAGCAAACCGGCACGGTCCTGGTAGACACCAGGATCTACAACAATCATGTGCCAGATGACCTCGACAACAAGACCCGCGACGCAGGCAACCACGAAGATCCAGAAGAGGTTGAAGAAATTCAGCTTGATATAGCCTTTGCCCGTGGTATCAAGACCCAATGTTCCATCTTCGACCTCAGATCTCCATTCAAGTTCATGCAGGCGACGATGCAACCTGCGTTCTTGGTGAAGAGCTGGGTCTGAATATGTTTGCAGCGCAATTAGGATGATCATGTTGACGCCGGGGGCGATGAGCTCGCGCGACAAGCCGGTGAGCATGAAATGGCAAATCATGACAATTACTTCGATTGCAATCATGATGTTGCAGATGAGCGCTGCCCTCTTGCGTTTGCCGCGCAAGAGCCTCACGCCGAGCACGACGAACATGGCGGACAGAATGACCGACAGCACGAGCGCTATGATGCCGATGACCAGCGTTGTCACAGTGTGTGGTTCAAGTTCTGAGAAATCAACATCGCCGAAGAATACGGCAAGCATCGCCAAGATGAACGCTACAACCTGTATGCCACCTGCGATGATGCTGACAACGCCATATATGCGTATGAGCAACGGGTATTTCTCGGTTTCGTCAACCTCTTCGAAGCGATTATTGCTTTGTTTTTCATCTGCTGCGGCCATGAAGCACGTCCTTTCATTGGCTATTTAGAGCGTGATAATTCTAACCAACTTTTTAGTTTTAGACAGGTTAAAGCATGCAAAAGTAAACCGGCCAAATTGCTAGCCCCTCGATGATACAGGGTTGAGTTTAGACGGGGAGAACAATTGGAGAGGTTGAGGTTAATGATAAAACGAACATTACCGTAGAACCGCTGTCTCCGGTGATGTACGAGTGTTGGTACGTGGCCATTGACAAATTTGGAAACGAGATACAGTCAGACGCGCTGATCTATCGCGTGACTGATTTGCATAAAACCGAGCCTGTCTCCATCTATCGAAGATGATGGAGACAGGCTTCTTCCATTTCGTCTCTAACTATTACGTTACGAGTAGTAAATACGTTGCGTTGGAATATGAACCCTAAAAACTATCAGAGGTTATTTCTTATAGAGGTCATTTGCTTAAGCCCTTGCAAAGTTTGCAATCGACATCGCCGCAATCGTCCCAAGTGCAGTCTGAGAACAGGATGCCGCCATTGACGGCTTCCAATTCCTCATCGGTCAACTGGTATCCTTCTTCTACAGCCAGCGCTAGCAGTTCCTCCGGGGTTTTGCACGCCTCGGCGCGTTTCTTAATGCTTTCAGGTACATCTTCGAAATTCATAGTTTCCTCCGTCTTGAACATGGCTTCTCTAGCTAATTGCATCATACACAATTTATGCTGTCCCTTAAAGGCACCGTCGCACTGCGTTGTTGCTGTTAAAGTCCGAGTTGGATTTGGACAACTTGGCGCGGGCATCTGGTGGGCGCAATAAGCAAAGAGGCCAGAAGCATATGCCTCCGGCCTCGTAATTCATGGTGGGCGTTACAAGATTTGAACTTGTGGCCTCTTCCGTGTCAGATGGCCCCGGAGCTGTAGTGGGAAAATACAAAATGTAATGAAACACCTGCTCAATGGCTGTTTCTAATGTTGGCGGCGCAATCGCAAAATACCGCAAAAAGCGGACTGTAGCGAAACGATTTGCACCAAATTTGCACCGGGTTTTGAGGTTCGGCAGACCCCGATTCGCGGCCACCTCTACTTCATGCGCTTGCGCCTGGCCTGCTTCAGCCAGTTCTTCTTGAACGTGCCGACGCCGCCGAAGAACTTGTCGTAGGTGCCGCCGTCCTCTTTGGCATCGTACTTCACGGCAGCAAGCTCGATGGTGCACAGGAAATCCGCCACTTGAGACAGGCGGTACTCGGTCATCGTCGTGCGCCTCCTCACGACAGCCTGCTTCGCCAGGACATCGTACACTGCATTGTAAAGGGCGCTCTTCACTATTGCCTGAGCGTTGTCGTAATAGACCTTTACATGATCGAATTCCTGGAAGTAGCCGAGGTGCTCCCTAAGAAAATCCGCGATGTCCCTCTTCATCCTCTCGGCGAGCTTTTCGGGGCCTGTGAATTCTCGGCGCTTGTACACGAACGTCACGTACTCGACTGGTAGATAGCGCACGAGCGCAGCAAATCCCGACAGGAGCTTCTTTCGTTGCTCCGGCTCCAAGTACCTGTAGTCGCCATGGCCGTTGAGGAGAGGCTCTGAATGAAACGGGATGTTCGGCAGGTCGGCGGTCGCGAGGGATCTTTCGTAGATGGCGACCTGCTCGGCAATGCTGGCTGCTTGGTCGTGAAAGACAAGCGTCAGCAGGAAATATCTCGTCTTCTCCGTTTTGTCGCCACTCTCATCCGCGAAAACGGATATCTCGCGCACCAAAACACCCCCTAATAAAAAAGTTGCCGGGGGACAGCCCCCGGCGCTTGGAGGTAGCCCTATCGAGCCACCAACTTTTTTATACCATATACGACTTTATATTGGAAGGTCATCAGGAGTTGTCACCTAAACGCTACATCTTCTGACCCCGACTCGCTCTGCCCTTCATAATGCTCTATCGCCCCCAGCGTCTCTTCGTATCTTTTGCGGGTCAAATAGCCTTCCTCGCGGGCTCTGTCTGCCGCCTCGCGAAGACGCTCTGTCATCAGCTTGCTCAAGCACGATATTATCGCCGCGCCGATTTCCTGGGAAGGAACGCCCTCGTAGGCGGTCGTGTCGGCTCCCCTATCCCTGACGACGACCACGAGACCATCCGGCTTCTCGCCCCGGTACCTCCGGGGGGTGGCCACGTAGATGCGGGCTGGATTCGTCGGCGCGAGGTCCAGCATCGCTATCACCGACTCACCGTACAGGTAGGCGCCTTCCCCGACGCGCGCGACGGATATCGCGTACGGGTCGTTCTGGTGCGGAACGTAGCGGGCGAGCCGGTAAAGTCCGTGGGAGACGTGCTCGAGCTTGCCCCTGTGAGCTAGCTTGGCAAGCTCGACGCTCGGCACGCCCATCCGCATTGCGTCGCGCGTCGAGATCAGGTAGTAGTTGTCCACAGCGTGCTCGTATATGTCATCGTAATAAGACATGGCACAACTATACCATTTCCGGTATTGTTGTGCCATATTCATTGCAATAGTTTCGTTTTTTCCATTCGCGAAAACATTCAGAACATCAGTGTCCGCAAATAAGAATGCCGGGGGATCAGCCCTCGGCGCTTAGAGGTAGCCCTACCTGGCCACCTGGTCTTTTATATAACATGCTTCCTTTGCTGTGAAATGTATCAAATATTGCATTTGTATACTACGTTAGCATTTCCAACAACAGGATCATAAAAAATCAGTTTCAAGGATTAAGTAACTTCTTATCAACTTAGGGTATACATGTTCGCTTTGCACCAGGCGCATGCGCTGGCAATCGTCGCTGCTGGCGGTTCGCGTTCTTGCGCCAAAAGCCTGATTGGACAACGAGACCTGCACCACGGGCGAGCACCCTTAAGAGCAAGTTTCCCTCCTCAAACGCGAAAGACACTACGTTCTACTGCAACCGCGTCTGCGGGGTCATCGCAGCGCGAGGTTTTCTGAGTTTTAGATCCGCGGCTCTGTAGGCCGCGCAACCCTCATATACCTAACTGACGTTGCGCCTAAAGATCAATCGCGCAGATACGAAGACCCCGAAACCGCATCTGGTTTCGGGGTCTGGCTAAGCGATACCGCGTACATATCGTCTGCTTAGGTAAATGGCGTTGCGAAATCCTGTCCCGCAACCAGGGAGCGGGATCGCCGACCCCGCTCCCCGCAAACAAGCGCATTGGCTAGAAGGATATGCCCACCGATATTTGCAGCGCGTAGAATACGAAGCGTCCGGCAAGGATACCGGCGAAGGCGAGGATGACAGCGATCGCCGATGCCGCATTGCCGCCCTTGCCGAGCGCAGCAGCAATGACAGCCGCGCATGCGAGAATCAGGCAGGCAACTGCTACATAAAACGCACCGGACGCACCCGCAGCAAGGTCTGTGCCGGCTACGAAAGCGTTCGAAACGCTCCCCGCGCCTGAGTACATGAGCGCCAAACCTGCAACGGCCAGTACGGCGCCTATCACGGCAAATGCGATAAGCGCACTCTTGAACGTGCCGTCAACCGCCGCGTCGAGCGCATCCGAGAACGCCAGCACGCAAGCGCCCATCGCCGCACCGCCGAGCAAGGCGTAGCCGATCATCTGCGCGACAGGCCACGGCGTCGACCACGTCGGGATCGTGGCCATGCCGTATGCCAGCCCCATGAACACGGCAAACAGCACAGCGAGCACTGCAGTCGCGCAGACCAGGCCCTTGCGAGCGCCGCCGAGCTTGCCGGCAAGCCCCATTATCACATATGTGGCCATAGCCACGGCGAACAGCATCGCCACGGCCAGCTCGTTGCTCATCGGGGAGCGTCCCAGCCCGCCGAACACGCCGAACGCCGCCATAGGATTGGCCAAATGGAAGAACGCCGCAATGAAGCCGACGACCACCACGATTGCCGGGACGAGCGTCAGCTTATCGATGCGCGCTAGTTGTCCGTCGGAAAACTTCGCCGTGAAAAACGCCGCGGCGAGCGAAATGAACGCACCTGCGCCAATAGACGCCAACGTCGTGAAGAGCGCCAGGGGCAGTTCGTGGAATGCCGTTGCCATGTTACATCACCTCCAAGATGTTAGAAATCGCCACGTCGGTCGCAACCGGCTGCATGCTCACGCATTTCTTCAGGTACAGGTTGGGACCCGTGAAATCCTCCGCGGGCAACGGTGCAATATCGGCACGCCCCTCACCGGAAGGCAGTTCGTCTATCGGCGCGAAGAACAGCGCACGTCCCGAGCACGCCTCGACGCAGATGGGCTGCATGCCGGCAGCTACGCGCTCGGCGCACCCGTTGCACTTCGCGGAATGGCCAATTTCCTTCGATACCGTCGGTGCGTCGTAGGGGCACGCCATCGCACAGTAGCCACAACCGATGCACTTCGCCTCGTCAACCGAGACGATACCGGTATCGGTATCCTTGTGCATGGCGCCAGTCGGGCACGCGTGCGTGCAGGCAGGTTCGTCGCAATGGTTGCACGACATCGACAGGTAGTATGTGTAGGAATCGGTCGTCCAGAAGCCGGCATCGTCTTGTTGCCAGCTGCCGCCCTCGACCTCGTACACATGACGGAACGAGAAATCGACCGGCAAATCCTTGTAGTCCTTGCACGCCAGCTCGCACGTCTTGCATCCCGTGCAACGCGTGGCGTCGTAGAAGAATCCGTACTGGGTCATGATTTACGCACCTACTTTCTTGACTTCGCAGATGCTGCTCTGCTGGCCAGTTCCCTTAGAGACAGGATTGACATGACGGCTGACGAGCGTATTGATGCAACCTCCCTTGTCGATGCCGTTCGGGTCAGGGTCGTACCAACCGCCCTCGGGTAGCGCAACGGCACCAGGCACGATGCGGTTGGTCACCTTGGCCAGGATGCGCACCTCGCCACGGTCCGTGACCACGCTCACCGTATCGCCGTCGGCGATCCCGCGCGGCTCGGCGTCGGCGGGATTGATCCACAGCTGATGCGTCGCGCTCTTCTGAATGACCTCATTGTTGGCGTAGGTCGAGTGCGTGTGGGCGCGGTAGTGGAACGAGAACAGCTGCAGCGGACGCTCGTCGGTCTGGGTTCCCGCGCCTTCGAAGCCGGCAACGTACGCGGGAATCGGCACGATGGCGTCGCCCTCGGGCAGCTCCCACTCCTTTGCCAGCTTCGCCAGTTCGGGCGAGTACACCTGGATTTTGCCCGTTTCGGTCGCAAGCGGATTCTTCTCAGGATCCTCGATGAACGGATCGGTGCTCGCGTCGATGTCGACCTTGCGCTTGTACATGCCCATCGCCACGCCCTCGTCGTAGGTGGGAAGGCCGTCGACCTGTTCGCGCAGTTCATCGTAAAGCTTGCGACACCAGTCCTCGCGTGTCATGCCACCCTCGGAGTACTCTTCGTAGACTCCTAGGCGCTTGGCCAGTTCGCCGCACACCTCGTACACTTCGCGGCGCTCATACAGCGGTTCGCGGATGGGCTGGCCGAACCAGATACCCAAGCTGTCGTTCATCTCGCCGGCGGCTGAAAGCGAATAGGTCTCTTGAGGCGTCAGATCGGGCAGAATGATGTCGGCGAACTTCGCCGAAGGCGTCATCATCACGTCGTAGCATAGGATGAACTCACACAGGCTATCGTCGCGCAGGATCTCGGCCGTGTAATTGATATCGCCATTCTGACCTGCTGGCATGTTGTTGCCATAGTTCACGAGGAACTTGATGGATGCGGGCAACGCATCCGCGCCCTTGATGCCATCCTTCTTGGCGGTGAGCGCCGGACCGTCCTTGATGGCCTCGGGCCACAAATAGTTGGGAAACTGAGCCTGTATGGGATTGTCACCGGTCGGCAACGAGGACAGAGGGAAACCCGCATTGCCCTCGTGGGTGCCTGCGTTGGTGCCGGGCTTGCCCACTTGGCCTACCAACTGCGGCAGCAGCATGACGGCGCGCGCCGCGAAATCGCCGTTGGCATGACGTTGCATGCCCCAACCCTGTGCGACGAACAGCGGTTTCGCCTCGCCGATTTCCTTGGCAAGCTGTTTGATGCGAACCTCGGGGATGCCGGTTATCCCGGCGGCCCAGGCAGGAGTCTTCTCGACCATGTCGTAGCCCTTGCCCATGATGTAGGCGTAATACGACGAGTTCTTCGGCGCGCCCTTCGGCAGCGTGTCTTCGGTGTAGCCCACGCAGTACTTCTTCAGGAACTCGCGGTCGGTAAGGCCCAGCTCCTCGAGTTCGTGTGCGATACCGGCCACGAGCGCCGCGTCGGTGCCGGGGCGGATGGGAATCCACTCGGCGCCTTTGTTGGTGGCGACCTCGTTGCGGCGCGGGTCGATCATGATGACGCGCACATTCTGCTTCTCCATGGCGACGTTCAGGTCGTAACCGGCACCGTCACCGCCCATACGCATATCCATGACCGAGTCTCCGAACAGCACTACGAGCTGATTATTCTGTAGCGACTTAAACGAGCGACGACCCCAGCTGTCACCGTAGGTGAACGGGTTCGACCCGAAGTTGATCGCGCAGTTGGAGTAGTTGCCGTAGCGCGTGACCTCGCCGCCCAGAAGGTTGAACAGGCGGAAGAACGGGTTGTTCATCATGATGTTCTGCTCGACGCCCGAGCATTCCTGGATGAAAATCGCCTCGTTACCGTAGGTCTCCTTGATGCGCGTGAACTCGCTTGCGATAGTATCGAGCGCCTCGTCCCACGTGATCTGATCGTAGACGCCCTCACCGCGCTTGGTGCCCTCACGGCGCTTCAGCGGGTAGTTCAAGCGGTCCGGATGGTCGAGCCAACGGCGGATCGAACGCCCGCGCAGGCACGCGCGCATCTGGATGTCACCGAATTCGGCGCTGCCCGTGTTGTCGGACTCCACGTATTTGATGGAGTTCACGTGGCAATGGGACCACACGATGCGCTCGTCGGAGCCCTCGTCTGCAAGCGCTTGCCCGACGGCACCAGACGCTTGAGGCGCTACGGCACACGCGCCCACCCCAACTGCGGCAGCAGCGCCGACCGCACCCGTTGCCTTCAGGAAGGTCCGGCGTGTCAAATCGTTCTTTGACATATACTCCCTCTTTCATTTGTAGTCGATATATATTCCGTACTTACAATGATGAAAGAGGCGTTGGCGTTTGGCAATAACGCAGTAATAGTGGATGTGCTACGGTTTTACGTAGCAAGTCAAAACCGCGAAAGCGAGTTCAGTCCCACAAAGAGAGTCACAGCTCGTGATACAAGTCGGGTTCGTGAGCCACCATCCAGAGCTTCAAGTCGTCAAGGATGGGAATGAGGCTGCGTCCGGCATCGGTAAGCGAATAGTCAACGCGCACTGGCATGGTATCCTGAATCTCGCGCGCCACGAGCCCGCTCTCCTCGAGTTCGCGCAACGAGTTCGCTAGCATCGTAGGACTTATCCCGGTCACCAGGCGCTTAATGTCGCTATAGCGCAGCGTTTCATTGTAGTGGAGCGTGCATAGCACCTTGATCTTCCATTTGCCGCCGATATGACGAAACATCGCATCCGCAGGGCAGGGATCGAGACACGGGCAATCTTTGACTATGTTGAGCCGCAAATCCATTTCCATTGTGTTCCTCCCCGCCGCCGCAAAGAGTCCGCCTAAGTGCTTCAATGGCTAATTTGATACAGATAATATATCGAATACATCATCGGTATTGCAAGGGAAACCGCGTTCGAGGTAAGCAGGCGCTCGAATCAAAAGGATCGTTTTGTTCTCGACCGACAACATGCGCACGGGTGAGCACCCATGCCAGACGGTTATTGCGCAGCGAGGGTGAAGGTCAGCTTCACGGGATTGTTGTCGCTGTAGGCGAACCCGGCATTGATGTTCTCGGCGGTGGCGGTCACGTTGTCAGACACGATAAAGCCATCCACGGTCACGCGGTAAATGAAACCCTCTTCATAGGGGATGTCGACCCCCCGGCAGGTTGCAACGTCCTCGATGTTGCCGGCCCGCACGACCGAGAAGCCGCTTGGCAGTTCCGATTCGTCCAGAGTCGAGACCCAAGGTGGCACCTGCTGTTGCGATTCGTACATTTCCAGAGTACCGAGCTCGCGCCTCCACACGTTCTTCTGTACCTTGGAATCAGGCGTGTCGTCGCAGTAGATGATCTGGTCGTGGAAGTACGCCTCCGTGCCCTGCTCATCTAAGAAGGTGAGCAAGATGTACCAGAGCCGCTCCATGCGTCCCTGGCCTTGTCGGGGAGGCTCCCCGAACCCGCCTTCCTGGCAGCTGGAGCTGCCGGCATCTGGCGATGCAACCGCGGCCTTTGGACCGTTGACTTGCGCGTTATTCGCGCAAGGACGACCCAGTAATTCGCGCCATCAAAGAGGTATGAATCTACGAAATCGTTGCGGATCGGAATCAAAGAATACTTGTGTTTGGCGTGAAAGTGATGGCCCCGCAATTGTTGGGGATTGCGGGACCTGCTTGCGGGTACGCGCGATGTGATGCGCGCCTACTCGAGTTCGGGCCCTCCCCGTTTCATGCGCATCCCCGCCACCCTTTCCATACGCCCGCCGAGGGCGGCGTCGACGTTGCTCTTGGCGACGGAGATCTCGCGGTGGCGGTGGCGCTCGTCGCACCACCTCTCGTAGAGCGAGTCGCGCTCGCGCTCGAGGCGCGACTTCGTCTCCATCGTTTCCTTCAAGGACGGAGCCTTGCCGCCTGGGAACAGCTCGGAGAGTGTCTTGCGGGCCCAGTTGCATTCCTCGAGCTCGCGCTTGTGCGTGACGTAGAACGCTCTGCGGTTGGAAGCCTCGCGATACGCACGCCATACGCCGCGGTTGGATAGGTACCCGCCCGAGGCGCGGATTGCTTGGCCTATCCGGCGGATCTCCGCCTCCTTCGACTTGAGCGCATCGTCGATGTTCGAGAGCTCTTTCGTCGACTGCTCCACTGCGGCGTCGAGATCGCCCCTCGACTCGAAGCCTGCCTCCTGCAGGAACGAGATCGTCTCGGACAGCTTTCGCACGTTCGAGGCTGCGACCCTGTTCTTGTACGCCGCTCCCTTCGCCCGTATCGCGTCGTCGATCTCAGAGATGAGCGACTGACGCGCGGGTATCCGGCCGTGCTCGATGCGGTGCCTGATGTTCGCCTCGATGACGGGCCACTCGAAGTCGATCCCGAGCGCGCGGCCCGTGACGTTCCTGTCGCGATCCGGGTGACCGTAGGCTATCCGCCCGCGCGACATCGTAGCGGTGATGCCGTGCTCGGACTTCAGGATTTCAGCGAACGACTCGAAGTCGACGGCGCGCTCCGAGGCGGCGCGCACAGCCGAGCGGATATGCTGCTTCTGCGCCTGGTAGCGGGAATCCCTCGCACTGCCCGATCGAACGCCGGCTTCGCCATGGATGGCGTACTCGGCACCGCGCTTATCCGCGCTTTCCACGTCGCGGCCTACATCCGCAGCCTCGCGGATTGCCAGCCTCCTCTGCGCCCAGTACTCGCGCTCGATTCTTAATGAGCTCGGAATAGAGCAAGGAACCGGAACCCCCATAGTCACAAACGCCTACGGGGATTGGGTCGGGCATCCGAAGTTCTCCAAATGGTTCCGGGATTTCTGCGTCGCGAATGGTTTCAGGCATTGGGTGTCAGACGATGGCAAGCGGATCGTCGAATTGACGATCGGTGATGATCCTACCCCATATTCTGATTGCATTATCGAGTGGCGCGATGAACGTGGCTGGAATTGCAACGAAACCGGAAAGCGGTACTCGCGCACTCACAAGCGCCCAAAAGTGAAGAAGCACTACCGTGGCCTCGTGTTCCACGAACTACGGCACAGCCATTTCACGCGACGCCTTGCAAATGGAATGGACATCCCCATCGCGCAGGCTCACGGAGGGTGGATCAAGCCCACGATGTTGCTCAACACGTACAGTCATCCGGTGCCCGAAAACGTATGGGCTTCAGCCGGTTTCATGGACGATTTGAAGTAAAGAACAGGTGTTCGCTTTGCATCGCATTTGCACCAACTGGTGCGGCAAAACCCCCTAAAACGAAAACAGGTCAACCGATTATGCGGTTGACCTGCTTGTTCGTGGTGGGCGTTACAAGATTTGAACTTGTGGCCTCTTCCGTGTCAGGGAAGCGCTCTCCCCCTGAGCTAAACGCCCGCTCTGGGATGACACTATCGTGTCAGCGATTGGATAGTCTAGCAGATTGAATGAATCTGTCAAAAGCGAACTGCACAGGTGCTTCATATTCATCATTTCGCCATCTTGCTCCAGTTTTTCAAAAATGTCCTTGCATCGGCAATTCGGTTAGGCTAGTATATCTCCTTGCCGACGCGGACATGGCTCAGCTGGTAGAGCACCACCTTGCCAAGGTGGGGGTCGCGGGTTCGAACCCCGTTGTCCGCTCCAGAGTGTTGAAGGCCGGTCAGTTTAAAGCTTGGCCGGCTTTTTTTAACATATGGCGACGTGGCCAAGTGGTAAGGCAGAGGCCTGCAAAGCCTTCACCCCCGGTTCGAATCCGGGCGTCGCCTCCAGAATTCCAAACGCCCCTCTGGGGCGTTTTTCATTGCGCGTGGTTTATCATACGCACAGTCAATAATTTCCTTTGTAAGGAGCTTCAATGTCGGAAAACGGCATGGCCGTATTCTTCGATGTGGGAAACACGCTGTTGAAAGCCGATCCTCCTGTGCCTGAAGTTTTTGCTCGTGTTGCACGACGTCTTGGATATCCGATCACCGTGCGAGATGTTGAGCCCTTTATGGCTGAAGTTGATGAATTCTACGAATCCGAGTATCTCAAGGACGGCGATTTCTGGTGCGATCACGATCGTGCAGTGAATCTTTGGCTCGACATGTACACGATACTCGCCAATCGTTGCGAGCTTGAAGGCGACATCCCCCGCCTAGCGCAGGCGGTGTACGATGAATACCTCGATCCAAGCAACTGGTCGCTATTTGGGGACGTGCAAGCTTGTCTCAAGGGGTTGAAGCGCCGTGGGTTCAAACTAGGTGTCATATCGAACTGGGACGCCACATTGGAGCGATTGCTAAGAAGTATCGGGTCTCTTCCCTATCTCGACGACGTTGTCGCCTCTGCTGCCGTAGGTTATCGAAAGCCTTCGAGTGCCATATTCGAGATTGCGCTCGAACGCATGGGTGTTGACGCGACCCATGCCATACATGTTGGAGATCTGCCCGAAGCAGACGGCGATGGTGCTTTCAACGCTGGCATACGTCCTGTGATAATCGACAGAAATGGTCGATTCCCGGATTGCAGATACGAAACCATCCCAGTTCTCACCGACTTGGTGAGCCTGTTGTAGAACAGGCAAAAGAGACATGCGCATCTAAAAATGAAGAAGCGCCTCGAAAGGCGCTTCCTTTGTTTCTGGTGTCGGAGGCGGGACTTGAACCCGCAAGCCCGAAGTTTGGGCACTAGCACCTCAAGCTAGCGCGTCTGCCAATTCCGCCACTCCGACTTGGTGCTGCGTGAGCAACGCAAGCTATTCTAACCGAACGTTGCCCACTTGTGAAGAAGAAAATTAATGAAGAATCGTTCCTTGTGGATAAACGAACATGAGAGCCACAATCGAGAGGAAGAATACAATCGCGAACACGATGGTGATGCGGTCGAGGTTCTTCTCAACGATGCTCGTTCCGCCTTGCGTTGAATAGAAAGAGCTGGAAATCATATCGGAAACGCCCGTCCCCTTGCCGGAATGCAGCAAGATGAAGACGATGAGGCCGGACCCGGAAATCACCAGGAGGATCAACAGTATTACAAGCAGCGGGTTCATATCATTCTCCACGTTCGATTACTTCGTTTACTCGCAAGTTATGGATTATACGTCAAACTTGTGAATTAACTAATAATCGACCAACACTTCACAAACTACCTGGCAAATAGCTTACTTGCAGGCTTCGATCAGCTGTACGAACGACTCCTTCTTCAGTGCTGCGCCTCCAATGAGGCCGCCGTCGATATCGGGCTCAGCAATGAGCAGGCTTACATTGCCGGGGTTCATGGAGCCGCCGTAAAGCACGCGCATCTCCTCAGCAACCTGGGCGCCGTACATGTCAGCGATGGTAGAGCGGATTGCCGCGCATACTTCCTGAGCCTGTTCAGGCGTTGCGGTACGACCAGTTCCGATTGCCCAGATCGGCTCATACGCGATCACGCAATCTTTTGCTTCATCGGGTTCGATGCCCGCAAATGCGGCTTTGACCTGTGCGCACACGAAATCAAGCGTCGTGCCTTCGTCGCGAATGGCGAGAGACTCGCCTACGCAGATAATTGGATTGATCTTGGCGGCGAGGAGCGCTTTGGCTTTCTTGTTGACGCCCTCATTGGTCTCACCGAACATCTCGCGCCTCTCGGAATGGCCGATGATGCACCAACCGCAGCCAGTTTCTTTAAGCATCGGTACAGAGATCTCACCGGTATATGCGCCAGATTCTGCCCAATGAACGTTTTGAGCGCCTACGCCGATTTCGATGCGGTCGAATTCGAAAACAGTTTTGACAGGCTTGAGGTCGACGAATGGCGGGCAAACGACAACGTCGCAGTTCTTCAGCCAGCTATCCTCATATTGATTCGAGATGTCCTGTGCAAGAACGACGGCTTCGCCAATCGTTTTGTTCATCTTCCAATTGCCTGCCATCATATATTTGCGTGCCATAAATCATGCTCCATTCTTTATCGGGTTTAAAGAAACAATCCACCAGGTTGTATAACCTGGTGGATTGTAATAGCGCCTTAGGCGAGTGCAGCGACGCCAGGAAGCGTCTTGCCTTCGACAAGCTCCATGGAAGCACCGCCACCGGTGGAGATGAAGGTCATCTGGTCAGCGAGCTTGAACTTGTTGACAGCTGCAACGCTGTCACCGCCGCCGATGATGGTATCAGCTTCTTTGTTGGCACCAACGGCCAGAGCAACCTGCTTTGTGCCCTCTGCGAAAGCGTCCATCTCGAATACGCCCATCGGGCCATTCCAGAAGACGGTCTTGGCTTTGGAGACGGCCTCGGCGTAGAGCTTGCTCGTCTCGGGTCCGATGTCCAAGCCCATCATGTCTGAAGGAATCTCACTTACAGGAACAGTCTTGATGTTCGCGTCTTCAGCGAACTTGTCTGCGCAAACGACGTCGACCGGGAGGAGGAATTCGACACCCTTCTCCTTCGCCTTCTCGAGCAGACCAGCAGCCCTCTCGACCCAGTCTTCTTCCTTGAGCGACGTGCCAACTTCGTAACCCTGCGCGAGCAGGAAGGTGAAGCACATGCCTCCGCCGATAACGAGCGTGTCG
>CACZAR010000003.1 GCA_902779135.1 uncultured Coriobacteriaceae bacterium | reverse complement strand
CACGTTGGCGGCGGCGCCGTCGTAGGCGTAGCCGGCGCGCGCGGGCGTCGTGTCGGCCTCGGTGAGCGAGGCGGCCTGGCCGGTCGTGCCCGCGCGGGCATCGACGACGGGCTCGACGCCGTAGGCGCCGCCGGACTGGTAGTAGTACTCGACCTTATAAGCTGTGTTGTTATTGGCGGTAAACGTACCCGTGAAAGCAACGTTGTTGGCGGGCATCGTGAACGCGCCGTTCTCGGCGGAAGCATCGTTGGTCTTCCATCCGCTGAACGTGTAGCCGGGCGCCCAACCGTCGGCAGCCACATTCACCGTGGCGCCGTAGCGCACCCCTGGCGTACCCAGCGTAATCGCATCTGCCGGCAGCGCAGTTGCCGGGGCATTGGCGTAGGCGTACGTCACATTGTAAACATCACGGTCGTAGTAAACCTTTAGGACCAGTTTGTCATTGGCCGATACGACGCCCGACTCGATAGATTTGCCCGCAACCGTGACGTGATGGAAGCCAGTCAGCTCGGGCAGATCAGCAACCGCGATGGTGCCGGTTTTGCCGGTAAGCTGGCGGGTCATCGTGTCATCGCGGGTGTAATCGTCGTTATTGACATTCTGCTTGTAGTACTCGACCGTGTAAGGCGTGTCCGTGCGCGCCGCGAACGAGCCCGTGAGCACGACGTCGCCCGCTGGCATGACGAACGTGGAGCCGGCAGCCTTGACGATCATCGAGCCGTTCTCGTCTTTCTGCCAACCGCTGAAATCATAACCTGCAAGTGTTGCATTGGCGGCAACGGTCACCGTCGCACCGGTCAGGTACGTCTGCACTTCGGGCAGCGCCGTCGCACCGTCAGGCGTAGCGTCGTCATATATATAGGTGACGGTGTGCTCGTCGGCCGCGTAGTAGGCACGCAGCACCAGACCGCCGTCGCCGGCGACCCTGCCAGACAGCAGCGTGCCCTCAACCGTATCGTCGAGTGTGTAGCCCTCGAAGGATTGTTCGGGCATCGTCACGATCGTGCCGGTGGTCGCGCCCTCGACCGCTTCGGTGTAGGTGGGCTCGGCGGGGTACGTGCCGTCGGGATTCTGCAGATAGCGCTGAATTGTATAGGAGATGTCGCTGTTGGCCGTGAAGGTACCGGCGAAGGCGACGTCGGCACGCGGCATCGTGAATGAACCAGCCGCGACAGTCGCATCCGACGTCGTCCAACCGCTGAACGTGTAGCCGGCGGGCGTCGCGGGATTGCCGGCGACGCTCACCGTGGCCCCGTGGCGGTAGGCTGCGGCGGCGGGCGCCTCGCCGGCGCCCTGCGGCACCGGACCCTCGAAGGAGTAGCTCACGTTGGCCTCCGAGCGGTCGTAGTAGACCTTGAGTACGAGACCGCCGTCGCCAGCGATAGTCCCCAACTCAACGGACTGACCGCTCACGTTCACATGTATGAAGCCGGCTTCGCTGTAGTCGATCGGCTGCGCAGTAACCTGGGTACCTGTCGTACCCGTCAGGTTAACTATATCGGCCAACGTGTAGCCGTTGTCGTCGGCGTTCTGCTGGTAGTGCTCGACCCGGTAGGGCGTGTCGGTGTTTGCGGAGAAGGAGCCGGCGAGCACCACGTCGGAGGCCGGCATCGCGACCGCGCCGTCGACGATCGAGGCGCCCTCGGGCGATGCGACCGACCAGCCGCTGAACGTGTAGCCAGCAGGAGCCGTCGCGGGCGCCGCAACGACAGCGGGTGCGCCGTAGCGATAGGTGTTGTTGTCGACTGGAAGCGCACTTGCGCCGTCAGGCACGGCGCTTGTGAACTGGTAGGTCACTCCGAAGGTCTGGCGGTCGTAGTACAGCACCAGCTCGAGCGAGCCGTTGGCTGCAACCGTGCCGGAAGCCACCGCGTTAGGCGCGTCTTCGTTGAGCGTGAAGCCCTCGTAGCTCTTGGGCTGCGCCTCGACCTGCGTGCCCGTCGTGCCCGTCAGGCTGTCGGTGTCGGCGAGCGTGTAGCCGTCGTCGTTGGCGTTCTGCTTGTAGTGCTTGACCACATAAGGCGTGTTCGTTGCAGCAGTCCACATGGCGTTGTACTGCGCATCAGCCGTCACCGTCGCGGCAACTTCCGCATCCCAGCCGCCGAATACGTAGCCTTGACGCTGCGGCGCGGCGCCTCCAGCGTAAGCCGGGGTGGCCGTGCCGTAGCGCACGTTCTCGAAGACAGCGTTGGTGAAGACGTCCTCGTCTTCCACGCCATCGGTGTAGGTGACGGTGAAGGTCTGGCGATCGTAGTAGACGTCGAGCACCAGGTCACCGTTGCCGTCGATGGTACCAGTCAGCTTATCCAGCTTGTTGCCATCAACGTGCTTGAAACCGACATATTCCTTGATTGCAGCGGTCGCCGTCTCGCCGGTCGTGCCGCTCAAGCTTTCAGTCTCGTACAGCGTGTACTCGTCGCCGCTAAGATTCTGCTGCCAATGGCGCACCTTGTAGGCCGTATTGGCGTTGGCCGAGAACGAGCCCTTCAGCGCGACGGGCTTCGCGGGCATCGTGAACGCACGGTTGTCGAGCGTTGCATCACCGGTCGTCCAACCGCTGAACGCATATCCAGCTGCAGCTGCGTCACGCGCAAGCATGACGGTCTGACCGAACTTGTAGGAAACGGTTTGCGGCAGCGCGCTCGCGCCGGGCACTTCGTTGCTGTACGCGTAGCTGACTTCGTAGGAGTTGCGGTCATAGTAAAGCTTCAGCACCAGGCCGCCGTCGCCGGCAACCGTGCCCGTCAGCACGTTGTTGGCGTTGTCGGCGTTATACGTGAAGCCCTCGAACGACTTGACGTCGGCCTCTTCAACGGAAACCGTGGAATCAGTCGTGCCCGATTTGATCGTCTTGCCCTCGTGCAGGATGTAGTTGCTTTCATTGCTGAGATCCTGCAGGTAGTACATGATTGTATAAGGCGTGTCGTTTTTGGCTGTCCATTGCGCGTACAACACGTCGTTGAGCTCGTCGTTCAATGTGTACTGCGAGCCTGCAGGATACGCCGTGCCCGCACCGTCGGCATCCGTGTTCCAGCCCGCGAACTCATAGCCCGCGCGCGTGAACAGGCTGCCGGAAACTTCGATTTGCGCACCAACGACACCCGAGACGCTCACCGCGTCGCCCGCGCCACCGTTGGGCTCGTAAACCAGCGCATCGTTCTTCACCCACTGGGCGTACAGCGTCGTGTCACCCTGGATGTCAAACGTCGAGCCCGCTGCGCGCTCGGTGCCAGACCCGTCGGCTGCGGTGTTCCAGCCGAGGAACGTGTGGCCCGTGCGCGCCGGCATTTCGCTTGTCACCGTCACGGTGTCAGCCGGCTTGTAAAGCGTATCGTCGGTTGCAAGGTTGGTCACGGCCTCGTCCCCAGCATTGCCATCGTACGTAACCGTGTAAGAATCGTAGGTGTTCGTGAACGTAATGATGGTGTTGCCTGTAATCGTAAAGGTGCTTTCCTCTCCTTCCACAGGCTCAATCGCACCGTTTGCATCGGCGGTAACCTTCGTTGTGAAGTTGGCGCCGTTGCGGTCCTCGACGACCTTGAACTGGGACCCGTAGGGCACGTTCTCGAACGACACGCTCTGGCCGTTCGCCAGGGCGAAGTTCTCACGCGCCGCGAAATCGGTGCCACCCTCGAGCTTGACTGACGGGGTGAAGCGGAACGTATCGTCCTTCAAAGCCTCAGAACCGTTCTCGACGGCCTTGACGACCGTGACTTCGTAGCTGTCGCGCTCCCACAGGGCGCGCAGCGTGTTGGCGTTGGGATTCGATTCGACGTCGGCGTTGTCAACGGCCACGTCGCCCTGACCCAGCGCGAAGCGATACGAACCGTCCCAGGTCTCCCAGCCCACCAGCTTGTAACCTTCGCGCTCGAAGGTTCCCTCGCCGCGCAGCGTGTAGCTCTGGTTGGCATGCAGGGCGCCATCGGTGATTCGGGTCCTGTCGTCGGAAATGGAAGTCGTCACCATGGTCTCGGTGTCCAAGCCCTGAACGTCAAGAGACGTCGTACCGCCGTTGCCGTCGTAAATGATTTGGGTCGTGGCAACGGGAACGTCCTCGACGGCCATGAATATCGGATAGACATCGAACACATCACCATTTGCGTAGCGACCCGCATCGAGGGAGAATGCGTCGCCCGGGTTGTAGGCCCGGCCGCCGTAGTACCAACCCCAGAACACATAGCCCGCGGGCGCTTCAATGCCAGAGGCCGATGCCATTGCTGCATCGGAAGCGTCAGCGTACGCGTTGCTGTCAACGGGCACCTGACCTGTTGCGGTCACACCTTCAAGCGGCGCACCGGACGTGTCGACGCCCTCGAGGTGATACACGATGCGGTAGTCGCCCACCTGGCGCCATACAGCGCGCAGCGTCAGGTTGTCAGTGACGCCCGCGCCGAAATTGTACGCAGAAAGCGAACCGTCAGCATTGACCTTGAACCAGCCCACCAGCGCGTAGGCGTCCTCGTCGAAGCTGTACGTGGCGCCACTCGAACCCAGCGCCGAGCTGTCGGTGTAGTATGCCTTGCGCGTTGCAGGCTGGGCGCCTTCGGGGTCGGATGTGTTGAACTCGTCGTAATGGTAGTAGTACGAACCGGCGGGGTCGGCGACGTACTTGCGCGTCACGTCAGAGTATTCCTCGATCGCCTCGCCATAGGTCTCCCAGAACCATGTGGCCTCGGTGTCGCTGAGCATACCGCCGTTCGGATCAATCTTGACCCAATACCAAACGTCATCCCAGCCGGCATAGACCGTCAAATCGTGGCGGGGCATTTCGGAGACAACGTCGTAGTCTTTCGCAACCATTTCGGTATTGACAACCACGCCACCCGGAGCCTGAACCTTCTTCGTCAACAGCTCCTGCTGACCGGCGGTCGGCTCGGAGAAGAACACGGGACGGCTGCACGTCGCGTCGGAGTACCACAGGCCTGCAAACTCCTTGCCCGGCACCGTCGAGACGGGGTCGGTGGAGGGGTAGTAATCTGCAAGAGTGGCACCGTAGACCACCGGATACTCGCCGAGTACACTTCCGTTCGCGCTGTCGACGAACTTGAGGTTGTAGCTCTTGCGAGCGTAACGGATCTCGAGGTTGAAATTGTTAGACAGCGAAGTCGTGCCGTCGACCACGGCGGTCGCCCAAGCGGAGTCGGGATTGGACACCGCCTTGCCTGCAGAGTCATAGTAGGTGCGCGCCGAGCCGCTGGTCGTGTAACGGCGATACTGCGCCACCTTGAAGCCGTCGTACTTCTCAGAGAAATAGAACGTGCCGCCACTCGAAACGGTGCCTGCATCGTCAGCCGTATTCTGGTTATATGTGCCATCGGGGCGCTGCAGGTAGAACTCGATGGTGCTCTGTGACGTGTTTGAGCCTTGCGAGAAAACGATTGTCTGCGAATCTGCGTCGGGCAACACGAACTCGCCCAAGTAGCTCATGCCGGTGTTGCCATATTTCCAAATGCCACCAGGCCACCGCTCGCCTTGGTCTGCCAGCGTCGAGCCGTACAAGCCGGTATAGACGTCACCTTGCACCGACTTACGGATAAAGTGCTGGCCGGTATATTCGGCGCCGTCGTAATACCAGGTCGTTACGCTGGTGGAACTCTTCTTCAGTTCCTTCCATTCACCGTCGACGTTACCGTACTGCGTACCCGACTCGCTCGTGGTGGGCTTGTAATCGTAGGTCGCGTTCCAGCCCGATCCGACCTTGGTACGCGTGTAGCGAGTGCCAGTGTATTCGTACTCGCTGGAGGAGAACCATCCTGTACTTGCCTTGTACGTCCAGATCGTTGCCGTTGTCGATTTGGAGGTCAACTTGACGTACTGCCCGTTGACGTAGCCGTACTGCTCGCCACTTCCCGACGTCGTAGCTTCGTAGTACCACGAGGAAGGGCCACCAGAATACTGGAACACCATGGTAATGAGGTTGCGATCGTAGTAGAGGTTGAGCACAGCCTTGCCGTCGGCGGTCACCGTCACGGACTGGTCGCTCTTGGCGCGGTTGAGCGTGAAGCCCGTGAACGACTGGGTGGAGCCCTGGGCTTTCACGGTGCTGCCAACCAGCCCGCTCATGTTCTTCTGGGCGTAGAACTCGTAAGTTTTTTGGTCATCGCCCCAGGTCTTGTCGTCGTTGACGTTCTGCTGCCAGTAGACCACCGTGTAGTTGGCGTTGGCCGGCCGCCAATAGCCGTACAGCGTGATGTCCTCGTTGCCCATCGCCTCGTCGAAGTTGTACTTAGCCGGAGGCGTGGTGAACTCCACCATCTGGTAGGCCGCCGCGTCGCCTTCGCCCGAGCCCGTCTCGGTGAACGTCGGCGTCTTGGTCCAGTACTGGAATTCGTAGCCAGCCCATTGCGGCGTGATTGACGGGCGTGCGTTCGCGGTTGTTTTCTGGTCGACCGTCACGTAGGCAGGCGGGATGTAGGTCGCACCGCTGCCAACCGGCGCCGAGAAGAAATTCACCCAATGGGCGGACTTGTAGACCGGGTACAGCGAGACCTCCGCCGTGCCGTCGGCGCCAGCGGTGACTTTGACAAGAGTGGTTGCGGAGTTGCCGTCGTTGACGTCCTCGCCAATGAGCTCGTTGCTATCGGGGCTTGTCGACCAGCCCACGAATGCGAGACCCTTCTGCGCGTCGTCGGGGGCCTTGACCGTCGAGACGTCGAAGGTGCCTTCGCCGTTGTCGAGCACGACTTGCTTGCGCTGCAACAGCACCACGCCCTCGGAATCCTGGTAGAAATTGATATAGGCCACGTTGCCCAGGAACGGCCGCACGGTGAACGTTGCCGACTCGTCGCCAGTCGTTATGGGCGTGCCGAACTCGACCTTAGAACCCCACGTGCCGCTTTCCTCGTCATAAACGTACCAACCCTGGAATTTCGCATTGTCGGGAATGGCCGGCGTGCCCACGTCCTCGAGCACATCGCCGTTCTTGACGATCTGACTGTAAACCGTCTGACCTGCGTTGTTGTAGAACGGATAGGGTTCACCTTCGGCGGTCTGGAAGTTGTAGGTGTAGCGAACGACTTCGTCGATTACTTCGCCCTCTTCGTTTTTCACGACGATTGCGTAGACCGAGAACTTGTCGGACACGAACGCCACCTCGTTGCCAGCAGCGGTCGGAACCTGCTCGACCACCTGCGCTGCACCACTGTCTTCAATATGCACGACCTCGGCCTCGTCGGCCTGCGCAATGGCGACAGCCGTCAGCGAGACGGAGATGTTGCGCTCGGGCTCGATTTCGACACCGTTGAAACGGAAGGTGATATCGACAGCAATGATGTCGGATGCTTCGCCCTCGATCGCGCCGTTTACAGCATCAGCGACCTGAGTGGTCGAAACAGGCGTGACGACCATCTCGGTACCAGCAGGGAAAGCGCCCTCGGACGCTTCGACGCGCACTTCAACGCCATTTGCTACCTTGCGGAAGCTTTGGGCGGGCATGGTGGATTCTTCCTGAGACTCCTCCTTGGACTCTTCTTTGGCCTCTTCCTGAGTTTCCTCTTGAGCTGCCTCCTGGGATGCTTCCTGGGATTCCCCTTGAACCTCTCCTTGCGCTTCCTCGTTTTGCGGGGAAGCATCGACCACGGGCTGCTCGACCGCGACGGGTGTTTCCTCGACCACTGGTTGCTCGACCGCAACGGGCGCTTCCTCGACCACGGGCTGTTGCTCGGGCGCAGGCTCGACGGCTTGCTCTTGTTCGGTTGCCGCCTTGTCGTCGCTGGCGGGCACATCCTCCCGATTGAGCGCGCCGCCGAACGCTGTTAGCGACCCAACGTTCCAACACATGAATGCCAGGCAAATCACAAGCAGTATGGCAATGATCTTGCCTTCGGGCGTCTTCGCGCCTTCCATGATCCGGTCAACGAGTTTGTTCGTCATGTCCATCACCGTTCCCGTTTGAGCGTTAGCGGCTTGTTGCATCCGTTGAACGTTATGCTTTGACTACGCATAGTCAATCAACGTTACACTCTAGTGCTTTTCCGCTCTGTTCTGGTGTTTTGCCGAAATTGTCCCTTTTTCGGACCTAGATGTTGGCAAATCGACGCACTACTAAACTCGTCACACCGACAACCGAACTTTACGTGTATCATTTCACAAGAAGTTCGTTTTGATTACAAACGAGGAAGTGCATGCGACGGCCGACGTTCGACAGATGGATCAAACGCGAAGTCATGCGTATCTCCAAGTCGGAAACGTTCAATTTCCGCAAGCTAGCCGCCCAAGCACAGCGCCCCAACTCGCCCGACAGACTAGCAGCTGCATTGCTGCTGTACGCTAACGAGACCGGACGCATTGAAAAGCTGCTCGAGTTGGTGTGGGACAAATCGACCCGCAAGGAATACGAGGGCGTGCTGTCGATACTCGACGGGCGCAGCGCTGAAAAACTCGCCTTGCGCGGCACGCCGATGATGTCGCTCGACCCAGCGTATTGGAGCTTTCTTGCCCGCTACGCCGACGCTTACTATGCGCCCGAACGGGCGGCATCGCAAAAGCGCGAGATATGGGAAGAGGCGCGGCAGGCTCAGCTGAAAAAGGGAATCTCGCCCATCGAGGCAGCACAAGCATGCGGGTTCGATGCGGCAAACGTCACCATGTTCTTTAACCACGCCGACCTTGGCCGCTTGACGCTCAAGGACATCAAGCAGCTGCGCAACTATCTGAAACGCGCCAAGGCGTAGTCGATTGCGGGCATAAATTCCGACGGCCTGGGAAGCCCCAGGCCGTCGTTTTTTTACATCAAGCCTTCCACCTCGAGGCGGCGTTCGAGCGCCTCTTCGTGAATCGAGAAACGCAAGGCAGTCTCGGCGGTGATGCGGCCTTCCTTGCACAGCTGGAACAGGCTCTGGTCCATGGTGCGCATGCCTGCATCGGATCCGGCTGCAATGACCGAGTCGATCTGGTGTGTCTTGCGCTCGCGGATCAGGTTGCGGATGGCCGGGTTGCTGATCATGATCTCGAATGCGGGCGTCTGTCCACCGTCAACCGTCGGCACCAGCTGCTGGCAGACGATTGCCTGAAGCACGAGCGACAGCTGGATGCGAATCTGGTGCTGCTGCACAGCGGGGAACGTGGCGACGATGCGGTCGACTGTGCCGGAAGCACTGGTGGTATGCAGCGTCGAGAACAGCAGCTGAGCCATTTCAGCAGCGGTCATGGCAGTGGCGACCGTCTCGGGGTCGCGCATCTCGCCGAGCAGGATGATGTCAGGCGCCTGGCGCAAAGCAGAGCGCAACGCCTCGGCATACGTCGCGACGTCGGTGGGCACCTCACGCTGCGTCACAATGCACGTGCCATGGCGATGCACGTACTCGATGGGATCTTCCATGGTGATGATGTGGCCCGAGCGCTCGTGGTTCAGCCGGTCGACGATGCACGCGAGCGTCGTGGACTTGCCCGACCCAGCCGGTCCGGTGACCAGCACGAGACCCTTTTGCAGACGCGACAGGCACAACACGTCTTCGGGAATCTCGTATTCCTTCGGATCGGGAAGCCCGAAGGGGATGACGCGGATGACCGAAGAGAACGAACCACGCTGGCGGAACACGTTGGCGCGGAAGCGGCCTATGCCGCCAATGGCGAACGAGAAGTCCTCGTCATGGTTGAAATTTTCGAACATCGGCTGGAAATCACGGCCCGCAAGCGCATAGATGGCTTTGACGACCTCAGTCGTGTCTTCGGGCATGAGCGCCTTGTCGCCAAGCTGCTTCAAGCTGCCGCCGGCAGAATACGTGAGCGGTCGGCCGGCAACGACGAAGATGTCGGAGGCCCTGGCGTCGATCATTTCCTTAAGCAACGGTTGCAGTTCCATGTTCCCCTTCTTTCGCTATGCGCCTGTATAGAGGTTACCCATTGTTTGTTCTTCGTTCACGACGGCTGTCATCTTCCACCTGTCGATACGGTAGGTGCCGTCGGGAAGTACGGTGACAACTATCTTCAGCGTGCGCCCGTTCGCACACGAGAATTCGGCATTGATTTGCTGGCCGGACACGTTCGTCAAAACCTCAACCTGGCCGCCTACGGCGTCTTGCGTGGCGTTGCGCATCGGCACCAAATCGGCTTCGAGCAGACTCATGGCATCGGCGCTTCCACCCGCGCGCAACGGAGCTAGCCGGTCGTCGACTTCGGCGAGGAACACCTGTGCAGCGGTTTCGTCGAGATAGAGCTCTTGAGCAGCGACCGCCTGGCGCTGCGAGAGCACCAGCGATGCGTTGGCGGTCGAGATGGTCAGCACAGCCAGCACAGCCAAGCAGATGATGACTATCAGCGTGAACACCGAAACGGGACCGATGCGCACGTTCTCCTCACGCGAGACAGGGGGCAGTGCCTGAACAGGTGTCTGGTTCATCACTCCACCTCGCTCTCGTAACGTGCGGTCGACACGCTGAAAACGGAGTCGCCTGTGCTTACCGAACCGGTTGAATCGGCGGTGTTGCGTTCGTACACCGTGATGGTGGCTTTGTGCAGAGTGCCACCGTCATGCGGTTCGTCGACCATATCGCACACGACGACAAGATCGTCGACCTCTTTCACAGCGCTGACGGCATGAGGATTGGCTGCAAACTGCTCAGCCACGTTATCGGCCGCGGCAACCGCGCGGGACAACCTGTCGCTTTCAGCGGTCTTGTCAGCCGCCACAGCGAACAGCTGCGCGAACACGGCAAGCGAGGCGGCAAGGAAAACCAGCAACAACAGCGCCTCAACGAGGAACGCCGTCCCCGACCACAGCGGGCGCCCAGTGCGCGACCTTTGATGATTGGCGAGGTCTATGCTCATCAGGCACCCCCCTTCGCCTTCTTGTCATCGGCCGTTGCGTTGGCCTGGGCCATGAATTCAGCGCCTGAGCTCTCGATGTGCGGCGATCCGCTCTGTGCGCTACGCAACGCTACGTCGAACGCACCCTGGTCCGTCATGAACGTAAGCAGGCCATCCGAATACGAGAACTCGAAAACCTCGGATTCGACGAGTTCGATCGCATTGGCGGGATTGTAAGGACGATCCGCAATCGCATATTCCTGAACGATGGCCCCCCGGTAGTGGTAGATGCGCGTCTCGAATGTGCCCGAATCGAGGTGCTCGACCAGCACCAGCGCATCGCCCTCGGGGCCAACGCCCATCGACACCGTATCGGCGGCATCGTTCACATGGACGGTATTGGTCAAAAGCCCTGATTGCATGTGCAGGGCGTTCGTCTGGTTTTGAGCAGCAGCAACTTTTTGATAAATGGTCACGCCTGTCGCCAGCCCCACCATCAACACGACGAAGAACACCGCCATGAGAATGACGGTAAACGTGCGACCCGAGCCGGCCTTCCGCTCTTCGCGCTTGGAGCGCTCGAAGGCCTGAACGATCGCATAATCGATGTCGAACTGCTCGTTCGCCGCATCCATCTCGTACATGACGTCCATCTCGCTCATCGTGGCACCACCGTCACGCTGGGAGGAACGTTGTCGGCGAGCCATTCGTAGTTGACGATGTAGTCGTCATGGTTGATGACCAGGCCGTAGTGACTCTCAAGATGCGAAAGCGACGAGGGGTATGACCCTTCGACCGCTGCACATTGCACGGATGCGGTGATGACCGCTTCGCGCACCGACACCGCCGCCTGCTTGCGGGAAACGTTGGCGGAAAGGAACGCTGCCAACGCGATATTGGCGCACAAGAAGACGACCACCACGGCCAAGATGATGCGCATGCGCTTGCGGCGCGCGATCTCTGCGTATGTGACCTCGTGGTACAAACTGCCCTCCAGCCGCTAGCCAATCGAACCCATTATGCCGATGAGCGGGAGCATCACCGCTATGAGCGTTGCGCCCACCGCAATGGTCAAAAATGCTGCCAGCACGGGTTCCACCCTGTCGAGCACGCGGTCGATCTGCAGGACCGCATCGTCGAAGAACGTGTTGGACAGCTGAGCAAGCGTCTCCTCGGTGCTGCCCGAGCGCATGCCCACGTTGAGCAGGCGGGCATACAGCGGCTCGAAAATGTCGTTTTCGCTGATGGCCTGCGTGAGGCTGCGCGGATTGTCGAGGTCGACCATGCTCTTAACCGCCTTTTGCAAGCGCGCTTTGAGCTTGTCGTTGTCAACCGTCTCGATGGCACGCTCCATTGCGTCCTCGTTGGTTATGCCAGAAGAAACGTAGGTGGCCAGTGCGGCCGTGAACCGTGAGAGCGACAGCTGGTACATAGCGCCCCTGATGCCCGGGAACCGCTCGAACAGCTCCATCAGCGACTGGCGCCCACCTGCCGAGCGGGTCTTCCCCGTCAGCCACAGGGCAACGATGGCCAAAGCGAGGGTCACCACAAGCGCAACCGTGCCAATCACGCTCGACAGGCCCACACTCGAGGCCGAGCCGGCAGCAAGCGAACCGGCCATGTTCGCGTACACGCCCTGGAACACCGGCAAGATGACCAGCACGGTGAACGCCAGGATGGCGGCCATGATGACCAGCAACGCGGCCGGATAGCCCATCGAGCTGCGCAGCTTTTCAAACATGCGGCTTTCCTCGTCGTAGTACATCTCGAGGTTGCGCAGCACCTGCTCGAGGTGACCCGATTGCTCGCCGGTGCGAACCATGTTGACCGCGTAGGACGGGAAGCCCTCGCTCTCCCTCATGGCATCGGCAAGCGAACCGCCTTCGACCACGCGTTTGTAAACGATATTGCAGACTTCTTGGAAGCGTGAGTTCTCGCGATTCTCGGACAACATGAGCGCCGCTTCGTCGGTCTGGATGCCAGCCGACAACATGGTCGCGATGCTTCCGAAGAACGCGCTCAGCGCACTGCTCTCGAGCTGCTTCTCTGCCATATGTCTCTCCCTCGCGATCTCGCGTTTCACGTGACGCGCAGCACGCGTCAGTACGTGTACCTATCAGTATAACTTGTTCCGCTGCCTGAATACTTCGTGGCGCCGGTTGAAGCGAACGTCACATCGCAGCGCGACCAGTTGTTGGGCGTCACCGAAAACACAGCGGTCTCCCATGTTCCGTCAATGTAGACCATGATCCAGGCGTGGTAGAGGTTCTCCTCGCCCACGTAGCCGGTGACGACTTTCGCCGGCAAGCCCATGCTTCGCAGCATGGCGGCGGAAAGCGAAGCGTAGTCGAAGCAAATTCCCCTACCGGTCGCAAGCGTCTCGTCGGGGTTGGGGACGTAGCCGCTTTCGTTGGCCAGCTTTTCGGCCTTGGCCTTATCGTAGCTCGTGTTCCTGGCCACGAACTCGCAGATGTTGCGGACAGCTTCGCCCTGGTTCGTGGCGTCGTTGGTCAGCTCCCTCGCCTTTTCCACGCATGCGCTCGACGGCACGTAGCTGCAGAACTGGTTGGGAATCAAGAACGGCGCGAACTCGCTCGAAAGCTCTACGTATGCGTCTGCCCAGTAGTACTCGACGTAGCTGTTGCCCTCGGTGTTCATCATGATGCGGAACTGGTAGTAGCCATTTCCCATGTTGATGGGATACAACGTGGGCGTGCCGTCGTTGGGCAGGTCGTAGTTGTAGGTCATGTCACCACAAACGACCTGGAATTTCATGCGCGACCCGCTTTCGGCGGCCGCGCAGACCCATCCGTCGTAAACGCCGGACGTATCGATGCCCCAGGCCTCGGCGGGCGGAACCCAGACCTCGGCTGGCTGGATGAAGTCCGCCCCCGTCGCGGTCGACTCGCCCAAGGAAGGAAGGGCGATTTTTGCACCCCCGCCGCCACCGCAGGCAGGTAAGGCCAAGAGAACGAACGCGCAAAGCAACGAGCAGGCAAGCACTGCCGATGTGCGTTTCAGCGCATGTGCTGCGTTCGCCTTCACCCGATTGCTCCTTCGGCGCGAATGTCGTCTATTTGTCGCATTATAGCGTTTCTCTCGGAATGCGCTGAGTGGTTGATATGCAGAATGGGTCGGGCTCCCTGGCGATATGACCGAAGGGGGGCTTTCAGCAACATCGCCCATCATTTATTAAAGTGGGTGAGACGGAAGAAAGTTCGCTGTAGTATCATCAAGTTAGAGGGGCACTAAACAACGATTGCCAACATCACGAAGAAGAACGCATGATCAACATCGCATACTGCGGAAACGTGGAACTCGAAGGCTACACACTCGATTACGCCCTCGAACACTGCGCTGAGAAGAACGGGTTCAGCAACGTAAACATCGTACCGTTCGAGAACCCGCTCGACCTGGTCGACGCTGTCGTGCACCCGAAAACCGACGATTTGATCGATTTGGTCGTCTGCGGCGTCGGGCTTCCCGGCATGGAAGGCATCGAGCTCGTGCGCGACATCCGCAAGCATTCGGGCAGCGTGGGCATCGTGATGTGCGCCCGCAATGGCGCCGACGCATACGAGGCCCTTGCGCTGCGCGTTGACAGCTACCTGCTGCAACCGACCACCCCAGAAAAGTTCTGTCCGATCGTTGGGCGCGCGATATCGCGCGTCAGCGCGTACCACACCAACTCGGTCATCGTGAGATGCCGTGACGGCATGCGGCGCATCCGTTTTTCTCAGTTCCTCTATTCCGAGACGGCCGACCACGATCAAGCGGTCCACCTGACGAACGGCAAGACCATCAACGTGCGCATCTCGTCGCAAGCGTTCTTCGAGATGCTCCAACACGACAAGCGGTTCTTCAAGGCGGGCAGTTCCTACATCGTCAACGTCAACATGGTGCGTTTCGTGGATCCCCGCAGCTCGACCGCGCGGCTGGTCGACGGCACCGTGGTGTCCATTCCCGTCCGCATGCGCAAGTCGCTCGAAGAGGCCATCCTGGCAAACTAGCACGGGCTACACCGCCTGTTTCGGCGTTTTGGTTCGCAATTACCTTGTTATTCTCAACAATTTCGCCAATCTCCAGGTAGTTTGCAAATATCAGTTTAGTATGCGATGCAAGAGTACGCTGTCCACGGCGTAGTTCAACACGATGAGTCAGGTAGCGATATGAACGGCACCAAAACGCACCGCATGGCCTCTCTGCCGAAAGGCATGCGCCGCATTGCACTCGTTCTCGCTGCGCTGGCATTTGCAACCGTCCTCGCATTCGCCGGGTCGCTCCAGGTTTCTTCCCAGGCTTATGCGAACATCTACCCTGCATCCGAAGCCTCTGCAGCGGCCGACCAAGCGTCCGACAAAGCAGCCTCTGGCCAAGCAGCGGCAACCGACGGCGAAAAGAGCTCCGATAGCGAGACCATCGAGGACGACGAAACCCCCATGTCCTCGGGGCTTGGCGGTGGAGAACCACTCGCCTCCTCCAGCAACGGGATCAAGTGGGTTATCGTCGTAGGCATCGCAGCAGTTGTCGCATTCTTCGTGGCGTCCACGTTGAGGATGAACAAGAGCATCGACACCATGAGGAACCGCTTCAAGCGTTGACGTATCGCACAAACCCGCATGGGCGGCGCCATATTTAATCATGCTGAAACGGGGTTACCCCGTTTTTTTATTCTCATACAGCCGTTGTAGTTGTAGAATCATCTAAATATAGTTGGAGGAAAGGCACTATAAATGGGTAAAGGTGTGAGAGTCGGCATCATTGTCGAGGCCATAGTCCTTGTCGCCGCCATCGCCCTTTCCATCGCCTACTTCCGAATGGGCCTGTTCAGAAGCGATAAAGGCTTTGACATCTGGCTGCTGATCGTTTGGGTGCTCGTAGCGGCCGTCCTGCTGTTCATCCTGTGGTCGCGCTCGCTCACGCGCGAGGAAATGGTCCGCAGATTCTACCTTTCCGACGAAGGCGTCTACAACCACGAAATCGGGTATGCGCCGCTCTCGCGCATCGCCGCCGACAACGACGCGTACCAGTTCGTATCGTTCGCAGCCGATTCTCTGACCACCATGTCGTACGGCTTCGAGGTCGCCGACGTGCCCGACGATTTCCGCCCGAAATTCATCATTTCGACCAACTCGTTCCAGTTCCACAACTCGGGCGACGACGAGGACGGCGGCGCGGTCATCGATCAGTGGAAAGGCTCGCTCACGCGCGTCGGGGTACCCGGCGACGAGGCATCATACACCGATCTGGGGTCTTACGAGAATGTGCGCGAGCTTGCGCGGTTGCTCGAAGACAACGGCGCGTTCCTATAGGCGGCATCTGATGATTAGGATTCTCGTCTGCGATCCCGATTCCGGTGAACGAAGCCAGCTGCGCTCTGCAGTCGACCTGCTCGTATCGGCCATGAAGATCGGCAACTACGGCATCTCGTATGTCACCAAGCTCGACGACATGGTCGGGCTCGTGAAACGCATGCGCACGGGCTTCCATGACATCATCGTGTGCCGTGCGACATCGGGTAGCGCCGAAGCGCTCAACGCCTTGCGCGAGGTGCGTGATGCAGACGGCGGCGCCAGCATCGTCATCGCGTCGGACACGCAGGATTTCGCGGCAGAGGCCTTCGACCTGCAAGTCGACGGCTATTGCCTGTTCAGCGAGGGTCGTGACGGGTTCGAGCGCGCCATGAAAGTGCCCATCTTGAAGGCCGCTTCGAAGCATACCGACACCATCGCTCTGCGTACGGACCAGGGCACCGGCAACTTCCCCATCGACGCGATCATGTTCGTCGAGGCTTCGAAGCGAGGTTCCCTCGTTCATCTTCCCGAGGGCAAGACGGTTTTGGCGCGCGGCACGTTGCAATCGCTGTTCGAACAGCTTGGCGAGGACGAGCGCTTCATTAAAGCGGGCAGCTCATTCATCGTCAACTTGGACAACGTGCGCTCCCTCGGTGAAGGCTCGATCATCTTCCCCGACGGCGAGGCCATCATCGTTCCCGTTCGCGCTCGCAAACCCGTTAAGGACGCGCTCATTGCGTATCGCTTGCGCCCCGAATTCGCGACGGCGGCGCTGGCTGGGTAACAGCAAAGCAAAGACTTTCTTCGATTTAGACATTAACGAACCAGAGGCCCGCATTGCGGGCCCCTGGACGTTGTTGAAAAACAATTGCCTTTCGACTATTCGTCGGCGTCGAGATCTTCGCGCTCGTCGTCGGAGCGGGCGCCAACCTTCTTGGCCTTCGTCTTCGAGATGGCAACGGCGGTGACCTTGTCCTTGTCGGCAACCTTCATCACGACGACACCTTGGGTGGCCCTTCCCTGCTTGGAGATGCCGCTCACACCGGTGCGCACTACCACGCCCTCCTCGGACATGATCATCATCTCTTCGCCGGGACGCACGATCTTAACGTCGACGAGCTGGCCCTTCTTGTCGGTCATGTTGATGGTGAATACGCCCTGGCCGCCGCGGTGCTGCATCGGGTATTCGGAAACGTCGGTGCGCTTGCCGTAGCCCTTCTCGGTGATGACGAACAGCTCGGGCTTGTAGGCATCGTTGCAAACCTCCAGACCAAGCGCGTGCGAGCCGAACGGCAGCGTGATGCCGCGCACGCCGGTCGTGTCGCGGCCCATCGGGCGAACTTCGGCCTCGTCCCACTTGATGGCCTTGCCGGCGCTCGACGCCATGATGACCATGTCGGTAGGCGCGACGCGCTTGACGGCGATGAGCTCGTCGCCGTCTTTGAGGTTGATGGCGATCAGACCATCGCGACGCGTGCGGTCATAGGCGCTCATCGCGGTTTTCTTGACCATACCCTGCTTGGTGCCGAAGATAAGGAACTCGTTTTCAGGGAAGTCCTTCGTGGCGATGACGGCCGCGATGCTCTCGTCCTTCGCCAGCTGCAGCAGGTTGACGATGGCGGTACCGCGGGCATGGCGCGATGCCTCGGGAATCTCGTAGACCTTCAGGCGGTAGACCTTGCCCTTCGAGGTGAAGAACAACATGAACGCATGCGTCGAGGCTACGAACAGGTGGTCGACGTAGTCGTTGTCCTTGAGGTTGACGCCCTGCGTGCCTTTGCCGCCGCGTTTCTGCGAACGGTACGTGGCGACGGGCAGGCGCTTGACGTAGCCGGCCTTCGTGACGGTGACGACCATGTTCTCGTCGGCGATGAGGTCCTCGACGTTGATCTCGGTCGCTTCCTTGCCGATCTTGGTGCGGCGCGGGGTCGCAAAACGCTTTTTGATCTCGAGCATCTCCTCTTTGATGATGCTGCGCAGGAGCATGCGGTCCTCGAGCACGCGCTTGAAGTAGGCGATGCGCTCTTTGAGCTCGTCCAACTCGTCCTGAATCTTCTGGCGCTCCAAACCGACCAAGCGGCGCAGACGCATCTGGAGGATGGCCTCGGTCTGCTTTTCGGAAAGGTTGAAGCGCTCGACCAAACGATCGGATGCCTCTTTGTCGGTCTCGGACGAGCGGATGATGGTGATGACCTCGTCGATATTGTCGAGCGCCACGATGAGGCCCTCGAGGATATGCGCGCGTTCCTCGGCTTTCGCCAGCTCGTAGCGCGTGCGCCTCTCGATGACTTCTTCCTGGTGCTTGATGTAGTAGTGCAGCACTTCCTTGAGCGACAGCACGCGCGGCACGCCGTCGACAAGTGCGAGCATGATGACGCCGAAGCCGATTTGCAGCTGCGTGTGCTTGAACAGTTTGTTGATGACGACCTGCGGCAATGCGTTCGACTTGAGCTCGATGATGATGTCGATGCCCTTGCGGTCGGCTGCGTCGTGGATGTTGCTGATCTCGGGAAGCTTCTTGTCGCGCACGAGCTCGCCGAGCTTCTCGAGCATGCGGTTGCGGTTAACCTGGTACGGGATCTCGGTGATGACGATCTGGCTCTTGCCGTTCTTGAGCTCCTCAATGCGGTACTTCGCACGGATGGTCAGCGACCCGCGGCCGGTTTCGTAAGCGTCCTTGATGCCGGCGGTGCCCATGATCTCGCCACCCGTGGGGAAATCGGGGCCGGGCATGACCTTCATGAGCTCTTCGGTCGTGACCTCAGGATTGTCGAGCATCAAGCAGGTTGCGTCGATGGCCTCGCCCAAGTTGTGGGGCGGAATGTTCGTAGCCATGCCAACTGCGATGCCCGCCGAGCCGTTGACCAGCAAGTTCGGGAAACGAGCCGGCAGAACCGTGGGTTCGGTGAGCGACTCATCGTAGTTGGGCTGGAAATCGACCGTTTCCTTGTCAAGGTCGCGCAGCAGCTCCATGGCCGCCTTGTCCAGGCGCGCCTCGGTGTAACGCATGGCAGCAGCGCTGTCGCCGTCGATCGAGCCGAAGTTGCCGTGGCCGTCGACCAGCGGAACGCGCATGTTGAAAGGCTGGGCCAAACGCACCATAGTGTCGTAGACGGCCGCATCGCCATGCGGATGGTACTTGCCGATGACGTCGCCGACCGTACGTGCGGACTTCATATGCGCGCGGTTGGGCGTGTAGCCCGACTCGTTCATAGCGTAGAGGATGCGGCGGTGAACCGGCTTCAAACCGTCGCGTACATCAGGAAGGGCGCGCGAAACGATGACGCTCATCGAGTACTCGAGGAACGAGGTCTGCATCTCTTTGCCCAGGTAGGCGGTGCGCACGACCGTGCCTTCACCGCCGTTGGCGTCTTCTACAATCTCGCCATGGGCCGACGGCATGTCGACCATGAGCGATTGTGCCTTCATTTCCTCGGAAACGATGGCGCCCGAAAGCGAACCACCTTCGAGGCCGTCTTCTTCGTCAAGCTCTTCGTCTTCAGCTTCGTAATCTTCCTCGGCCCTGTCGAGGAATTCGTCGAAGGCATCGTCGCGCTTGTTGTCGTCTGTCATGTAATGCTCCTTCGATGCAGGATGAGGGGCGAAAGCAGCGCCCCTTCTCCCCTATTTCTTAAATGTCCAAGAACCTGACGTCGCGCGCATGACTCTGGATGAAGTCACGGCGCGGCTCGACCTTGTCGCCCATCAAATCGCTCACGGCGCGCTCCGCCTCGGCAGCGTCGTCGATGTTGACCTGCAGAAGCGTGCGACTTGCAGGCTCCATCGTGGTCTCCCAGAGTTGCTCGGGATCCATCTCGCCGAGGCCCTTGTAGCGCTGCACGTCGAAACGGTCGGGATTGTCGTATTCGGCCAACGTGCTCGAAAGCGCCTTCTCGTCGTAGATGTAGCGCTCGACCTTGGTCGATCGCGAATTCTTCTTCTTGAGACCGAAGATCGGCGGCTGCGCGATGTAGATGTAGCCGCGGTTGATGAGTTCGGGCATGTAGCGGTAGAAGAACGTCAGCAGCAGGCAACGGATGTGTGCGCCGTCGACATCGGCATCGGTCATGATGATGATGCGATGGTAGCGCGCCTTATCAGCATCGAAGTCGTCGCCGATGTTCGTGCCGATGGCTGTGATGAGCGAGCTGATCGTATCGGACGAAAGCGAGCGGTGCAGGCCTGCACGCTCGACGTTGAGGATTTTGCCGCGCAGAGGCAGGATAGCCTGATATTTGCGGTCGCGCGCCTGCTTGGCGCTGCCACCTGCGGAGTCGCCCTCTACAATGAAGATTTCGGACTGGCTTGGATCCTTTGAGGAGCAGTCCGCCAGCTTGCCGGGCAAGCTGAACGAGTCGAGCACGCCTTTGCGGCGCGTGTTCTCACGTGCCTTGCGGGCGGCTTCGCGGGCCTTGAGCGCCTGGGAGGCCTTCGTGACGATGCGGCCGGCAGGTGCCGGGTTCTCCTCGAGGTATTCTGCCAAGCCCTTGGTGACGGCCGTCTGCACCAAGCTGCGGATCTCGGTGTTGCCGAGTTTCGTCTTGGTCTGGCCCTCGAACTGCGGCTCGTGCAGCTTGACCGAGATAATGGCGGCCAAGCCTTCGCGGCAATCCTCACCAGTGAGGTTCGGGTCTTTGTCCTTGAGCTTGCCCTTCGAGCGGGCATAGTCGTTGATGGTGCGCGTGACCGCTTGCTTGAAGCCGTCGAGGTGCGTGCCGCCCTCGTGGGTGTTGATGTTGTTGGCAAAGGCCATAACGCCGTTGCTGCTGTACGAGCTGGTCCACTGCATGGCAATCTCGACCGTGCCATCTTCGTTTTCAGCAGCGAAATAGATGGGTTTGTTCAGCGTTTCCTTGCCCTCGTTGAGGTATTTGACGAAGTCGACGATGCCGCCGTCGTACTTGAAGGTCTCGGTGCGCGGCTCCTCCGCCTTCTCGCTGATGAGCTGGGTCGGATCGGCACGCTCGTCGATGAGGATGATCTTGAGGCCCTTGTTGAGGAATGCCATCTCGCGGAAACGCGCTTGCAGCACTTCGAAGTCGAAGATGCAGGTGTCGGTGAAGATCTCGGGGTCGGGCCAGAATGTGACCGTCGTGCCCGTCGTGCGCGAACGGCCGACTTCGCGCAGCTTCTCGACGGTCTTACCGCGCTGGAAGCCAATCTGATATTCCTTGCCATCGCGGCGCACGTTGACGACAACCTTCTCGGAGAGGGCGTTCACAACGGACACGCCGACGCCGTGCAGGCCGCCCGACACCTTGTAGCCGGCACCGCCGAACTTGCCGCCGGCGTGCAAGATGGTGAGGACTACTTCGACGGTCGGGATCTTTTCCTTCTTGTGCTTCTCAACAGGAATGCCGCGACCGTTGTCGACGACCGTGACTGAATTGTCGGGATGAATGGTAACCGTGATCTGGGTGCAGAAGCCGGCGAGCGCCTCGTCGACGGAATTGTCCACCACTTCGTAAACGAGGTGGTGCAATCCGCGCGGACCCGTCGAGCCAATGTACATGCCCGGACGCTTGCGGACTGCTTCGAGGCCTTCGAGAACCTGAATGTCTTCAGCGCCATAGCTGCTTGGGGAATCTGCCACGTTTGCTCCTTAGTTTCAGCTACGTTTATAAACTGGCTCATGAACTGGAGTTCTATAAGCCGAACAATTGTACCACATGTTGTGGCTTGGCACTATTTAGCACCACAACATCTACGAATTTCGATTCTAAGGGGGTTCAGGTCGGTTTTAAGCCTAGTTTTTCTTTTCCACGTGCTGGTGGTCACTCTCGATTTTCTGCAATTTGAAATTTGCTTGCATAGCGCTTTCTAAAGCTTTTCGCACTTTTTCGTCTTCAATTACAGAACTTGTCTCCAAAACGCGTTTGATTTCTTCCTCATCAAGCGCCGCAGATTCAATGTTTATTCGATCGGCTTCCTCATCTTCTATGAGGTAAGGATGGTTCTGCTTGTAGTTGCCCCGTGATACGTGAATGTCGAACTGCTCGATTTCCTCTCCAAACAGTTCAAGCAACTTCAACCGTATGAGCTCGCGCTGCGCGTTGAGTTCAGCAGCGAAAATCGAATCGTCGACGTAAACAATGAGGGTTTTCACCCCATCTTTTTTCAGGATGTAGACGTTGTTGGTGTGAGCGAGGAACAAAGGAGCTTGATTCTTGTAAACCGTTTCGAGCGCCTGCTTGTAACGGTCGCGAACTTGGTGGGCCCTGAGATTGATGCGCGCTTGCTCGTCATTTCCCGACAGTCGGGCAATCATGAGCTCCAAATCGTAGCCGAGCTTCTTCATAACCTGATCACCCGAGCTCGCTCGAGAAGATTTTCATTAAAACTCGAAAGGTCGGTCGCGGTGATGAACGTCTGCATGTCATCAGTCACGAAGTCGACGAGTTTGTCTCTACGGGAACCATCCAACTCGCTCATGACGTCGTCAAGAAGAAGCACGGGTGTTGTTCCGAGAGTTTGTTTCACCAGCTCAACCTCGGCAAGTTTCCATGCAAGCACGATCGAGCGCTGTTGCCCTTGGCTCGCGAAATGCGAAGCATCCTTGTTCGCCAAGTTGAAGGTTATGACATCCGTATGAGGACCGACGACGGACTTGCGGCGCATGTACTCCTCTTCAATGTGCTCGGTCAACGCTCTTTGAAGATCTTCACGCACATCATCTCTCACCACATCAGTCTCTTCAGAAGGAGCGCTGGTCCATGATGGCGTATACGTCGCGGTGAGGCTCTCATCGGAACGGGAAATCTCGCGGTAGTTGTTTTCAAGAAGCGGGATTATGCGCTTGAACAGGGAAACACGATAGCAATAGAGCTGAGATGCACAAATCACGAGCGTGTCGTTGATGCTTTCTACAAGCGCATGAGACGCTTCTTCTTTAAGAAGCCGGTTCTTGTATCTCAATGCCTTCTCGAAATCGCGGTACACCACGTGATAGCTCTTCGAAAGCTGCATTCCCAAAGCGTCGAGCGCGTTTCTTTTCACAGATGAGCTTTTCTTCGCAAGCTCCAAATCATCTGGTGTGAACGACACCGCCGGCAAGGTGCCCTTCACATCGGTAATGCTTTTAGCTTTGCCGTTCACCTGGTATTTCTTTTTTCCAGGCTCCAAGTCGAGCGTTATATCGATGCTCCTGTTTCCATCAGTGAAAAGTGCTTCGAGCCTGGCAGCTGCACAGTTTTCCTTAACGAGCTGGTTTATCTGGGCGTGGCGCAAGGTTTCACACGACGTGAGAAGGTTTATTCCCTCGAGAATGTTTGTCTTCCCTACCCCGTTGTCGCCGATGAAAACCGTAAGAGTGCCAACATCCTCGAGGAGGAAGCTTTCATAGTTTCTGAAATTTGAGAGCTTGAGCTTCTCGATTTTCAGGTCCACGGTTGCATCCCGACGGTTGAATCTAAATCCTCACGGGCATGACGAGGTAGAGATAGTTCTCATCGCCCGTACCTTTGATGATGCCCGGTTTGAGCGAGGATTGGATCTCTATGGCTACTTCGTCGGAATCGATTGCGGAAAGACCTTCATTGACGTAGTAGCTGTTGAAGCCGATTTCCACATCTGCGCCTTCTATCTGGGCTTTCACGATTTCCTGAGTCGAACCGACATCTTGCGTCGCTGTCGTGAGCTGAATCGTTTGGCTGGCCGCATTGATGCTGAATCGCACTTGGGAACCGGAGTGGTCGAGCAACGACGCCCTTCTCACAGCAGATGAGAAGGCAGATTTCGACACTATGCAACGTGTTTCGTACGAAGCGGGAATGAGCTGTTTGTAGTTGGGATAACGGCCTTCGATGCGGCGGTTGACGAACATAGTGTCTCGGTACGAGACGATGATCTGGTTTTCCGCAAGAGCGAACGAGATGTCGTCACCGGTTTTAGGCAAGCTCGCAAGATCAGCAACAAAAGACCCGGCGATGACCGCGTTGAATTCCTCTGCCCCGGCAAGCGGTGCTTCGGTGACAGCGAGTCGATACGAGTCGGTGGCAACCATCTTGAGAATGCCATCTTCAGCAGAGATGAGCACACCTGTCAGAATGGCACGGCTTTCGTCTTTGGAAACGACGCGGCACACCTTGCGGGCCATGTTCGAGAAGGTGTCGAACGGGATTTTGATCTGCTGTTCAGCAGCAACTTTTGGAAAACCAGGGAAGTCTGCGGGATTCAAGCATTTGATGGAAAAAGATGAAGATTCGCAGGTCACAACGCTGTCCATTTCGGTTGCCTCGATATGGACTGCCGCATCGGGAAGGTTCTTGACGATATCCACAATCAACTTTCCGGGGAAGACCGCCCTACCCTCTTCTTCGACAAGAGCCGTCGAAGTGTATTGGATGGACAACTCGAGGTTCGTCGTCTGGAACGTCACTTGATCGCCGATTGCTTCGACATAAATGCCGGCGAGCACTGGGAGGGTCGATCGGGCAGACACGCCCTTTTGCACGATTGACAAAGCGTTGAGCAACTCAGATTGGTTGATGCTGAATCTCATGGTTTCGTCTCCTTGAATGCGGTGTTTTCACATTATATAGCCAAACGATTTTTCCATTTTTCTTGAAAACGTTGAAAGGGGAAAACCTTTGTTCGGTTGAAATCAGTGGAAAAGGTGGATAACTGCCGTTTTACCTGATTTGCATTGTGGAAATCCCTTTTTCACGGGATTTGTCAAGTTCTTTCTTTCTTTAATTCACCTGTTGCGATTACCTGCGATTTTATTAATTATCATATCAGTCTTATAATTCTGAACTGGGGTTTTGCAAAACGGTTTTAAGCGCTTCAGAAAAAATTTAAATAAAAAATTTGCTCGATCGGAGTAAATGGGACAAATCCCTTGTCAGAGACGAGCGATGTTTGAAAATGACTGTTTCATTAACTTTGTTCATAATGGATTTCAACAGTTTTTGACTTTATCCAGATAAATCGATTCACTATTTTTCATCGTTTTCCACTTTTTTTGAAAAATTTGGGGATAACTATGAATACCCCATATCAAATTGGCTTTCTCTTTCATTGAACTATTTTGAAAGATGAAACGAAGCTTTATACTTCCATACATGCCTCATGACGCGACATATCAAGATTCCCCTAACTCGACTGAGAAGGAATTCGATTTCTCATTCGTCGACGCGATAGCCCGCGTTGCTCTCTATGACGACATGAAGTCAGCACCGCGCATCACGAAAGTGGAACCAGCGGCTACAAACGAGTTCATCGAGCATTTGACTACGACGATCTACGAGCAATCCCGTTTGGCAGGTGGAAAGATCCCCTACACGCTGATCAGGGAAGTTTCCGAAAATTTCATTCATGCGCGGTTCAAGGAAATCGTCGTTTCGATTCTCGACGATGGAAACACCATCCGATTTGCGGATCAAGGCCCTGGCATCCAGGAAAAGGAAAAAGCTCAGCAACCCGGTTTCTCATCTGCAATTGAGCCGATGAAAGACTACATCAGGGGTGTAGGTTCGGGCTTTCCTATTGTTAAAGACTATCTCGATGACCGTGAAGGTTCGATTGTCATCGAGGACAACATCGTCTCAGGCGCAGTTGTAACGATCAGCCTTGAAAAGAAGCCTTCAAAGGAAAGCCATCAGCAATCACCTGCTGTAATCATGCCAACAATTCCCCTTTCAGAACGCGAGCGCACATTTATCACCATTATTGCAGCGGAAGGTGCTTTGGGGGTTACCGATCTAGTCGAGCTCACCGGCAATGCGAATTCGACGACCTACAACACGTTGAGGAAACTCGAAGAAGCTGGCCTTGTTGAGAAAACCGCTGGTCAAAAGCGTGTCTTGACTGAATTGGGAAGACAGTTGGTCTCTTCTCTATAGTTTTCCACATTTCTAATTCGTTCCGTTATACTGGTTTTCCACATTAGCGAAGACCTCAAGTACGCATGCTTGGAGAACATAATGAAAAGTGAAGAAATCGATAGGGAATGGGCGGAAATCCGCAGTCGGATCAAAGAGGACCCTACTATCAACACTTCCCAGATGAACGCCTTCTTTTCACGTATCGTGCCGCAAGTGATGAGCGAGGATTACCTGCTTCTCACTGCAGATAACGACTTCATCAAGACATGGATAGAGCGCCATTACGTCGATTACATGCATAAAGTGCTCAAGGAAATGCATGGTGTCGACTATGTGATCGAAATCGAAGTGGACGTAAATCAGGAGGCAAACAGGGAATCAGCTGCTCCTGCCATCACTCAGCAGCCACTCGAACCGGCACGTCAAGACGTAGCTGAAGAGGATCATGCTCAACCTCAAGCATCTAAGCCGGTCGAAAAGCTTGATGAACAGGTTATTAAAAGCGAACCGAAGGTTAGCCAACCCTTCAACCCCACCTCCACGCTGACGTTCGAAAACTTCGTTATCGGCGAATCAAATCGTATGGCATATTCGATGTCGGTCGCTGTAGCAGAGGAGCCGGGTCGATCTATTCTCAATCCACTCTTCATCTACGGAAAATCAGGTTTGGGGAAAACCCACCTTATGCGCGCTATCCAAAACTATGTCAACGAAACGAGACCGGAACTGCGCACGGTTTACGTTGATTCAGCCGACTTCCTGAGTGGTTATGTCGATGCAACTGTCACGCATGACAAGGAGAAGACGAGTTACCGGACTTTCAAGGACTATTATCAAGAAGCAGATGTGCTGCTCATCGACGATATTCAGTACCTTCAAGGTAAAGAGCAGACACTCGACATCGTGTTCCAAATTTTCAACAAGATGGTCGATGAGGGTAAACAGGTTGTCCTCTCCGCAGACCGAGCTCCTAAGAACATCACGATGGACGAACGCTATCAGAGCAGGTTCAACAGCGGCGGTACGTTTGATATCCAGCCTCCTGAAGTGGAAACGAAGCTTGGAATCATCAAGAGCTTTGTCGAGGAATATCGAATGACCGGCGATCAGCCTAATTTCGATATTCCAGAGGAAATCGAGCTGTACATTGCTGAAAACTCGAGTTCCAACATCCGGGAACTCAAGAGCGCAGTCACTAAAGTCATATATCACATGAACGCTTTCGGGTCAGAAACCCTAACGGTCGATGATGTGAAACACCTTCTTGAGGATCATTTCTCCGGTGGTGCGATGAAGAAGCTCAACATTGCTGATATTCAAAAACAGGTTGAGCTCTACTACGATGTCCCCCATTCCGAACTCATTGGTCAAAAGAGATCAAGAAAGATCGTATACGCACGTCAGATTGCCATTTATCTATCCAGGCAAATGCTCGACCTCCCCTACAACTACATTGCGAAAAGCTTTGGCGGCAGAGATCACACGACCATCATGTATTCGGTCACCAACGTCGAGGAGAAGCTCAAGGAGAACAGAGAGCTGAGAGAAGAGATAGAGAACATCAAGCGAAAGATTAAGGAAATGTAGAACCACCGCTGTGGAAAAGCGTGTAGAAACCGTTTGATGAATGTTCGAAAACCTATGAATTACTGGGGGCAAACTTGTCCCCAGTTTTTTACACGTTGAGAAAGAAGAGGGTTTTCAACCATCCCGAAGAAATGAAAATACGTCATTGAACAGGAAAATTGCTTATATTCCCCAATTCAACTGTCTTTATTACAACTACAATTCTTAATTTCTTATATAAAAGAATTATTGAAAAGATAAATAGATCATTCTCTACCCTGCTGTTTTTCGATCTCAAAGATAACCGAATCAACAACAGATTGTATGTTTATCATACTCCCCCACATTTTATTGTGGTCAGGACAAAACCCAAGGTGAGAGTTGTATAGAGGTTTTGAACACGTGTGTTATTTGTTGACTGGCGAATTCACCGATATATAATTTCATGGTTGCTCTAAAACACAGTTTGAAAGGGTTTTGCTATGAAGCGCACCTACCAACCGAATAAGCGCAAGCGCGCAAAGTGCCATGGTTTCCGTGCCCGTATGGCGACCAAGGGCGGCCGTGCCGTACTCGCACGTCGTCGTGCCAAGGGTCGCAAGCGCCTTACCGTCTAGCATCTCTAACGTTGGATACCATAAAGTCCAGCTCTGATATTTCAATCCTCTTTTCAGAGGGTAGGCGTGTTAAAACGCCAGACGTGATGGTGATAATCAAGAGGAACGAGAAACAGCACGACCTTCGTGGTCGTGTTGCTTTTATTGCAGGGAAAAAACTCGGGAATGCGGTATGGCGCAACAGGGCTAAACGCCGGATGCGCGCTTTATGCAAAGATCTGAACGGCCCATTCCCAGGTTATGACGTTATTTTCCTCGCCCGTTCCAACGTTTCGGAAGCTAATTACGAGACGATGCTTTCGAATTTAAGAAAAGCGCTGGTTAAAGAGAAAATACTCCAGTAACGGAGCATACGTGAACACCGATGGCAAAAAGAGCATCCTTTCACTCATAGCAATATGGGTTATCCGCTTTTATCAATTTGCCATATCCCCTCATCTGGCTGGCTGTTGCCGGTTCGAGCCAACTTGTTCTCATTATGGGCTCGAAGCATTCCAGAAATATGGGTTTTGGAAAGCGTTCAAACTGACAGCCAAGCGCATTGCACGTTGCCGTCCGGGAGGTCCTCACGGTTACGATCCAGTCCCATGAAAAGGATAGTAACAGGACTTCTTTGGTATAGAGAAAGGAAGGTACATGGCGGAAATTGGTCAGATTAATGGTGTATGGGAGGCGATATTGTGGGCTATCGCCTGGTTAGTAGAGAAATTCTACTTCCTTGCCCAGGACTGGGGTTTGGCAATCATCCTGTTCACAATCGTGTTCAGGTTGTTGCTCATGCCCTTGATGCTTGGACAGACGAGGTCGAGCTTCCAGATGCAGAAGGTTCAACCTCTTCTCAAGGAAATCCAAGCAAAGTATTCGGATGATCCGGTAAGGATGAACGAGGAAACCCAAAGGCTTTACGCTGAGGCCAAGTTCAACCCTCTTGCAAGTTGCGTTCCGATGCTCATCCAGATGCCCATCTTCATCGCACTCTTCCAGGTGCTCAGGAACATTCAGGACTGGCTGCCGGATTATGAGGGAACTTTTACGTTCTACAACATCATCCCGAGTCTGACTGCCACGCCGTCCGAGGTTATGGAGAACGGCATTGCGGCATTCGTCCCCTACGGCATCCTCATCATCATCTTCGTTGGCGCTACGTTCTTGCCGATGTTGCTGCAACAGCGCGACAATCAAGACAGCCAGCAGCGTAATCAGATGTACATGATGTCGATCATCATGGGCGTCATGATGCTCTTCGTTAGTTGGAGCTCCCCCGCTGGTGTTCTTTTGTTCTGGGGTGTTTCCGGCATTATTGCAACCATCACCCAGCAGGTGTACATGCGTCACCTCAAGAACAAGGCTGCTGCTGAAGAAAACGCTCAGATCGAAATCAAGCCCGTCAAGGTTGAGGTCGAGCGCAAGACCAAGAAGAAGCGTCCCACCAAGAAACGCTAATTGTTTCACGTGAAACTAGCTTCAATATTGGTGGACTATCTATATAGATAAGGAGACGAAATGTCTGAGGAAATTGAAGAGTTCATTGAGGAAGAGGTCGAGGAAGTAGAAGTCGTTGAAGACGACCCTACAGCCCTCACCGATGAAGAACTCGACAATATTGCCGATACTGCTATTGCTGCTTTGAAAGACGTTCTCAAGTATTTCAACGTCGGTGAAGTAACCATCGACGAATATGAAGGTGATGAAGGAGAACTCATCCTCGATATCACTGGCGATGATTTGGCTGTTCTGATTGGTCGCCATGGTAAGACGCTTGACGCGCTTCAGTTCATCATCTCTGCTATCACGGTTCGCAAGATTGGATTTAGGTTCCCTGTCATTATCGACGTCGAGGGTTACAAAAATCGTCAACGTCAGAAGCTCGAGTCCCTTGCACGCTCATCTGCCAACAAGGCAGCATCGCAGGGTCGTAGCGTGAAGCTTCGTCCTATGACTCCGTACGAGCGCCGCATTATCCATGTTGCTCTTAGAGACGATGCACGTGTTGATACGGCTTCCGAAGGTGAGGGAACAGCAAGACACGTCGTTGTCGTGCCGGTGAAGTAACAACACTTCCCTACTATTACTTAGTATTAGAGCCCGCAATTGCGGGCTCTTTTTTTATTTCCTTTTAACTTGCTAAAGATTTCGCTTCGTCTGGAAATCGCTTTGAACTAACTTTCTGCGCTTCGCTTGAAAGTGGATTTCAAAGACGATTTCTACGACATTCGCTTCATCTTTAGCAAGTTAAAAGGAAATAAAAAAAAGATACTAATAGTTCTATGTATTGATCATCTACCCCAAATACCGTGTCTTGCATGATTGAGAAAAACTCAAATGGGTCCTCCTGATACTCCCCAGTCTCGGGTATGCTGTTTTGCATAGAAGAAAGGGTGCGAATGGCTACGTTTGACTCACTCCCCTCTCAACAGCAAGAGTTGATTAAGAAACATCTCGATCTTGTCATCGAGGCTAACAAGACAATGAACTTAACTCGTATTGATACCGTTGAAGAAGGCATGCTCTTACATGTTGAAGATTCACTTGTTGGATTAGATGAACTCAACCAGGCTCCTGATGGCTTGTATGGTGATCTTGGTACAGGAGCCGGTTATCCTGGAATTCCTCTGGCAATTGCTTCCGGACGAGAAACCACTCTTATAGATGCGCGTTTGAAGAAAACGTTGGTACTCGACCACTTCATTGAAGAACTTGGTTTGGTAGGACAAGTATCCACCTTTGCTGGTAGAGCTGAGCTCCTAGCAAAAACGCGGTCAAAGCGATATGTAGCTTTGACCGCGCGGGCTTTATCGAAGCTCTCCGTGTTGATGGAGCTTGCTAGTCCACTACTTAAAAAGGGTGGGATTTTAATTTGCTACAAAGCGCAAGTTGATGATGAAGAGATCTCGAATGCAAAGAGAATTGAAGAATTAGTTGGAATGACGATTAATTCAGATAGAACGCTAAAACTAAGTGACAACGAAACAACAAGGCGTATAATCACGTTCAAGAAAATAAACGAACCAAAAACGAAGCTACCCCGCCAAGAAGGTATGGCGCAAAAGAAACCTCTATAACAAAAAACGTAGTTTAACTGGAGCTTTATATATTGGTACAAGAGATGTTTCACGTGAAACATCTTGTTAGATAGCGCGACATACAGATGGCAGAAGGAGGCGTCGTGGGTTTCCTGGATAGTTTCAGAAGAGACAAAAAGGCTGCACAACCACCTAAAGTTGAAGAAAAGAAGGAAGAAATCGAGCAGCCAGAAGAAGAAATCGAAGAAAAGAAAGATGAAGCTTCTGATGATTTCTTCGACATCGAAGATGCTGAAGTGATTGAACGTGAAGTAGAAGTGAGCCAGGAAAAGCATGAGCCCGCTCCTCTTCGCACCTATAAAGACAAGAAGCCTCTCACCCATGTTGTGGGAGCAACGAAGATCATTGCAATCATCAATCAAAAAGGTGGCGTTGGAAAATCAACGACAGCTATCAATCTCTCAGCTGCTCTTGGCGAGCTAGGAAAGCAAGTGCTTCTCGTCGATCTCGATCCACAAGGTAACACCACGAGTGGATTCGGTATCGAGAAGTCGCAATTGCAAAAATGCATCTACGACGTCTTGCTCAATGATGTATCCATTGAAGAAGTTATTGTTCCGGATGTATGTGAGGGAGTCGACCTCGTTCCTGCAACCATCAATCTCGCTGGTGCCGAAGTGGAACTTGTTTCCGAAATGGCTCGAGAGAACAGATTGAAAGATGCTGTTGGTGTGATGAAGGGAAAGTACGATTACATCTTCATCGACTGCCCCCCATCACTCGGTTTGCTCACGGTTAATTCTCTTGTAGCTGCAGACAAGTTGATCATCCCAATCCAAACTGAGTTCTATGCATTGGAGGGTGTGACAAAACTTCTTGAATCGATGAAACGTGTCAAAACACGCCTCAATCCAACACTCGATATCTATGGCATTTTGCTGACTATGTACGATGGCCGCACTACCCTTTCGCGACAAGTCGCGGCAGAGGTAAGAAACTACTTCGGGCGTCAGGTTTTCGAGACGATTATCCCGCGTACTGTAAAGCTTTCAGAAGCTCCAAGCTATGGTATTCCCATCATTCAGTATGACCCTACAGGAAAAGGTGCAATAGCGTACAGGAATCTTGCAGAGGAAGTGGTGAAACGTGGCTAAAACGAGAAGTGGTTTGGGCAGAGGTTTGGGATCGCTGCTTGGTGGCGGCGCGGATGGAACCCTCCCACAGGAAAAGGCATCACCAGTTGAGCGTGTAGCAGTTGATAGCGAAAAGGAAGAGACTAAGAAGATCGCACCTCCTGCTCCTGTCAAAGAAAAGAAAGAGGAGAAACCTGCAGAGGAGACCAAAGAGGAATCCGCTGAAGCTGAGGTTTATTCCAGCAAGGAAGACAACATCACTATCAAGAGTGTCACTGAGCGACGCGTCCAACCTACAGCGCCTCAAACCCCCGCATCGAAACCTCAAGTGAAACAAGATGCGACACAGGTGACGAATGAAGTCGATATAGATCTCATTTCACCGAACCCCAATCAGCCTCGTACTAATTTCAATAAAGAAGAGCTTGAAGAGCTTGCTGAATCCATCAAGAAGAATGGATTACTGCAACCGATTCTCGTTCGCAAGGTTGGGGACAAATACGAAATCATCGCCGGCGAACGTCGTTGGCAAGCATGCAAGAACATTGGGCTCAAAACCATTCCTGTTCATATCAAGGAAGCCGATGATGATGAAACCATCATGTTGGCTCTCGTCGAAAACGTTCAGCGAAGCGATCTGAACCCAATCGAAGAAGCATACGGCTACCGCAGGATGATGGAACGCGGCAAGATGACGCAGTCTGAAGTTGCGCAAGCTGTGTCAAAAGGTCGTTCGACAATCGCTAATGCTCTCCGTCTTCTCGAATTGCCCGAAGATGCACAGCAGCTTCTTTATGAAGAGCGTATAACCGCGGGCCATGCACGTGCGATTCTTTCCGTTCCCACGAAAGAAGGCCGTCGCAAGCTGACTGACAAACTTGTAGAGGATCAGCTATCCGTTCGCGAAACCGAGGCTATCGCACGTCTTCTCTCCGGCAAGAAGGACGAGAAACCCGTAAAGAAGGAAAAAGCTCCTAAGTCTTACAAGACAGTTGCACGCACCTTGACCGATACCTTCGGAACCAACGTTAAGATCAAGAGCGTGAAAGGCAAGAACAAGATCGAGATCGAGTTCAAGGACGAAGCCGATCTTGAGCGCTTGTTCAGGATTATGACGAACCCAACGCGCTAGTTAGAAGTAACAGCGAAAGAAAAGAAAGGGCCGAAAGGCCCTTTCTTTATATATGAGGGAAGCGTGAGTTACGAGTTGAAATGCTTAGAAGCAAGCTGGCCACATGCGCCTGCTATATCACTTCCACGAGAGTTTCTAATTGAACATGCAATGCCTTGCATTTCAAGGGATTCTTGCCAGAGAAGTAGCACTTTGCGTGTAACCGGTTTGAAAGGGGAGCTTTCAACTTCATTCAAGGGAATCAAGTTGACATGGCAGAGGAGGTCCTTGCCGTATTGGTAGAGGGCTTCGATTTCCCTTACCGAGGTATTGATCCCATCCATGAGTGCGAATTCAAAGCTGAATCGACGTCCTGTGCGCTTGGTGTAATCAGCTAGGGCCTCATGAAGTTCGTCCAATGGCTGCTTCGAAACACCGGGCATTATCGAATCTCTTGTTTCCTGAATTGCAGAATGAAGGGATACAGCCAAGGTGAATTGCTCGGGCTCTTGTGCGAGTTTGTTGATACCTGCAATCAAACCGCATGTAGATATAGTTATATGACGCGCTCCGATGTTGAGGAACTTGGGATGATTGAGAATTCTCAAAGCAGCGAGTGTGTTGTCGTAATTGGCAAACGGTTCACCTTGACCCATGACGACGACATTGGTCACTCGTTTGTCGAAATCATTCTGAACAATATGCACTTGATCGACGATCTCACCTGGGTACAGGCTTCTATTTAAACCGTTTCGGCCGGTCGCGCAGAAGGCGCAGTTCATGGCACATCCGGATTGGCTTGAGACGCAGACAGACAATCTTCCGTCATCATTGGGAAGTCCAACTGTTTCGACCAATGCACCATCATCGAATTGAATGAGGTATTTTCGAGACCCGTCAACAGAGACCTGCTTGTCAATGATAGTAGGCTTTGTCAATGGAACCAGCTCGGCAAGTTGCTTACGCATTATCTTCGGCAAATTGGTCATCTCGTCATACGATGAAACATTTTTTCCATAGACCCATGACAAGATTTGATCGGAACGAAAGCGGGGGAGACCAGCTTCAACAATTAGGTTCTCGAATGATTCAAGTGAAAGATGTTTGAGTTGAGTGTTCATGCCACGATTATAATCACTTAGCCTCACATGGTGTTTCACGTGAAACATGAGACTTGAAAGCCTCCATCATCTTTAGAGGTCTCATGCCTGATATACTGTGCGAAGCCTTTGAAAAGATCTATGAAGCGATAGGAGTCTTCATGACAATCAATCCCAAGGAATACAAGGTTGCATTGCTCGCCGGTGGAACGAGCGGAGAGCGTGAGATATCGATCAAATCAGGTGAAGGCGCACGAGGTGCGCTCGAAACTGCTGGGTTTGATACCACTTGGATAGATCCAGCTAACAAAGAAGACTTGAAGCGTCTCATTGATGAACATTTCGACGTTGCATTCCTTTGCACCCATGGAAAGGGTGGGGAAGACGGCACCCTCCAAGGAATGCTCGAGCTCCTTGGAATTCCATACACCTGCCCAGGTGTTCAGGCCAGTGCTATCGCCATGGACAAAGCGAAGTCGAAGATTCTGTACGAGCATGCCGGCATCCCAACATCTCCATCGATGACTCTTTACAAACCCGATGGATACGACGTAGAGGAAGTCAAGGAAACAATTGGTGTGCCATGCGTTGTAAAAGCAGCAACTGAGGGAAGTTCAATCGGCGTCGAGATCGTGCAAACAGAAGATCAGCTCGAACCTGCTCTGAAGGCAGTGTTTGAAATCGACGATCTTGTTGTTGTCGAGAAATTCATCTTTGGTCCCGAATACACCTGCGTGGCTCTTGGGAACGACGATGCCTATGCGCTTCCCGTCATCCAAATCGTTCCGCTCAAGGGTGCGACGTATGATTTCGAATCGAAGTACGCAGCTGGTGGATCGGAGCATATCTGCCCGGCCCCGCTTGATGACGAAATGACCAAACTCGTACAAAGTTATGCAATCAAAGCCCATAAGGCGCTGGGTTGTAGGGGAGTGTCGCGCTCCGATTTCATCATCGATGCTGATAGAAAGCCTTGGATTCTCGAGACAAACACAATACCTGGTATGACAGCAACCTCACTACTACCAGATGCTGCGAAAGCGGCAGGAATTAGTTTCCCTGATCTCTGTGTAAAACTGATCGAATACGCACTTGAATAGGGAAAACGCCTCATTAAACAAGATATAGAACAAAAAAAGCGGCGGGCAATGTGCCCGCCGCTTCTGTTCATGGGTCATCAACCCAGTGCCGCGCGCAGCGCGGCACAAAGAACCACCCGCTATGCGGGTGGGAGACACTCCTGCTTTGCAAAAAGGCCCTTCCCCCCTAGCGTGGTGATTGTTCAGGTCGCCGAGCCCCGAGGGGAAGGTGATTGCCATGGCCCAGAAGGCCAACAGCCTGGCGCACACGAAGTGGACGTGCAAGTACCACATCGTGTTCGCCCCAAAGTATAGGAGGAAAATCGTCTACAACCAATACCGCAAGGACCTGGGGGAGATACTGAGGCAGCTGTGCCAGTGGAAGGGCGTGGAGATAATCGAGGGGCACCTGATGCCCGACCACGTCCACATGCTGGTGAGCATCCCGCCGAAGATCAGCGTCTCGAGCTTCATGGGGTACCTGAAGGGGAAGAGCCCGCTTCTCATGTTCGACCGGCACGCCAACCTGAAGTACAAGTTCGGCAACAGGAAGCTCTGGGCGGAGGGCTGCTACGTGTCCACCGTCGGGCTCAACGAGGCCACGATCGCGAAGTACATCCGCGAGCAGGAGCGCGCCGACATCGCGCTGGACAGGCTGAGCGTCAAGGAGTACGAGGACCCGTTCAGCAGGTAGGCCGGCACCGCCGGTTCCACCGGCATGCCACGAGTCAAGGGGCCATCGGGCCTGAACGAAAGTGAAGGCCAGGGACTTGAGTCCCTGGCCGGAATCCCTCAGGGTTACACCCTAAGAGCAAACCACCCGCTATGCGGGTGGTCATGATTACTCAAGCAAAAACGTTGCTTATTTAGCCACGATGTTGACCAGGCGGCCCTTGATCACGATGACCTTCTTGACGTCCAAGCCTTCGAGTGCGCGCGAAACGGCCTCAAGCGCTTTCTCCTTGATGGGCTCCTCGTCCTCATCGGCCCCGACCACGATCTTCGACTTCACCTTACCATTGACCTGAACAGCAAGCTCGACCTCGTCGGCCTTGGCCAGCTCAGGGTCGAACTCGGGCCACGGCTGGTCATGGACTGAATCTTCGTGCTCGAGCACGGTGTGCCACAACTCTTCGGCCCAGTGCGGAGCGATGGGTGCCATCAGTTTGACGATCGTTTCGGCTACGTCGGCGCAGAGCGGTCCGCCCGTCTCGCAGTTAACGCGATGCTCTGCGGGCTTCAGGCGCAGGAACGCTGCTGCGACGTTAGCGAGCTCCATGATGGCGGCAAGCGCAGTGTTGAAGTTGTAACGCTCGATGTCGGCCGTGACCTTGCCGACAACGCGATGGCGCTCGCGCTTCATCTCCATGGCGTTGGCGTGTGCTCCGGACGCCTCGGCTTCGGGGTCGTACAAGGTCTTATCGTCGGCCTTGCCCACCAGGTCGCACACGATACGCCACAGGCGGTTCAGGAACTTGTAAATGCCGGCCAGGCCGTCTTCGTTCCAGAGCTTCTCCTTGTCAGGTGGGCCCATGAACAGCATTGCGGCACGCACGGCGTCAGCGCCGTATTCGGCGATCATCTCTTCGGGTGACACGACGTTGCCCTTCGATTTGCTCATGACCTCGCCGTTCGCGTCGAGCACCATGCCCTGGCACAGCAGATTGGTGAACGGCTCGTCGAAATCGAGCATGCCCATGTCGCGCAGCACCTTCGTGAAGAAGCGGCTGTACAGCAGGTGCAGGATGGCGTGCTCGATGCCGCCGATGTACTGATCGACGGGCATCCAGCGGTTTGTCTTGGCGGAATCGAACGGTGCCGTGTCGTTGTGAGGGTCGGTGTAGCGCAGGTAGTACCAGCTCGAGCACGTGAACGTGTCCATCGTGTCGGTCTCGCGACGTGCCTCGTCACCGCATTTCGGGCAGGTGCATTTTGCGAAGCCCTCGTGCGTGGCCAGTGTCTCGCCGGCTGCCAGATCGATGTCCTCGGGCAGGCGCACGGGCAGGTCTTCCTCAGGCACGGGCACCACGCCGCAGGTGGGGCAGTGGATAGCCGGAATCGGGTTGCCCCAGTAGCGCTGGCGGCTGATCAGCCAGTCGCGCAGGCGGAACTCGACCGTGCGATGGCCGCGGCCCATGTCCTCGAGCGCCTTGACGAAGGCGTCCTCACCCTCGGAGTGCTTGCCGCCAACCAAGCCGGTGAAGGGGCCTGACTGCACCAGGATGCCTTGGGCCTCCATGGCGGCATCCCAGTCGACCGTCGTCACGATGCGGTCCTGTACGCCCGCGAGCTGCGGATATAGCGGATCACCCTCTTCGAGGATGATGGGAATGATGGGCAGATCATATTTCTTCGCGAACTCGAAGTCGCGCTGGTCGCCGCACGGTACGGCCATGACTGCGCCAGTGCCGTAATCGGCCACTACGTAGTCGGCCACCCAAACGGGCACTTTCTCGTTGTTGATGGGGTTCACGACGTAACGGCCGGTGAACACGCCATGCTTCTCATGGTCGCCCTGGGCGCGCTCGACGGCGGTGATCTTCTTGGCAGCCTCGATCAGGTCCAAGACGGCTTGCTCGTTAGGCATGCCAGCCACCATCTCGGGCAAATCGCGGTATTCCGGGGCCAGCACGAAGAACGTGCAGCCGAACAGTGTGTCGGCACGCGTGGTGAACACGGTGATGATGTCGTCATCGGTCGGCTCGGCGGGCGCGTTGCCCTCCTTGTCGCATAGGATGAAGTCGACGTTTGCGCCTTCGGAGCGGCCAATCCAGTTAGCCTGCTGCTGCTTGACGCGCTCGGGCCAGCCTTCCAGCTGGTCAAGGTCGTCGAGCAGTTCTTGGGCGTAGTCGGTGATCTTGAAGTACCACTGCGTCAGGTCGCGCTTCTCGACCTCGTGATGGCAGCGCCAGCAGCAACCTTCGATGACCTGCTCGTTCGCAAGCACGGTGCCGCAGTCGGGGCACCAGTTCACCGGTGAGTTGCGACGTTCGACCAGGCCGCGCTCCCACATCTTCAGGAAGATCCACTGGCCCCAGCGATAGTACTCGGGATCGCACGCCACGACCTTGCGGTCCCAGTCGTAGCTGAAGCCCATGCGCTGGAAGCTGGCTTGCTGGGTGTCGATGTTGGCGTACGTCCACTTCGCAGGATGACTCTTGTGCTTGATGGCAGCGTTCTCGGCGGGCAGGCCGAACGCGTCCCAGCCCATCGGATGCAGCACGTCAAAGCCCTGCATGCGGGCAAAACGTGCAGCCACATCGCCGTATGTGTAGTTGCTCACGTGGCCCATGTGGATGTCGCCCGACGGATACGGGAACATCTCGAGCACGTACTTCTTCGGCTTCGAGCCGTCTTCGCGCACTTTGTCCTGGCCGGTCTCGGCCCAGATCTTCTGCCAGCGCGGTTCAATCTCATGTGGGTTGTAGGGTTTCATCTGCATACCTTCGTGTTCGTGTTTGATTGCAACGTTGCTTATTATATACGCGCGTTGCAGCATGGTGGCACACCTTCCCAGAGGGTACTGCGCCATTTAACAAATTGGCACACCTTCCTAGAGGGTACTGTGCCATTACGCATGCCCCCAGCTATTGTTTGCGGCATAAAAAAGAACGCTTTGCGCCGGGTGCAAAGCGTTCAAGGGGCTTCGTTTGTTGATAGAGGTGCTACTCGGTTTCGACCTTCTTGCGAACGACCTTCTTCACGACTTTCTTAGGAGCCTCTTCGGCAGCGGCTGCAGGTTCTGCTGCGCTATCACTATCCTCAGCAGTCTCTTCTGCGGTCTCCTCAACCTCTTCGGCGGCAGCTTCGAGCGCAGGAGGAGTCTTGTCCTCACCTTCACCGTCGGCGGCTTCGCTATCGGGGGCCTCGTCCGCAGCGCCTTCAGCCTGCTTCTTACCTTCGTTCATGCCTTCGCGCAGGTTGCTCACGGATTTGCCGAACGCTTTGCCGAGCTTCGGGAGGTTTTTAGGTCCGAAGATCAAAAGGATGACGACCAGGATAATGATGAGTTCGGGAATTCCCAGGCCGAGAAACTTCATGCAATTCACCTTTCAGTTGCTTTGTGCACTGTGCTTAGGTTGCATTATGCCATTTCAAGAAGCATGACATACCAATCGCCAAGCTAATTGTCACGATTCGGTTGTTTTGGGCGCTTTCAGGTTCGTTTAAGGTTTAGTGTCTACGGTGGCATTTACGGTAAATGCCAAATAATGGTGGCTAATTCCGAAATACCCGTGGTCGACCCCATCGCCGCGTGGTAATCCTGCCTGAGCCCGCCCCGACACCCCCCACCGTTTGGGCGGGCTCTACTTGGCCACGGTTGCTTCTCGAACAGTTTGCGGAAAACGCTTGTTTTCCTGCAAAAACAAGCAGAATATGTGCAACTATAAAACAGCTCATTTCATACAAAGAAAGCGAGACACATCATGGCTTCTGAAAAAGAAGAGCTGAAAGCAATTGGCCAACGCATGCAATTCCTGCGCGAAGCGTGCGACGTGACAGCTGAAGAGATGGCAGAAGACCTGGAAGTTGACGTCGAGCGCTACAAGCGCTGGGAGGCAACTGGTGCGGGCGTGCCCATCTCGGCTGTGTACCACATGGCGCGCAAGTTTGGCGTTGAGTTCACAGAGATCCTGACCGGCACTGCTGCAAAACTCGATACGTACCAAGTGGTGCGCTCGGGCGAGGGTAGGGAAGTAGATCGCTATCCCGGATATCACTACGATGACCTGGCATGGCGCATCCGCGATAAGATCATGCAACCGCTCGAGGTGACGCTCGATCCCTCCGATGAGCCGGCGAAGCTCGTGAACCACGGTGGCCAGGAGTTCAACCTTGTGCTTGAGGGCACGGTCATCGTGACCATCGAGGACGAAGAGTTCGCGCTGAACGCAGGCGACAGCATCTACTTCAATCCGCGTCTCATGCACGGTCAGCGCTGCGGAAGCGATATCCCTGCGCGATTTGTGACCGTGATTGCCGAGTAGTCGAGCAGGAAAGTGGCACATAGCTCCCAGGGAACGGTGTGCCATTAGCACAGGTGGCACGCAACTCCCAAGGAAAGATGTGCCATATATAACAACTAGGAACGCAAACATGGACTACATACTTAAAAAATACTGCCCGCGCATCGAGTTCGACTCGTACGAGGACTTCTATGCCAACTTCAAGATCAACGTGCCCGAAGATTTCAACTTCGGCTACGACGTAGTGGACGAATGGGCGCGTGTCGAACCCGACAAACCAGCGCTCATGTGGTGCAACGATGCGGGCGAGGAGCGTCGCTTCACGTTTACCGACATAAGCCGCTTGTCGAACAAGACGGCGAATGCATTCGCGAAGCTCGGCATCGGCAAAGGTGACATCGTCATGTGCATCATGCGCCGTCGTTGGGAGTACTGGGTGGTTGCAAGCGCACTGTGCAAGCTAGGTGCAACTGTCATTCCGGCGTCGCTGCAGCTGACCACGCACGACATCGTGTATCGCGCGAACAAGTGTCAGGTCAAGATGATGGTATGCTTCACCGACGATTATGTATGCTCGCAGGTCGAGGGTGCGCTTCCCGATTCTCCATCCATTGCCAACCGTGTGTGCGTGGCCGGCGAGCGCGAAGGCTGGCTGAACTTCGACCAGCTGATTGCCGATGAGTCCGAGACGTGGGAGCGCCCTGCAGCTGGTAGCCCGCAGGCTGTCACCAGCAAGGACATTATGCTCATCTACTTCACGAGCGGTACGACCGGGCATCCCAAGCCCGTCATGCACAACTACGCGCATCCGCTCGGGCACATCCTGACCGCCAAGTACTGGCAGCAGGTGCGCGAGAACTGCCTGCACATGAGCGTGACCGACAGCGGCTGGGCCAAGTTCGGCTGGGGCAAGATCTACGGCCAGTGGATCGCGGGCGCCACCATCTTCTGCTACGACATGGACAAGTTCGTGCCGGCCAAGCTGCTGCAGCACATGCAGGACTATAAGCTCACGACGTTCTGCGCGCCGCCCACGATGTACCGTTTCATGCTGCAGGAAGATGTGGCGGCTTACGACCTGTCGTCGATCAAGAACTTCGCGACGGCCGGCGAGCCGCTAAATGCCGAAGTCACCATCAAGTGGGAGCAGCTGACAGGCAAGAAGATTCGCGAGGGCTTCGGCCAGACCGAAGGCCCGGTGCTTCTGGCCACGTTCCCGTGGATCGAACCCAAGCCCGGCAGCATGGGCAAGCCGTCGCCATTGCTCAACATCAAGCTGCTCGACGAGGATGGCAATGAGGTCGAGACCGGCGAGGAAGGCTCGATCTGCATCACCGGTCTAAAGGAAGCCTATCCGCCCGGATTGTTCGTGGGCTACTATGACATGCCCGACGAGACCGCCGAGACCGTGGGCGGCGAGTACTACGACTTGCACGACATGGCGTGGCGCGACGGCAAGGGCTACGTGTCGTTTGTCGGTCGCAACGATGACGTCATCAAGTGCTCAGGTTACCGCATCAGTCCCTTCGAAGTGGAAAGTGCGCTCGTGAAGCACGATGCCGTCATCGAGTGTGCTGTGACTGCCGCGCCCGATCCCATCCGCGGTTTGGTGGTGAAGGCGACCGTCGTGTTGGCGAACGACTACGCGCCTTCCGATGAACTGACGAAAGAATTGCAAACGTGGGTGAAGAAGGAGACAGCTCCTTACAAGTACCCACGCATCGTCGAGTACGTTGACGAGTTGCCGAAGACCATCGGCGGCAAGATCAAGCGAAAGCTCATTCGCCATCAAGACGGCGTGACCGATTAGAACATCTTGCATCCAAAACAAATACTCTTCCTACAATGAAGGAATGTAATCAAAACGCATTCCTATTTAAATGCGATAATCGCTATGTAAATAAAAAATTTTATTTTGTAAATAAAATGCAATCACAGTTTTCGACCCAAAATCGAGAGAAAACAAGCGAATGAGAACCAAATCGACCGCCTACAGCACTACAAAATCAGAAATTCGGCTGACGCTGAAGGCGAAGAGAAGTACAACGGTTAGATAATCGAGCGATTATAACAGTAGTCCGCTAGTGAATAATTAACCACAATATCTGGTATGTGTTTTATTGTATTAAACAAAAAACGCTTTCATCTACTCCATTACTTTAGAGGGCTAAAGTAAAAATTCGCTTGAGTTTTCCCAGATGGAAAAGCCGTTTTGACCTCAAACTATTACAAATAAGTCACAAAAAGCAACAATTTCGCCAACCACAAACGAATTGCTAGTAGTTTGCTGTAAATTGTGTAATCGATTAACTGGGCCCTTATTCGGCAAAGCCCAGTTGATTACCCAAATGAAAAGAGGATTTTATTTGGGATGGTGGCTGTGCAAACACCGTATAAGCAAACGAAGGAATGCATAGCGTAATGTAGGAAGTGGTGAGGAACGAATGCTGGAGAAGACGCTAAACCGAATCATGGACGGCGCCAAGACGCCCGAGGGTAAGGTCATTGCGATCTTGTTGACTCTCTCGTTGGCGCTCATGACGTGGAACGCGACGTCCATCACGGCTGCGTTCGCGCAGAGCAACGATGATCTTCCCGTTGCGAACGACATAGCAGCCGAGGAGGAGGCTGTCGCTCCCGACCAGTCCGCAAGCGGGCAGGAAGCACCTGCGTCCGCTGCCGACGAGCCCGCGGCCGATCAGGCCGACGAGCCCGCGGCAGACGCCCAGGACGACGATACAGACATCGTAGAGTCCGACGAAGCGATCGAGCCTTCAGGTGAAGAGGGCAAAGGCGGCCAGGCAAGCGCCGGCTCCGACAGCGAGGAGAAGGACAAGAACAAGGACGCCGACTCCGACGACAAGGACAAGAACAAGGACGCCGACTCCGACGACAAGGACAAGAGCGCCGACGACGAGGATGCGAAAGAGGTCAAATACCCGGCCGTCGCCCTCTCCGAGAGCGCCGGCGGCGTGACCGTCAACGTTTCTGCCCCCGAGGGCGCGCTGCCTGAGAATGTAAAGCTCGTGGTAGTTCCGCTCAATGCAGCTGACTATGTGGAGCAGGCGAATGCCGTTCTCGCCGACGAAGTTTCGGCCGAAGACATCCAGGTCGTTGACGTCTCCTTCCAGTGGACGAATCCCAAGACGGGCAAGACCGCCGAAGTCCAGCCCAAGAAGAACGTTACCGTCACCATGAGTTCCAGCCTGCTTGCCGAAGCCGTGCAGGGTGAAGAGGACGTAAACACTTCTATCGTGCACATCAGCGACACCAAAGGCCCCGAAGTTGTGAGCCAGTCCGTCGACAGCAGCACGATGTCTTTCCAGTCGAGGGACTTCTCTCCCATGATTATGGCTGCAACACGTGCCGCCAGTGCTGAGGACGTCTGGACGATCACGTTCTATGATCGCGACGCAATGGAATACAATGTCGTGGAGGTCGAGAAGGGATCGGCCATTGGCGACCAGCTTCCTACGCCCATCGCGCGCGAGGACTACGAGGCATTCTGGGCTGTCGGCGAGATCATCCAGGGCGGGCAGGGCCAAGAGATTCACGTCCTCGGTCCCCGCATCGACAAAACTTGGGTGCCCGAAGACGACACCATCATCGTTCCCGATTACGACAAGACCTCCTACACGGTCACCTTCTATACCGACGATACCAAGACCATGGTCCTCGAGGGCGGCGTCAAGACCGTCACCGCTGACACCAGCTACTGCCTAAACGACATCCCCGCCGTTCCTGCAAAGCAGGGTTCCATTGGCAGCTGGGCCTACGCGGGCGGCCCGTTCGGCAACACCGTCAGGATCACAGACGACACCGACGTTTGGCCCGTGTACGACCAGAACGTCTTCACCGTCACCTATATGGTGGAAGACAAAGAATACGAGAGCGAAGCTTACTTCTCTGACGACCCGCTGACCCTTCCGGCAGATCCCGTGGTCGAGGGCAAGGACTTCACGGGTTGGTTCGTTGGCGAGACCCAATATACAGGCGGCGAACCTGTCACTTCCAACCTCACCCTAACCGCTTCGTTCACGGACAAGTTCAAAGTCGACTTCGTCGTCCTCAAGGACGACGGCACCGTGTCCGAGCGTCTTTCCCAATACTTCCGCTCTGACGGCGAGGCCATCGGCACCATGCCGCAGAACCCCTTCGTGGCCGAAAAGTCGTTCGAGAAGTGGGTCAACAAGGATACTGGTGAGGAAGTAACAAAAGACACGGTTGTCACCAAAGATATTACCGCCGTTGCGCAGTTCCGCGACATTGAGGTCTACAAGATCACGGCCGAGTACTACTACATCAACGACCGTGGAGAAGAAGTCATCTTCAACACCGACCTCCTGGAGGCCGAGGAGCATGAGCTTCCTTACACGATCACGGCCCCTGCCACAACGCAGACCGACCCCGACGAGGTCTCTGGAGCACCCATCTACTATCCGGAGAACCCCACGATTACGGTTCCCGACGAAGAACATGACATCGTTTTCGACGACAACAACGAGTGCACTGTCAGGTTCAAGTATGTGAAATACACCGCTGAGTACGACTTCGTCTACAAGCTCAAGGACCTGACCGGTGACGGCTATACCGAGATTCCGGATTCGCGCGAGCACATCTACGGCGTCCTTAACAGCTATGTGACCCCGACGGTCAAGAACTTTGACTACGCAGTGCTCGAGCTCGCAGAAGGCGAGACCATTACCCAAGCCGAAGGTCAAGAGCTTGTGGTCACGTACACCCGCAAGAACTACACGCTTTCGTATGACACCCAAGGCGGCACCTATGTCGGTGGCGTCACGGTTCCTTACGGAACCCAGCAAGAGGTTACCTCCACGGTACCGACTCGCACAGGTTATACCTTTGTTGGTTGGTACGCCGACGAGGATTGCACCGAGGCTGCTGGATCAACGGTGACGGTAACCAAGGACACTACTCTCTATGCCAAGTGGACTGGCAAGACCGTTGACTACACCATTGCTTACATGCTGGAAGAATATGACAACTCTACCGGCGCTACCACGTTCGTGTACGACAACAGCCGTACGGCTCAAGGTCAAGTGGGCACGACCATCTATGCGTCTTCCGCTCCTGATCTAACGGGCAGCACTTACAACGGATACGAGAAAGATGCCGAATTCAACGAGACATCAAGCGTAACGATCGCCGCTGATGGAAGCTCGGTTCTGGTTGTGCATTACAAGCTGATTCGCTACACGTTCGTGTTTAACCTCAACAACAGCAACGGGCGCATCGAAATTGGCGGTCAGACCTACACCGGAAACTCCTATCGGATCGAGAACGCAGTTCTTGGCCAGGACGTTAGTTCCATGTGGCCGTCCACGCCGAACGAGGTTTACACAACGACTGGGACCCAGTATTTCTCGGGCTGGGGTGGCGGCCCCTTCAGGTTCTTGACGAAACGTTATGAAGTGGTTTGGCAGATGGTTCAAAACGCCAACAACAGCCATGTAATGACGTTTACGGCGAACTGGGAGAACACCCCGAGCTATCGAAGCGTCGAGTACTGGCTCCAGCAGCCGGACGGATCTTATAAAGTAGACGAGACGTTTTCTCAGACCTTCTATTATTCCGCTTCCATCGGGTTTGGTGCTAAAGCTATCGATGGCTACACGCAGCATAACGGTACTCCGTCGGGTTACAGCGGTTCTGGAACCGACAACAGCACCATTAGCTCGGTATCGCAGAGTAATCAAGGCAGCTATGTTCGCGACGACGACAAAATTGGCGGAAACAACCTGACGTATTATGAGTTCGAGGGGCATCTCTATCGCCAGCGCAGGAGTGGTAATGTCGACAGCAGCCTGACTCGTTATAACGTTACGTTCATGTATGTCTATCGCTACTACTTCGATCGTGCGCGATATGATATCGAATACTTCTTTGGCAGCACGTCCCTGAGAACTATTGATAACGTCTGTTACGAAGCTGACATTTCGGGTGACACCTACAATTACACGCCGGACAAGCCCGCTAATACGGAATCCATTGATTACAGCGATTACACCTGGGGTGGCTGGCAGACAGATTCTACTCTGCAGACCCCGTACGTGTTCGAAACGATGCCGGACCACAACCTGGCGCTCTATGCCAAGTGGGTTGCACCGACCTTCAACGTAGATTTCGTGATGGACGGCGGCACTCCAGTGGTCGAGCAGCAGACACTATCCAAGTACGAGAAAGTTGAAAAACCTGCAGATCCCACCAAGTCGGGTTACACATTCGACGGGTGGTACACCTCGGCTGAAGGGAACGAGCTCTTCGACTGGCAGACTCCGGTAACGCAGGACATAGCCCTCTATGCGCATTGGCATCGGAACACGTTGAGCTACACGGTCCACTATGTGGCCGAGGACGGCCAGGCTGTTGCTACTGACAAGGTCGTGTCCAATCCGAACTTCACGGTTGGACAGGTCATCAACGAGCAGGCAATCGCCGTTGCCGGCTATCGTCCGACAGAGAACAGCAAGACGCTGACGCTCAGCGGTACGGACAGCGAAAACGTCATCACTTTCGTCTACAGTGCAAAGAGCGAAACGACCAGCTACACGGTGAACTACGTCATCGGCGATGGCGAAGCCCATGAAGGTGCAGTAGTTGCAGAACAGAAGGTTGTTACAGATGTTCCCGGCAACACAGCATCTGTCATCGAAATGGCTAAGGCCGTGGACTACGATACGCTTTATGCCGCACATCCCGAACTGGAAGGCTACGAGTTCTTCCCGGATGCAGACGAGAAGACGCTCGTTCTGACCGCTTCCGAGGAAAGCAACGTGTTCACGTTCTACTACTCTCGCTTCAAGAGCACTGTCGTTACGGTGCACTTCCGCGACATGGATGGCAACCCGATCGTCAACGAAGGCGTTGCTGTCGCCGATGACGTCAAGATTCTGAAGGTTGGCAACAACTTCACACTTGCGCGTACCCCGATTGCAGGCTGGGAGCTCAACAAGGCCGTCGAAGGCGATAGCTACAGCGGAGACGCGGCAGGTACCGACTACAAGATCACCGAGGATGTTGCCGCCAATGGCCTAACCTTCACTCTTTACTATCAAAAGAAGGTCGTCATAACGGCAGAGAGCGCTTCCAAGCAGTATGACGGCGAAGTTTTGACCATGCCCGACGCGCTGGCGAACCAGGTTACCGTTGAAGGGTTGCTGGAGGGTGACAGCTTGGATAGCGTCGAGCTGACATACAAGAACGCCGACTCGGACAACCCCAAGGGTCGCCTCAATGCTGGCATTGCCACGGTTACCCCGAAGAACGCCGTGATCACCGGCACGCATGCTGGCAACAGCAACTACTACCTTGTCCGCTACATCGGCGGCACGCTGGAAGTGACCAAGATCAACGTCACAGTCCGCGTCGAGCCCGACCGCTGGACCGGCAATATCTACGACGGCACCGTTAGGAAGACCGGTTTCACGAATCCCAACAAGGGCATTGCCGACTACATCATCGTCAGCCATGAAGGGTATGCGAACGAGTATCTGGACGACATTTGGGATGCCGTTAAGAGCAAGGCAACGTATGACGAGTCGGCTGTTGGTTTGAAATATGTCGGCATTGCCGAGAAGGACGCTGGCGATTATACCTATTTTGAGGACGCATTGACGCCTGCCGACTTGCCTGTGGATCCGAACTACAGCGTGAGCCCGTACGTTCGTCCCGGCCGCCTTCAGATCGATCCGACACCTGTAACCATCACTACCGCTTCTGCTAGCAAGCAGTATGACGGCGAGCCGCTGACCAAGACCGACGGGTACACTGTCGATGGCATTGTGGCTGGCGAGACTTATGGTTTCGAAGTAACCGGTTCTCAGACTGAAGTTGACACGAGCGACAACACTTATGAGATCACTTGGGCCGAGGATGGTAATGATTACACCGCCAAGTCGTCCAACTATACCGTGACCGATACGCTCGGCACCCTCGAGGTGTTCAACGCTGAGTTGACCGTCACCAAGGAAGCTGACAAGACCGAGAACGTAAAGGCTGGCGACGAGATTACCTACACCGTGACCGTTGCCAATACTGGCACAACCGCCGTGACCGCCGTCGAGCTGGATGACTCCCTTGTGACCCTCACCGATGCCCAGAAGGCCATCGGTGACTTGGAGCCTGAGGCCTCCAAGGAGATTACCTATACCTACACTGTCCAGCAGAAGGACGTTGACGCCGGCAAGATCGACAACACCGCAACCGCGACTGGCAAGGACCCGGCTGGCAGTGACGTCACCGCTTCCGACGACGAAGAGGTCTTCACGGTTGACGCAGAGTCTGAGCTGTCGATTACCAAGACGGCTGAGCCCGAAAGCGGGCTCGCAGTCGGCCAGAAGGTCAACTACACCGTTGAGGTCACCAACGAGGGCAACGTCAAGGTCAAGAATGGCAAGCTCGATGACGACCATGCAGACCTGACCGCTCAATCTTTCGAACTGGATCCTGGTAAAACCGCAAGGGTTACCTATGACTACACGGTGACCCAGGAAGATGTCGACGCGGGCGAGATCGTCAACATTGTTAAGGCTAACGCCACTGCGGTCCGCGGCGACGATCCCGAAGAGGTTGAAGACACCGCGACGGTGAAAACCGTCGAGGCCGACGCCAAGATCGAGGTCACCAAGATCGCGGCGCTTCCCGAGGGCAAGACCACTTTCTCAGCAGACGACGTCATCTCCTACACCGTGACCGTCAAGAACACCGGTAACGTCACCGTGACCAACATCTCCTTTGCCGACGACCACGCCACCGTTTCCGACACGGTTGCAAGCCTGGCGCCCAGCGCGACGAGCGACGAGATTACCTACACCTACACGGCGCTGCAGTCCGACGTGGACGCCGGCAGCATCGTCAACAAGGTGATCGCCACCGGCTCCGATCCGAAGGGCGGGAAAGTAAGTGACGACGGCACTGCGACGGTCACTGCGGAACAGAAGGGCCACGTCACCATCACGAAGGAGACGACCTCCAAGGCCGCTTCCGAGGACGGCAAGTACGCCCTCGGCGAGAAGATCACCTACAAGGTCACCGCGACCAACGACGGCAACGTGACGCTTACGGACGTCAAGGTCACCGACGAGCTCACGGGCGACGAGTGGACCGTCGCGAGCATGGCGCCCGGCGCGTCCGAGGAGTTCACGGCCGAGTACACCGTCACCGAGGCCGACGTCGTGGCCGGCCAGGTCGTCAACGTGGCGACCGGCACCGCGGTAGGCCCCGACCCCGACGACCCGCCGACCGTCGAGCCGGGCACCGACCCCGAGCCCACCGAGGACCCGGAGGGCCACATGACGGTCGCCAAGGTGACCACCTCCACGCCCGCCAACGGCAGCTCCTACGCCGTGGGCGAGGAGATCACCTACAAGATCACCGTCTCCAACGACGGCAAGAAGGACCTGACCGACGTCAAGGTCACCGACGAGCTCACGGGCGACGAGTGGACCGTCGGGTCGCTGG
>CACZAR010000002.1 GCA_902779135.1 uncultured Coriobacteriaceae bacterium | reverse complement strand
TTCGACGGGTCCGGCGAGCAAGCTCTCGAATTCGAGTTCACGTTGTGCTTCGAGAAACGCCTGTGGCCGCTCGATGAATTCACGCGATGTCGTGGCAATGCCATCAGCGCATCGACGCTCAAACTCATCCTGAATACGACGCAGCTCGCGGTCGGGCTGATTCCCTCCAAGGTCGTACGCCTGCAGGAAGCCATCGTAGACGATGACGTCGTCAAACGGCAACAACACGAGCTCGACACCCGCAGGAGCAGGCCCGATTTCGTTTTCGAGCTCATAGGTTACACCGCAAACCGAGAACACACCTGCCTCGCTCATAAGCAAGCCGCGTCCACCTTGGTAGCGCACGAGCGTGTAGAAATCAGGAAGCGCATACTTCCATCCAGCTGCCACGTCGAGACACTTCTGCGGCAACCCATATGGATTCGAGCTCACGAACTCGTCGATGATCTCGACATTGTTCCAAAGCTCGCGGGCAACCATCGCCGTCTTCACGTCGTCCATCATGGTGCCCGACTCGAGCGAAAGGTCTTTGACCACGTGAAAACGCTCGTTGACGTAATACAGCAACGCGTCCATCGTGTCGAAGAATCGATTGACCTGTTCGTCGTTTAAAACCATGTGCTCCCTCTGTTCGACGCTCGCAGAACCACTATTGTAGGCCAAATGTCGCCCAGGTTCTCGCTGGGGAATTTCTCCCCCGTTAATTGCGCCGTTCGCGTCCCGCCAAACGACCAACATCATATACAATCGAGCGCAGCATTCGAAGGAGACCGTCATGCCCATAGTCGACGCACACGCACACATCTATCCCGAGAAGATCGCCTTGAAGGCGGTTGAAGCTGTCGGGCGCTTCTACGGCGTCGAGCAAACCATGGCGGGAAAAGGCTCGGTCGACGACCTGCTCACCCATAAAGAAGCAGGTCTCACTCACTTTATCGTCCATTCGGTTGCGACAACCCCTCGCTCGGTCCCGACGATCAACAGCTTCATCGCCGAGCAGTGCGCCCAGCATCCCGAATTCATCGGTTTCGGCACAATGCACCATGAGTTCGAGGATATGGAAGCCGAAGTAGAGCGCGCAATCGAGCTCGGTTTGCACGGGTTCAAACTTCATCCTGACACGCAAGAAGTCAACATGGACGACCCGAGGCTCATGAACTTCTACGAAATCATCGCTGGCCGCTTGCCGCTCGTCGTCCACACGGGCGACTACCGCTACGACTACTCGAGCCCCTACCGGCTCATCAATATCTTGAAAACGTTCCCCGACCTGGTGGTGAACGCAGCACACCTGGCTGGTTGGTCTGTTTACGACGTGGGCTACGACATCATGCACGAGAACAGCTGGCCCAACCCCGAACGCCTCTACGTCGACGCCTCGAGCTCGTTCACGTGGGTTGGCCGCCGACACATGCGCGAGTTGGTCCGCATGTGGGGCGCCGACCGCGTCATGTATGGCAGCGACTACCCGATGTGGGACCCAACGCACGAGCTGAACGAAATGCTGCATTGCGACTTGACCAACGACGAGCTCGAACTGGTTCTTTGGCGCAACGCCGAACGCTTCTCAGGAGTTCAAATCAAATAGCCAGTCATACGGCAGCTGAAGGTTAGTTGACCACACGCCAGATGACGGCTTTTTCGCTATGCGTCCTCTTGCTGCTCTTCCTTGCGCAGCACGACGCGAATCTTGTCGATGCGCAGGTTGTCCATGTCGACGACCATGAACGTGGCCGAATCACCAGTACCCGACTCCGACGACACCTCGTCTCCCTCGTCGGGAATGCGGTCGAACAACGCGAGCAGCAGGCCGCCTGCCGTTTCGCACTCGCTTGCCTCGGCCGGCTCGAAGCCAATCAGCTCGACCACGTCATCGATTGCCATGGAACCGTCGATGAGGAAATCGCCTGCGCCGATTTCGACAACCCGATCGACGCCAGCATGGGCATACTCATCAGGCGTGGCGCCGACGATCTGCTCCATGACGTCGGAAATCGTGACAATGCCGGACGTGCCGCCATGCTCGTCCACCACAACAGCGATCTTGGTGTGCTTCTTTTGCAGCAATGACAGCAATTTGCTGACCGAAATGCTTTCGGGCACCGCCTCAATCGGCCTGATGGGCAAATCTTCAACGCGCTCGACAGGTTGTGCGGTGTAAAGGTCCTTCACGTGCACAAAGCCGACGATGCGGTCCTTGCTGCCGCGGCACACCGGATAGCGCGTGAACTTGTAGTTCCTGATCTGCTGCTGCACCTCGTCGAGCGTGTCTTCGACGTCGAGGCACACCAAATCAGTACGCGGCGTCATGATGGCTTCGGCGTCTTTGTCGCCGATGTCGAAGATGTTGTCCACGTATTCGTTTTGCGCGGGGTCGATGAGCCCGCTCTCGGTGCTCTCGTCGATGAGCAGCTTGATTTCCTCATCGGTGTAGACCTCGTGCTCCTTATCGGGGTCGTGGCCCGCCAAGCGCACGGCACCACGCGTCAGCGTGTTGAACAACCACATGATCGGATAGGTGATGCGGTAGAACACGACGAGCACGCCTGATGTGCGCAAAGCCCATCGTTCGGTCGAGAAGATGGCGAACGACTTGGGGATCTGCTCACCCACGACCACATGAAGCGTCGTCATCAAGATGTAGCCGATGGCGATGGCAATTGACGAGATGGCCGTGCTGGACAATCCGAGTGGCGCGAGCACAGGCCTGACCAAAGCCGAGAACGCCGGCTCGCCGAGCCAGCCCAGCGCGAGCGATGCAAGCGTGATGCCGAGCTGGCAAGCAGCCAGATAGGCGTTCACGTTTTCAGTGACGCGCTTTGCAGCCTTCGCGCCCGGCTTCCCCTCCTGCAAGGCCATCTCTATCTGCGAAGGACGAACGCGCACCATAGCAAATTCAGCTATGACAAAGAAAGCGTTCATCGCAAGGAAGAACGCAACGAGCAAAAGGCTAATGCCTATGTGCATATGAGGCAGTGCTCCTTAGTCGACCAGTTTCTTGCGAATTAGTTATTCTGTCGCAAGGTAAATACTATTTCTCTCGCCATTTATTATAGACAAGCGTAAAATCGCTAACAGCAACTAAATGCCAACGTAATAGAAAGGAAGCATTATGGCAGAAGAGAAGAAGAGCCTCGTTGAGGAATTCAAGGAGTTCATTGATAAAGGCAATGCCATGGACATGGCAGTCGGCGTTACCGTCGGCGGCGCATTCACGGCCATCGTCACCGCACTGACCACCGACATCATCAACCCGCTGATCACGCTGTTGACCGGCGGAGTTGCGGGCGAAGACGGCGTGGCTATCCCGCTGACAATCGCCGGCTTCAACGTAGGCAGCTTCATTTCCGCAATCATCAACTTCCTCCTCATTGCCCTGGTCGTGTTCCTGTTGGTCAAGGCTATCAACAAGATGAAGGAAGCTGGCTCCAGCGTCCTCAAGAAGGAAGAGGAAGGCGAAGCCGAGCCGGAGATGGATCCGCCCACCTGCCCGTTCTGCCTCGAAGAGGTCAAGGAAGGCGCCACCCGTTGCCCGCATTGCGCCGGCGCATTCGACGAGCCTGCTGCCCCGACCCCCAAGGTTGAAGAGTAAACTGCGGTTCGAAAGCAAGCAAAACGGGCGCCTCGGCGCCCGTTTTTTTGTTTCTACGGAATAACAGGAAGGTGGTCTGGGGCAAGATGGCCCCGTCGCGTTGTCCTTCCACCCGTTAAATCTTGTACATATACTGGAACACGTCTTCGCGCTGCAGGGTGACCTGCACACCGATTCGCTCCCCTGCTTCACGCAGGCGCTCCTGCACGGTGTTGAAGTCAGCTATTTCCGCGTTGAGCGTCACGATCATGGTCATCGAGAAGATGTCACCAAGCAGCGTCTGGCTGATATCGTCGATATTCGCGCCGCATTCGCGCAACGCCACCGCCACTTCCGCGACAATGCCCGTCGTATCTTTACCCAAAACCGAAATTACGCACTTCATCCGACTATCCTTCCGCGCCAATCAAAATGTTTGACCATCTTATCAAATCTACAGCGACAGCTCGAGCGCGATAGGGCAATGATCCGAGCCCATCACCTCGCCGTGAATCTCCGCCGACTCGATCTTGTCGCGCAGCGCATCGCTCGTGAGGAAGTAGTCGATACGCCATCCCGCATTGTTCTTGCGTGCATTGAAGCGATAGCTCCACCACGAATAGACGCCCGTCGTATCGGGATGCAGCATGCGCCACGTATCGGTAAATCCCGCATCGAGCAAGTCGGTGAACTTACCGCGCTCCTCATCGGAAAAGCCGGCGTTTCCGCGATTGGGACCTGGGTTCTTCAAGTCGATCTCCTGATGCGCAACGTTGAAATCACCGCACATGACAACGGGTTTGGGGTCGGAGGTCGACCCATCGGGCATCGTGCCCTCTTCAAGCCCCTTGCAGAACTCGCGGAACGCATCGTCCCATTGCATTCGATGGTCGATGCGCGCCAGCTCGTTTTGGGCGTTGGGCGTGTAGACGTCGACGAACCACAGCTCGGGGAACTCGAGCGCACAGATGCGCCCCTCGTTGTCGAGATAGTCGTCACCCAAGCCGTGCAGCACTTGCAGCGGCTCGCGCTTCGAGAACACAGCGGTTCCCGAATAGCCCTTGCGCTCCGCATAGCTCCAGAAGTCGTGGTATCCGTCAAACGAAAGGTCGACCTGCCCTTCCTGGCATTTCGTCTCCTGAAGCGCGAACACATCAGCATTGAAGGTCGCAAAGATTTCTTCGAAGCCCTTCTTCATGACGGCGCGAATACCGTTGACGTTCCACGACACGAATCTCATTTCATCCTCCGCTCTGCGCGATGCGTTGAAAAGGAGCTGCTCCTCATGAATGTCCGTTACTTATGGTAGGGCTCGCCGCGCGATATCTTGCAAGCGCGGTACAACTGCTCGAGCAGCACGACGCGAGCAAGGTTGTGCGGAAGCGTGATGAGCCCGAACGACAGCGTCTCATCAGCCCGCGCCCTCACGTCAGCGCTGACGCCACACGAACCGCCGATGACGAAAACTATCTCGCCCACGCCACTAAGCCCCAAGTCGTCGATGCGTTGAGAAAGGCCTTCGCTCGAACGCTGCTTTCCATCGATGGCCAGCAACACCATGTGTGCGCGTTCGGGAATCGCTTTCAAAATAGAAGTGCCTTCGCGTTCAATCGATGCAGCTTCGCCACCCGCGCGGGCAGGGTCGACATCGGCAATTTCGACGACCTTCGTCTTCGCGTAGGGCTGCAACCGCTTGAGGTACTCGGAACATGCGTCCGACCAGAAACGCTCCTTGAGCTTCCCGACTGCGATTACGGTGAACTTCATTGCTTGCCCTTAGGCTTATGCTGATCCTGACGATGCGCTCGAAGACGATGCCGACGCACTGGCAGACGAGCTCGACACGGTCGACCCTTGCCAGTCCTCGCCGATGACGATGAGGAAGTTGTTGCTCACGATCCAGTTACCGTCATTTTGCATGGCCCTGCCCTGGCCCATCGCCTCGACGAGTTGTTCCGCTTCGTGCGCGCGGCCCGACTCGTCGTAGATGACAAGCGTTTCGGGATAGTCGTAGCCCATCGGCGCATCCTCGAGCGTGATGTTCTCGAAGCCTTCAGCGTTGAGCATGCCCATGACGCGTGTCGCGAGCCCCTCGCGGTCGGTGCCGTTGATGATTGTAATCCAGGCGGTCTTGCTGCTGATGTCGCTAGCATCAGACCCCGCCGTCGACAGCACGGTGCCTGTCGCTTCGTCGATCTCAAGACCCTCCGCAGGCGGTTTGCCTTCTGACATACGACCCCTCATGGCCGACCATTCGTCCTCTAACAAAACACCGTACCAACCCTCGAGGATGCTCGGATCAACGGTGTCGGTTGGCGCGAACCCGGTAGCATCTGGATATCCATAACCGTTCGCGATGTACAGAGCGCGTGTCGGGAGCGACGCGGTGTAGAACGAATCGTCGGTGTTCATGCCCTGCAGAGCCTGCGCCAAGCCGATGATATCGTTCAATTCGAGGTCTGTCGTAATGTAATTGGCTGCCGAGCGCACCGTGTTAGCTATCGTCGCAACATCGGAGCCGAGCACCTTGTGCGCTATCGCCGAAAGCACCATGCGCTGGTTTGCCGCACGCATGAGATCGGGCGCCGCTGCTGTTTCAACATAGCTGTTGCGCGAACGACAAACGATGAGCGCATGCTCGCCGTCAAGCGTCTGCCACCCAGCAGGCACGTAGCCACCAGCGTCTTCGTCATCGATTTCCAACGGCACTTCGACCTCGACGCCGCCGATAGCGTCGACAATCGCCGACAGGCCATCCATATCGACTTCGGCATAATGCGAGATATCTACGCCGGTAAGCTTCGAAACCATCTCAACTGCATACGAAGGCCCACCGAGGCCATATGCGGCATTGATTTTCTGCCATCCGTTTTGACCCATATCGACAAGCGTGTCGCGTGGAATCGAGATGAGCGAAATCGTACCCTGGGGTGCATCGACACGGGCGAGGATCATGGTGTCGCTTCGATACACGCCACCATCTTCCGTTCCTTCACGCCACGAGATCTTGTCGGTTCCAAGCAACAACATGTAGAACGGCTCGTTTGCCATATCGGTCTCGACAAGCGCCGCGCGCAGGTCCTGATCGACACCCTCATGCAAGCTGCTCGTGATCGAATTAATATACGCAAATGCAGAAACCGCACCGATGAGCAAGACGCCGACGATGACCGCCGCCACGATTGCTACGTTACGGCCTTTCCTCGATTTCTTGGGAGTCAGGGTTTCGCCTTCGCCGGCAACCCTGCTTCGTGATTGTGCAGCTGAAGCGGCACCATGCGACCCTGCAGCGTGGTTCGAGGCGCTGCGCCTTTGAGAGGAAGTGGTTGCTCGAGACGAAGAGCCGCTCGTTTGCGAGGACCTCGAACCGTACGACGAACGGCTGTAGCGGCTCGCCGCAGACTCAGCGGAGCGATGTCGCGTGGTTGGATGCTGATCTCGTTCGCTTGCGCGGCTCGACCTTGCATGCTGATCCCGTTCGCTTGCGCGGCTCGACCTTGCATGCTGGTCGGCGCCAGATGTGCGATGCGATGAGCTGCGCGTATCGAGGGAAGAAGAACGACGCGATGAGCTGCGCGGTTCGTAGTTGTAATCATGATCGTAATTCGATGAAGTCCTTCGCGTCGATGAACGCTGACTGGTTCTGCCAGAGTGCGCTGAAGCAGACCTCGAAGTGCGGTTCGACGAGGAGTAACGCGAATCGGAATACGATGCGTAGTCTTCCGAAGAGCGCCTCTGCGTCGAGCGATTGCTGTACGCGCCCGCGCCGTTCGAGGAACGATTGGAGGGGCTGCGCCTGCTGTGCCAATTATCGTACTCGTTGTACAGGTCGTCGTCGCGGCTCTCGCGTCCATCGCCGTACCCGTATCGATCGCTCATGCAGGATTCCTCTCATCAGAATGAAATTCGAAAAGCGCCAGGGCGATTATCACAACAGTATATAGTACAAATTACGCATACAGGTAGTTTCCGCACTTGAAACGCAGATGAGCGGTCTTCGAGTCTGAGACGCAAACAGGCCAGGGAGTCTTCCCTGGCCTGCTAACTTGTGGAGCCAACGACCGGACTCCCGCGTTCACCTGCGGTGAACGCTCAACGTCTTCGCGCTTACGCGCTCAGACCGTCGGCCTACAAACGCGCCACTGGCGCGTTTGCTTAACGGCCTCCCACCTCACCGGTTCTCGTCCTTCATCACCATTGTAGAAATGCAAACAGGCCAGGGAGTCTTCCCTGGCCTGCTAACTTGTGGAGCCAACGACCGGACTCGAACCGGTGACCTGCGCATTACGAGTGCGCTGCTCTACCAACTGAGCCACGTTGGCAACAGCACTTTTTCAAGTGCGGTATCGCAGTATATCGCAGTTCAAGATGTCGCGCAATTGCTAATCCGCGATGGTGTAGAGTTGATGAGGAGGGGTTTCTGCCCCCATAATCACAGGACGATTTTACTGTTCGAACGGGTCCACAAGCGGGTGTTTGAGTGCTCGATCTTCACCTTCTGCCGCGGCAAGCATCTCCAAATCAGCGTCTTCGAGCTTGACTATCCGCGCCGCACTCTTGTGAGGCTCCATCGATTCGTCTGACGACGCTGATGCTAACTCGCTTTCGTCCATCGAAAGCAAGTCTGCAAGCAAAGCTTCGCGGAACGATTCCCGTACCGGGAAATCGCACTTCATGCTGCTCTCGAACGAGTTGTCACTCATCACGTCCATAGCTCAAAATTGTAACGCTACACTGGCGCAAGAAACTTGTGACCGCAGTCTTTGCACCTATACGGCATTTCGTAGAAGATAATCCCACTTCTTTCTTTTCTTCCTATTCCCCTATACGAATGAGCCGAAAGACCGTTTCACCCAATTGGAAGAAAAAAGGGGTTTATGGCCCACGCGCCGGGCGCTTTGGCAGATTTACCAAATGGTGATGTTGTGCGTAGCAAGGACTTGCGAGAAACGCTCGCGGTAGCCGCCCTTGAAGAAGATGCACTGCGTGGGGTCAGCTGCCAACAAGTCGTCGGTCATGGCAAGCGCAACTGCCCGGCAGCCGCAATTGCACTCACTGGCAAACTCACACGTTTGGCATTGGGGATTGTGCTCGCGCACTTGGGCACGGGTAACCAACAGTTGCTGCGTGAAGGGCGAGTTAGATAACAGCTCGGCCAGCGGTGTCTTGTATACGTTGCCGTGCTCGACGCCGTGAGCCGTCTCCCAACCTGAGATTTGGTTGCATAACGTCAGGCTGCCGTTGCTCGCCACGAAGGGCATGTTGCGCGCATCGCCGCACACAGGCTGGAGCCGATCGCGTTCGACGCTGCAGCGCTTAACCGGTGTGAGCCGGCATTGCCTGGAAGCGGGCATGTAATCGAGCAATGACCACACTTCCAGTTCCATGGGCAGATTCTCGCCCACATACCAGTCAAGGTATTCCACCATCAAATCGCAATAGGCGCGATAGTCCAGCGTATGGCCGTATTCGGCAGCCTTCCACCGCGGCGCCTCGACCACGCGGATGGGGCGCAAATGATCGACGCCCATATCCGCTAAGCGTAGCGTGGTCTCGCGCAGCGTATCCAGATTGCCGTCCCACAGGCAATACTGCACCTTCACGCGGTAGCCGCGGTGTTTCAGCAGCTGAATCGCCTCAAGCGTGCGCTCTTCGGCGCCCGGCACGCCGCGCAGCCAATCGTGATGTCCAAGTCCGTCGAAGCTGATGTTGAATTGGGGATGGTGGCCCATCGCCTTAAGGGCGTCAAGCAATTCGTCAGTGACGAGCGAGGCGTTCGTGCCAATGTCGTCGATTGATATGCCTGCATCGGCAAGTGCTTGCGCGATTTGCGGGAAATCGTTGCGCAAAAGCGGCTCACCACCCGTGAGCCATACGTGGCGGATGCCGCAGGAGGCCAACTGATCCACGAATGCCAGGCACTGTTCGGTTGTGGGATGCGCCGCAATCGGATTGAGATCGGCTGCTGCGAAGCAGTGCTTGCAGTTGTAGTTGCACCTGCCCGTGATAGCCCAGTTGATCAGGTTAAACCGCCAGCAGGGATACAACTTGTATCCCTGGGCGTCAGCAACGGGATCAGGAGCAGCGCATTCTTCAATCACGCCTTCTTCGAGGAAACGCGCCAGAATCGCACGCACCTCGTCGGGTTCATCTTCCGCGAAGACGGTTTCCCCATCGCAGCGCACCAACACGTTGAACTCGCCCACTGACAAATTGGTGGGCATATACCAATCGTCCCGCACGAGAGCGTACGGATTGAACAGCCATCCACGCAGGCTGCAACCTTGTTTCAAGCGGTAACGCATGATTATCTTAGTTTATGCCCGGATCAGGGTATTTGGGCCATCTCTCGGACCACTCGTAACCGCACCCAGTGCACGTGTAAAAATACTGGTAGTAGTTCCCGCGATCCTCGTACTGGTATGCGATCTTGGTGCAGCTGCACTGCGGACAATGCAGTTTCCCACAGTTCACGGTTCCGCCATCCTGCCCACCTGCGATGGCGGTAAGCGCCTCATCGGGCAATGGAATCTTGTTCTCCTTGGCGAGCACCAACAGCTCATCGACGCTGCCGCACGCGCGGGCCTTCTCCTGCAGTTCGGGGCTTAGTTCCTTGATGTAGTCTTCCAGGTTCACAATCAACCTCCTCTTGATGCAGCGGATGATTAGGGTGTCTCACCTTGCAATTAATTATACGAGCACGGGGGTTTAACGTTTCAGGGAACACTGCTCGATGAAGTCGGCTGCACCGGAAGGACCGACGCATGAACGAAGGTCTTCCCTCATGCGGGCAGCCCCTGTGGAAATGTCCTCGTTCGCAAGCGCACAGAGCACAGCCGCTTTCAGCTTTAGCGCATCTTTGGCATCGTGCTCGTCAAGGAGAACGCCGGCGCCGACCTCGGCCACGCGCCGCGCCACCGCCCGCTGTTCGCCCGTCAGGGGGAAGAGCAGTTCGGGCACTGCCATCCACATGCCCTCCGATGCACTGTTCATGCCGCAGTGCGTGACGAACAGACTCGCCCGCGAGAGCACCTCCATCTGATCCACGTAGTGCTCGACGCGCATGTTGGCGGGAAGTTCGCCCAAAACCGTTGGGTCGAACGCCTTACCGCAGGATATGAGCAGGTCGACATCCTCATCGTGCAGGGCTTCGATGAGCGTGCGGTAAAAACCAGGGCGGTCGTTGATGACCGTGCCGAGTGATGCGAACACCAGCGGGCGGCCAGCCTTCTCGCGCGGCTCCACCTCGCGCACGGACGGGCCCACGAAGCGGTAATGTATCTCATCGAAAGTCTCGGCGCAGGGCTGGAAGGTGCGTGAGGTGTAGACGATGGTGTTGTCGTCAGGCTTGTTCTGCACGATGTCGAGGACGTTCTTCACATGGTAGCCCAAGCCCCGCAGCTTGCGAATCTCGCAGTTCATGCGCGGAAGTCCCAAGACCATATCGGCAATCTCCGATGCACTCTGTTGCATGTATTGGGCAGAATCCTTATTGAATGCGAACGTGGTGGTGGAGCACACCCAGGGAAGGTTGAACTTAATTGCTGTGAGTTTGCCCCAAAAGCAAGCGGAATCCGTGACCAGCACATCAGGCTGCCATGATTCCACATCCTGCGAGATGATGGGATCGAGGGTGGCGGTGATGCGAAACGACTGCACGCTCATCTCGGTGGTTGACACCTCGCGGAGCTTGCGCTCGCTCTTTGCATCGAGGGCGGGCAAATAGGCGTCGCAGGATATAAAGTCCGCCCCAGCACCTTCAATCTTCTCCCGGAACTCCTCGAAGGAGTAGTAGCGCACTTCGTGGCCACGCCGCACAAGCTCGCGAACAACTTCGATGGTCGGATTAGTATGCCCATATGCGGGAATGCAGAACCAGAGAATCCTCATCATTCTTCTCCTTCATTCTAATGCCTGCGAATTTCAATGCATCTTTTAACTGCTCATACGACGAATTGTTCCTACCATTTCATTATCACTATATCAACCTCTGACGCTCCACCAACTCAGCGAAAACGCCGTTTTGCGCAAGCAGATCGTCATACGTGCCATCCTCGACGATACGTCCGCCGTCGAGCACGAGAACGCGATCGCAGTTGCGAATCGTGGACAACCGATGCGCTACCACAACGCGCGTGCAGTCAAGCGCGCCCAGGGCGTCGGACACCTGACGCTGCGTAATGTTGTCAAGCGCACTTGTAGCCTCGTCGAAGATGAGCAACTTGGGTTTTGCGGCAACCGAACGCGCTATGAGCAAGCGCTGGCGTTGGCCACCCGAGATGCTTCCCGAACCTTCGGAGATGCGCGTGAACATGCCCATGGGCATTGCGCGGATGTCGTCGGCAATGCCAGCCAACTCAGCCGCTTCCCACGCCTCGTCCATCGTCAGGTAAGGTGCGGAAAGCGTGATGTTTTGGAAGATGTTACCCGACACCAACCTGCCGGTTTGCAGGACGACGCCGATATGGCGGCGCAACGAACGCTTGTCGAGCGTATCAAGATCGCGCCCATCGTAGCAGATGGTGCCTAGTTCGGGCTCCTCGAAGCCAAGCAATAGGCGCACCAGGGTCGATTTGCCGCATCCCGTGCGGCCGACAATCGCCACGTAGTCGCCGGGATGAATCGATAGGCTTAAATCTTCGACGATGGCCGGGCCGTCCTCGCTGTAGCGGAACGTGACGTCCGTCAGTTCGATGGCGCCCGTGACGTCCTCAACAGGATGGTCGCCCTCGCGTGCTTCGGGCTGGCATTTCAGCACGGGCTCGACGAGCTTCATGGTCGGTTGGATAGCCGCGATTTGCGTACCGATACCGGCAAGTGCCATGATGGCGCCCGTGACCATACCGTATGCAACGTTGAACGCCATGTAATCGGCAACCGATACCTGTGTGGCACTTGCGAGGAAGTAGATGAGGATGGTGCCCGCCAACCCCGTGGCCGTCGTGATAACGCTTGAGGCTTTCAGCAACAGCGGGCGATCGTAAATGCTCTTGGCAACTTGAGCGTAATCTTGGGCCCAGCGGGTGAAAGCTCGACGCTCTGCGCCCGCCAGCTTGATCTTGCTTATGCCCGAAAGCAGCGAGACCAGCGTGCCCGAAAGGCCCGCCGTGCTCTCGAGCTGCTTCTGGTCGTAACGCATGTTGGCGAGCGTCGCCACGGTGGTGACGATCGCATTCACAACCAAGACGAAAAGTGCGGGGATGGTGAGCTGCGGTGCGAAACTGGCGATTTGCACGATGTAGACGAGCGACAGCACCGACGAGAGCCCCGTGGTGAACACGACCTTCATGAGCAGCTGCACGAGCTGCGTAACCGCCATGGCTCGGTTGGTCAGCTCGCCAGGCTGGTGCTCCACGAAGAACCGTGGCGGCAACAGCAAAAGGCGCGCCATCACAGCTGCTTGCACCTGCACGTTGAGCTTGGTGCCGATACGTGCCGTCACGAGCGACCGGGCAAGGCCTATGACTGCCTGCGAAAGCACCGCTCCGATCAGCAGCGCGGCAACTGGCAGGACGAGCGATGGCTTGCCGTAAGGCACGACCTGGTCGAAGATGACCTGGTTCGCCCATGCGGGAAGCAGGCCTATGACGGTCGCAATCACGCTGACCAGCACGATCGTCACGTAGTCAGCTTTCCCGAGTGACCGCAAACCGAACGAGGCCAAGTCGCGAAGACCCAGCGGTTTCAAGGGAAGCGGCTGGTACAGGCACAGTGCGTCTTGTTGGATAGTGCCCGCATTGGCACCCGTCACGCGTACGCGTTTGCCGGTTGTGGGGTCGACGTAAGAATAGCCCGCCGCACCATGGGGAAGCAGCGCGATAGGACTACCATCCTGCAAAGCGCCCAGCATCGCACCGATCGCGTCCTTGTACCACTGCCCTTCCAGACGGACTTTGCGTCTCATGATGCCGTGGGGATGCAGCATGCTGTCGAGCCGTTGCTCGATTGTGTCGCCGATGGGCAGTGTTTTAGAAGGTTTCACATTGAAATGGGCAAGCAAAACGGCCAAGGCCTCATCGAGGCCATTCATGGGAAGCTGCGTTTCAAAATCGCTCATCGCGCACCTCCCGTATCGCCGTCGTTCACAAGCGCTGCATAACGACCGTTGAGCCCCATCAGCTCGTCATGCGTGCCCCGTTCCACCACGTGTCCCTTTTCGAGCACCACGATCTGACTGCAATCGCGAATGGTCGATAGGCGGTGCGCAACCACGATGCACGTGATGTTGCGTGCGCGTATTGCCTGCATGACCTCTTGCTCGGTCTTGGCATCGAGTGCACTCGTGGCCTCGTCAAGGATCATGATCGTGGGATTTTGGGACAAGGCGCGGGCTATTTCGAGACGTTGGCGTTCTCCACCCGAATAATTGGCTCCATCGGATGTGACCGCCTGGTCGTATCCATCGGGCCGCGCCACAATGGCCTCATGTATGGACGCATCACGCGCGCCGCGGAACACATCGGCTTCGTCGATCGAGCCGTCCCACAGACGCAAGTTGTCCATAATGGTGCCGTCGAACAGCACGATGTCTTGATCGACAACTGAAAGAGACCGCTTGAGCTTCATGCGCGGCACCTCTTCAGCGGGAATGTCGTCAAACGACACCGACCCCTCCCAAGGTTTGTACAAACCCGCAATCAGCTTGGCGATGGTCGATTTCCCACATCCGGAGTCACCGACGAGTGCGGCCCACTCACCCGGTTTCACGTGCAAATCGAAGCTGGAAATGACTGGCGCCCCAAGCGGAGAGTAGCCAAACGTCAGTCCAGCGACGTCAAGCTTGCCCGAGAGTTTTTCTCCCGAAGGACGGCAATCTTCGATGTCGTCCGGGACATCGGGCTCGCTCTTTAACACATCATCGATGCGCTCCATCGACGTGCGCATTTCCTGCACCTGTTGATTGAGCGAGAGGAGCGAGTTGATGGGTGAGAAGAACTGCGAAAGCAGGCTCTGGAACGCCAGCAACATGCCCACCGAGAACTCGCCTTCCATGATGAGCCACACGCCCAGGGTCAACACGATGACGTTCGTCAACTGAACCAAGGCCGAGGGGAGCGCCCCGAGATATTGCGTGATGTTGGCCAAACGCGCTTGGGTCGCTGCGAGCGCCGCCTGATAACCGCTCCACTGGGCGAAATAGCCGTCTTCGGCACCCGAGGCCTTAATGCTTTCGATTTGGTCGATGCCGCCGATCGTCGACGAGTACAGCCGACCGTTGTCGCGCAATTGCACGCGCGTGACGTTGACACGGGCACGAGCTGTGGCGTTGACCACGAACAGGTTCACCACAACGGTGAACAACCCAACCAGCGTCAGCATCAAGCTGTAGCGCACCATGACGACCAGGTACACCACGAGAAGAACCACGTTGAGCATCACGGGGGCTAGCTGCGAGATGAGCGTGTAGGCGACGCTCTCGTTCTCGGATTGGCGCTGCTGCAAGTCACCGATGTTGTGCTGCTCGTAAAACGACACGGGGAGCCGCAGCAGGTGCCAAACGAATTCAGTGCTTGCAGAAACGGCAAACTTCCCCCGCACGCGCAGCGCGCTGACAGAGTTGATGCCGGCGGCGATGCACTGCAAGATAGCGACGATAGCCATCAACACGACGAGCGGCACGAGCCAATTCTGGTCGATGCCCGTCAGGATGCGGTCCATGAACACACGCGAGAACGTTGCATTGGCGATGCCAGCAAACGCCCCAATAACGGCGGCAATGGCGATGACAACGGTGGGACCGGCAGCGCCTTTGAGACGTGAGCGCGCGAATGAGACGACGCTTGCCGGCTTACCCCCTTCCTCGAACGACTCGCCCGGTTCGAAGCACAGCGCAATACCCGTGAACGAACGGTCGAACTCTTCGAGCGACACACGAATCGAACCGCGTGCGGGATCGTTGAGATAGGCCCATTTGCCCGTGAAGCCCTTCAGCACAACGAAATGGTTGAAATTCCAATGGATGATGCAGGGCAGCGGCATAGTCGCAAGCGATTCGGGATCGAGACTGTAGCCATCGGCCACGAGTCCGTAGGAACGAGCCGCCTTCAGGATGTTGACCGCGCGCGAGCCGTCGCGCGACACGCCGCAGTCGTGGCGCACTTGGTCAAGCCCTACCCACTTGCCGTGATACGCGAGAATCATGGCCAAGCAGGCGGCACCGCATTCGAGCGCCTCCATCTGCATGACCATGGGAACGGTGCGGATGGGCCCTTTAGCTCGATTCATTGCCCAGCTCCGAGTCGAGAAGGAACGAAATGGGCGCCACCTCGTCAGTCGTGATCATCACGTCGACCAGGGTACCTTCCTTGGGCAAGTTGTCCATGGTCAGGTACACGGGGTAATTCCAGTCCTCGAGCTTGAGCATTTCGAGTGTGTACTCGTCATTAGCCACAGCCCCAGCATCGCGCGAAGAAAGCGGTGTCTTGGACACGTCGACGACAGTCGCTTCTTCGTTGTCGACGAGCGCGCGATCTCCGACACTGACTTCCTTTCGGTTCTGCTCGGTCAGGTAGCTGACCACCTGGCCGTCGTGCACGACACCGTTGTCGTTTATGGTCGTAGCCACCTTGGCGGTGAAGCCCCAGATGAGCAAGGCCACCATGGCAATGACCGCCGCCACGGCAACGAGCCACGTGCTGGGCCGTACCGCCTTGATGTATGCGTCGAGCCCCGTCGCCGCCGATGCCTGGTCGAGAGCGGTCTGCCGGAACAGTTCTTGCCGTTCGCCCTGCTGTACTTGCCCAGATCCCCGCTCCTGCGTCATGAGGTTTCCTCTTCAGCGCAAGCGCGCATGGCGATGAGCGCTCGTCGCAGGCGCGTAGCGACCGTCGATGGATTCATGTCGAGCAACTGCGCAATTTCGACGTTCTTCTTTTCTTGGTAGTACTTCAGGTATATCAGTTCGCGATCTTGCTCCGAGAGGCAAGCGAGCAGTTTGGCGACGCGTTGTTGCCGGTCATCCAACACAGGATAGTCATCTTCGACCGCAGGCTCGTCGACCACGACTTTTTCGAGCGACACGGTCGGTTTGCGCGTGCGGTGGTAATCGACCAAAACGTTATGGGCAATGCGCGTGATCCACGTGCCGAACGAGGCCCGAGAGGCATCATACTTGTCGATGTTCGCGACGACCTTGACGAAAACCGCGCTGGTCACATCCTCGGCTTCGGCAGAATTCAGCAACGAGTAGTAGGCGTAGTTATACACCCTCTGGAAGTTGGCGCGGTACAGGTTTTCGAGTTGGCGGTCGTCCATGTCCAAAGACCCCTGCCAGAGAAGATTCCTGATAATCCAAGGATAATCATATCATCGTTTGCAACTGTCAAGGCAAGCGAAGAACGCGAGCCTTAACCCCCATAATTATTCCTTTGCGCAAACCCGCTCTCATGTAATACCCAGAACCTCGCCAAAAGGAGCAATCCCTTTTGATTGGTTTCGGCATGAATCTTGTGGAAGGATGGCAACAACTTGAAAAAACGCTGCGAACTAGAGGATAATACAGCTAACTATATACACGAGAAACAGCTCGTTAAACGCAGTGAAAAAGGAGTAGCAATGGGTATTTTCTCGAAGTTCGAGAACCGGATGGAAGACACCTTCGAAGGTGCAGCCGGCAAAATGTCGAAAGCGCCTATCTCTCCAGTTCAAATTGCCAAAAAAGCAGAGAAGCAGATGAGGCGCGAAACCATGGTCGGCGCTGGCCGCGAATATGCGCCCACGCTCTACACGGTGCTCGTCAACCCTGATGACGATGCGCGTCTGTTCGGCTATTACCCGACACTTGCAGGCGAAACCGAAACGTACCTGAGCGCCAAAGCCATGGAGCAAGGCCTGGTCATGGATGGCGAGCCGCTGGTGCGCTTCGTCGTCGACGATGGTTTGAGGCATGGAAAGTTCGACGTCATCGCCGAGCTGGTGGCCGCCCCCATCGTTGCGCAGTTGCGCGACGAGGAGATGCAACGCTACGGCATCGCCCCACGTCCGCAGTACGCGCAGCAGGCCCCCCAGAACCACCAGCAAGATCAGCAAGCCCCGCAAGGCTACCAACAGCAACCGCAACAGCAAGAAGCTTACGCCGAAGAGGCATGGGCAAGTGGATACCTTGACTTCATCGAGCCCGAGCCTGAACCCGCTCCCCCGCAGCGCAAGCCTCCGCTGCCGTACGTGCCCGAAGAGGAGATCGACCGCTCGATCGACTACGGTGAGTACACGTTCAACAGCGAAGACTTCGAAGACTACCGCGACAAAGCGGCTGATAGCGGTGAATTCGTCGACGATGGCTACGCGTATCCTCAAAGCATCGCAACGCCCGAGCCCCAGCCCGTAGCCCAGCAGCCCAACACGGCGGCATTTGTCGGCGGCGCTAATCCCACGCCCAACCGGAGAATCGTGCATGCACGCCTCATCGACTTGACCTACCAGCGTCCGTACGATCTCGCCGGCACGCTCATCACCATGGGCCGCGATTCTCATAACGACATCGTCGTCCAGGATATCAACGCGAGCCGCAAGCACGCCGAATTGCGTCTTACGACACAGGGCATCTGGACCATCACCGACTTGAAGTCGATGAACGGAACGCTTGTGAACGGAATTTCGATTGCGTCGCATCCTTTGTACCCGGGCGACGTCGTCACGATTGGCAAAACCGATTTCCAGTTCACGGTCTACTAACCGTTTGCTTGAAACCAAATGGGGCGTCGAGAGACGCCCCGATGATCGAATACCCCACCGAACGAACCTAAAACGAACCACGTAATGAACCAAATCCGCACGACACAAGGGAGGCACCATTGATAGACGTCGTTCTGCTCATCGGACGTCTGCTCTTCGTCGCATTGCTCTACCTGTTCCTCTTTGCCATCATGCGCACGGGAATCGGTCTGGTGCGCGGCCAACGCAAGAAGGAACGCACTTGGAACCTCTCGGTTGAGAAAGGCCCCAAGGAGCTGCGCGGCGTATCGATCGTCGTACGCGGCCCCGTCATCGTGGGTCGCTCCCCCAATGCAGACATCGTCATCGCAGCTGGCTACGTTTCGGCGCGCCACGCGCGGTTCACACTCATGGGTCAAAACCTGTTCGTCGAGGATCTGGGCTCGACAAACGGCACTACCGTCAACGGCCAACGCATTTCCGATCCGGTTGCGCTGTCTGAAAATGACGTCGTCACCATCGGCGACGTCTCGATTCGCGTGAGGCGCAACTAAATGGCAAGATCAAGCTCATATCGTTCCACTGAACGCACGCGTACGGGCGCGGTTACCCAGTTCGGCAGCCGCACCGACATCGGTTGCGTCCGCGAGCAGAACGAGGATTCGCTCATCGTGACTCCCCCGCTGTTCGTCGTCGCTGACGGCATGGGTGGCCATGCAGCCGGCGAGGTTGCATCCGAAATCTGCGTCAAGACCGTCGCGGAGTGCGCCCCGAAACATGCCGACGCCGAAGAGCTCGGCCAAGCCGTTGAGCAGGCGAACCGCGACATCATCACAGCCGCACTCACGGGCGAAGGCCGCGAGGGCATGGGCACGACCTGCACGGCCGCAATGCTCGAAGCTGACAAGCTCGTCATAGCGCAAGTTGGCGACTCGCGTGCCTATCTTTTGCACGGCGGCAAGCTTTCGCAAATCACGCGCGACCACAGCCTCATGGCCAACATGATTGAATCGGGTCAAATCACACCAGAGGAAGCACGCTTCCACCCGAACCGCTCGGTCATCACGCGCGCATTGGGCAACGACCCCGACATGGTGCCCGACCTTTACGAGATCCGCGTCGAGACGGGTGACCGGCTCATGTTGTGCTCCGACGGCCTGACATCGATGGTCGAAGATGCGGACATCGAAGCGATCATGAACCGCGTTGCCGACCCTCAGCGCTGCGCTGCCGCCTTGGTGAACGAGGCTATTGCAGCGGGCGGCACTGACAACGTCACCGTCGTCGTCGCCAACGCCATCGGCTTGGGCGACAAAGCGCGTCGGAAGGTCAAACGTCGCACGTTCATCACCGTTGCTTTCGTCATCCTGCTGCTCATCGGCATAATTGCCGCCGCTGCATGGGGTGGGTACACCTATCTCCACAACACGGCATATCTCACCGAAGAAGACGGCAAGGTCGCCGTCTACCGTGGCGTACCGGGCGATGTGCTGGGCTTCTCGTATTCGGAGCTTGTCGTGGTGTCAAATGTCGCCGTCGACGATTTGCCGCCATCCGCAGCCGAGAGAATCCGCGAAGGCATGCGCGTGTCGAGCGTCGAAGAAGCTGAAGAGCTCGTCGAGACATACAAGGAAGACCTCGAGTCTAAATCCAAGGAGGCCTCGACCGCATGACGCGCCGCAATCTCGAGCTCATATTGCTGTGCGTGGGAGCGCCCATCGTAATCCTGTTGTTTGCGATGCTTGCGCTCAATCAAGGCCAGCAGCTCGGATGGACCACGCTCGGCGTGCCCATCGGGATTTTCGTCGCCTTCATCGCGGCTCATATCGCTGTGCGCTTTTTTGCAGCCGATGCCGACCCGGCCATTTTGCCACTTGTGTTCGTGCTGGCAGGCATCGGCATCGCCTTTGTGACGAGGCTCGCTCCCGACCTTGCATATAACCAGGTCATTTGGTTGTTCGTCGGCGTTCTTTGCATGGTCTTGGTGCTTGCGTTCTCGCGACGACTCGAGAAGCTTGCCAACTACAAATACACGCTGATGATTCTCGGTTTCATCTTGCTGCTCTCACCGCTCGTTCCCGGGCTTGGCCAAGAGATTTACGGAAGCCGCATCTGGTTGTCAATCGGACCGCTCTCGTTCCAGCCCGGTGAGCTCGCCAAGGTCGTCATCGTTCTGTTCCTCGCAAGCTACCTCGCGTCCAACCGAGAGCTCTTGTCGGTATTCACGTGGCGGATCGGGCCGTTTAGGCTCCCCGACTTCCAGACCATCGCTCCGATGCTCGTCATGTGGGCAATTGCATTGCTCATCGTCATCTTCGAGAAAGACCTCGGCAGCGCACTCGTATTCTTCTTCGTGTTCCTGGCGATGCTCTATGTTGCCACGGGCAAGAAGTTCTACCTGGTCATCGGTTTCATGCTCATGATTCTCGGCTGCGTCGGCGCCTATATGGGCTTCACTCACGTGCAGGTGCGCGTAGCCAACTGGCTCGACCCGTTTGCCGACCCTCAAGGTGCGGGCTATCAAATGCTCCAAGGCCTGTACTCGATGGCCGATGGCGACTTGTTCGGCGTCGGAATCGGACGCGGTTTGGCTTATCAGATTCCCGTCGTCGAAAGCGACTTCATCTTTGCTGCAATCGCCGAGGAATGCGGCCTCATGGGCAGCGCAGGCGTCCTGCTCGTTTACCTGAGCTTCGCAATCCGCGGATATCTGACAGCTGCGCGCGCGAAGAGCGATTTTAGCTCGATGGTTGCCGTCGGCCTTACGACCACCATCGTCCTGCAGGCCTTCATCATCGTCGGCGGCGTCACGCGGCTCATTCCTCTGACGGGCCTCACCTTGCCATTCGTCAGCCAAGGTGGATCTTCACTGCTGGCCAGCTTCATCGCAGTAGGTTTTCTACTGCGATGCGGTGACGAGGGAACGGGCGTCGATCGGGAGATGGCGACTACTGGCATGCTGCATTCGAACAGCGTGCTCGGCCGCGTTTCGCTCGGCAAGCGTCTGACGACGTCGCTCATCATCTTGTCCGTACTTATCGCGCTGCTCGTCGCAAACCTGACGATGATCATGGTCGTGCAAGCACGCGAATACCAGAACATGCCGGGCAACAACCACACGCTAGCAAAAGAGGCGACCGTCAAACGCGGAACCATTATGACATACGATGGCACCACATTGGCAGAAAGCGTCCTCTTGGATGACGGCACGTACGAGCGCACCTACCCCGCCGGGAATCTGGCCTCGCAAGTCGTGGGTTACTACTCTACGAAGTACGGCATGAGCGGCATCGAGGCGAGCGAAAACGAGGCTTTGGCCGGCGAGCAGAACTTCGCAAGCTGGCTCGACGTGCTCAACACCCAGGCGGGAATCACGCAGCCGGGCAACGACGTCGTGCTGACCATCGACTCGACCATCCAAAACGCTGCCCAACAGGCGCTTGAAGGGTATACCGGCGCATGCGTCGTCATCGACCCGAAGTCGGGTGCGGTGCTCGCCATGGCGTCGTCGCCGACTTACAACGCCGCCGATTTCGAAGCTGTGCTCGATGCGGCCGCTGAAGGCGACTCGACAACCGCGCTTCTCAACCGCGCAACCCAATCTCAATACGCTCCTGGATCGACGTTTAAGATCATCACGCTGTCGACTGCATTCGAAAACGACATCGCTAACGAGAGCTCTGTCTACAACTCCCCGGGCCAGATCGAACTCGGCAATGCTACCGTGCGCAACTTCGATGGCAATGACTATGGCATGTTGACGCTCGCCCAAGCGACCGCCTATTCGTCCAACACGGCATTTGCCCAGCTTGGCGTTGAAATCGGTGCAGAAACGCTTGTCGCAGGCGCCGACAAGTTCGGCTTTGACAAAGACATCGATTTCGAGCTCCCGCTCGCTTCTTCAATCATGTCGAGCCCGAAAGAAATGAGTGTTTGGGAGACTGCTTGGGCAGCCGTCGGCCAACCCGTCGGCGACGAAGCAGAGGCGGGTCCCGTCGCGACTGTGCTCGAAATGGCCATGGTTGGATGCGCTATCGCAAACGATGGCACGATCATGCATCCGTATCTCGTCGAGGGCATCTACAACGCCAACGGCCAGCGCAGCTACACGGCATCGCCCTCAGCGTTCCAACGCGCCGTCAGCGAACAAACTGCGGAGCGTGTTTCGGCAGTACTCGTGGATGTCGTCAATTACGGCACTGGCTTCAACGCCCAACTTTCGGGTGTTCAAGTTGCAGGTAAAACGGGCACGGCAGAAACAGGCAAGGCAGCCGACGACAGCTGGTTTGTTGGTTATGCACCAGCTGACGATCCGCAAGTTGTCGTAGCCATCGTGCTCGAGCAGGCAATTGACAGCGAATATTCGGACAATGCAGCGCTCAAAGCAAGAAATGTTTTACAAACCGCGCTACAAATCAAAGGAATTTTGTAGGAAGATATAGGCTGATGATTCGTGTGACCATAACGCCGCACAAACACGAACACGAAGCATGAAGGAGAGTAAAGTGACAGGCAACATGACAGGAAGGACGCTCAGCAACCGCTACCTTGTCGGCGAACGGGTCGGCATAGGCGGGATGGCAGAAGTCTATCAGGGACAAGATAGGGTCCTTGGACGCACGGTCGCTATCAAAATCATGCTTCCCCAATATGCGGAAGACGAGAACTTCCGCACGAGGTTCCGCCAGGAAGCGGCAGCTGCAGCAAACCTGCAAAGCCCCTATATCGTCAACGTCTACGACTGGGGCCAGGATACTGACACGTCGTTCATCGTCATGGAGTTCGTGCGGGGCTCCGACCTGAAAACCGCCATCCAGCAGCGCGGCGCCATTAACCAGCGCAAAGTTGCGGAAATCGGCTCGCAGGTCTGCCAGGCGCTTGCCGTCGCACACGGGCTCGACATCATCCACCGCGACATCAAGCCCCAAAACATCATGGTCCAGCCTGACGGCAACGTGAAGGTCATGGACTTCGGCATTGCACGCGCCAAGAACTCGGTCATGGCGAAAACGTCGGCCGTGCTCGGCACCGCTCACTACATCTCCCCCGAGCAGGCGCAGGGCAAGGAACTCACATCTGCTAGCGATATCTATTCACTTGGCATCGTGCTCTACGAGGCTGCGACGGGCAAATTGCCCTTCGACGGGCCCGACGCGGTGAGCGTCGCGCTCAAGCAGGTGCAAGATCAGGCAGTGCCACCGCGCGAGATCAACCCCGCAATCGATCCTGCTCTCGAGAGCATCATCATGAAGGCAATCGCGAAGGATCCGCGTGACCGTTTTGCCACGGCGCGTGACATGCGCAGCGCGCTCAACGATTTCCTCGCAGGCCGTGCGGTCAGCCTCGGAGGTTTCAGCACCGCCGACACCATGCTCATCAACGACAAGATTCCCGATATTCCGCCGGTTCCCTTCAATGGCGAGCAAACCGCCGTTATGAAGCCTTCGGGCGACCAGGTCCGACAGAACAATTTCCAAAGCAGTGGTGTCATAGGCCAACCCATTGGTACCAACAGCTCGCAGGGTGGCAAATCGCGTCGTGGTGTGTTCATCGCATTGGGCGCTATCGTCGCCATCGCGATCATTGCTGCGCTTTCATATTTCCTGCTCGGCAACACCGTCGGCGAAGGTGCCGAAGTGCCCGACTGCGCTGGCCTGACGCTCAATGAGGCAACCGCCGCCGTCGAGGACGCAGGCTTCAAGGTCGGAAACATCGAATATGCTTTCAACGACGCGGTACCTGCCGATACGGTCATCAGCCAGTCACCGCGCGCCAAGACGAAACAGCCGAAAGACACGCCCATCAACCTTACCGTCTCGAAGGGCATCGAGCAAGTTGAAGTGCCCGATTTGACCAACATGACGGCAAACGAGGCGCGCGCAGCCCTGCAGCGTGCGGGCTTCAAATACGAAGCTGGCACAGCCGAGCATTCCGACACGGTCAAAGAGAATCGCGTCATGCGCCAAACGCCTGAAGCAGGCACGAAGGCTGATAAGGGTTCGACAGTTATCTACATCCTCTCCGCAGGCCAGGAGACCATCGCCGTGCCCGACGTCAAGAACATGTACGAAGGCGAGGCGACCGCTGCCCTGAACAACGCCGGGTTTGAAGTGACCGTCGATTACGCATCCGACAAGGACGTGCCCCAAGGCTGCGTCATCAGCCAGTCGCCTGCAGCCGGCGAGAAAGCGAAGCCCGACTCAACGGTCAACATCAAGGTCAGCACGGGCGTGCAGTACTACTACGCGATTGCATACGTTAACGATCCGTCAGGCGGCTACGTCACTCCCGAAAGCACCCAGGTGCCCGAAGGCGATAGCGTCACGTTCTCCATCGCGGCGAACTCCGGATATCACATTTCCAGCGTGGTCGACTCGAACGGAAACTCATACGGCGCTTCGAGCTCCGTGACTATCAGCAATGTCAAGGGCGACCTCAGCTTGTCGGTGGCGTTTGACAAGGACCCGACGCCAACGCCGACGCCCTCGTCGAGCTCGGCCGCGTCTAAGACATCCGGCTAGCCGATTTGGTACAATACCGCCTACGCCCCAGTAGCTCAGGGGACAGAGCACCGCTCTCCTAAAGCGGGTGTCGGCCGTTCGAATCGGCCCTGGGGCGCCAGAGTTTTCACAGGCCAGAGTGGCAATCACTCTGGCCTGTTTCCTTTCTACTCGGCTTTCTTCAACACAGCTAAGCGGGAACAAGCCTCCAATTCCTTGTAGGTGCCGTTCTCAACCTGCTCGGCAACCATTTCGACTTCCACATCGCTCTGGAATATCAGGACGATGTCGCTTCCGCCAAAGAGGAAGCATCCCAACATGTCGCCTTTTTCGACGCGCTGGCCAACCTGAACCTCTTTTTCGAAGCAGACGGAAGACACTTGCGACATGCCAATGGGCATAATCGCCACCAGGCCATAGCCATCGGTTTCGACAATCACGAGTCCGCGCGTCTCGATACTCTGCCACGAGGTGTCATTCGCTTCGAGAATGTAGCGCTGGTCCTTCTCGCTCCAGATGACGCGCCCGCCGATGGCGTCGTCGCCAGGTATGGTGAGGACTTCGCGAATCGTACCCGATACTGGGAAGTGGTACCGGTGATAATCGTCCACGTCGAGGAACATATGCGTGAAGGTGCCGCCCGCGAACTCACCGGCGAAGTTGCTTGGCCCGAGCAACGTGTCAACCGAGCGAAGCGTGCCGCTCTTGATGGTAATGGGGTCGTCGCTTATCACCATGCTCTCGCCATCTATCTTCCAGACACCCTGGGGCTTCGCGTCGGCAGGAGACACGACGACGGAAGCATCTTCCGCATCGGCAACAGGCCGCCTCGAAGGGTCAGCCAGATAACGTGCGAAAAACTGATTGAATGTTTTCCAATTGCTGGGATCCTCGAACAAGTCGCCATCCAGCTTGAAGCTGGGGTTGGCCAGCGCAGTCTGGTAAAGCTCGTCCGACCATGAGTCGGTCGTGTTCAGGTACTGCCCGTACCTCTCGGTAAACAGGATCATCCACGAGCGGAACGGCTCGTAGTACTGTAGCGTGTTGTTGTAGTACCCACGCCCCTCCAACTCCTCGAGGGGCTGATCAACGAGGAAATAGAAATAGTTGAGGCTTTGATCGATTTGATCGTAGAGGGTGGAGTACTCGGAGACAAACGGGGCAATTTGCCAAGGCAGTGCCGTGGCAGCCCAATCGAGGAAGAAATAGTATTCCTCCAGCGTTTGGGCTGGGTTGGTCGTGCGGTCGGGGTTGACCTCGGCCGCTTTCGCTATGGATTTCTCCAGCAGACTCTTGAGCTCGGCGTTGTGCTCGACCAGCGAGATGAGCTGCTCGGTCGATACGGCATGCTCGTTGTGGAATGACGCGTCGGTGGTCTCGCCCGTGAAGGGTGGGTAGACGTATTTCTCGCTTTCGGTATAGGTAGTGGTAACCCTATCTTTTTCGTATGCGTCTTCGCTCGCTTGAGCCGAGGATGCTGTCGAGCTTTCCGATCCGTTGTTTTTCGATTGGTCGTTGCTACATCCCACCAGCCCGCAAAGCGCCAGCGCAAGGCTGACGGAAAAAGCAGCCACGTTTCGCCAGAGACTTTTTGCATGCGTCTTTTCTTCGAAAAACATGATTAGGCTCCTCAAACTCATCGACCGACGGTCGTGGCTAAACGCCATGTAAATGCTACCAGAGCGGGCAAAAAGTAGACCAGTCGTGCTTTTCGATGAAGCGAGCACGAACGGCATCTATGTTGAAGAACAGGTTGTGACTGGACCGGACGGACCCGCCTTTTATGCTAGCTTTCTTTATATGCAGCAGCGACCTTGCGTGCTGCGGCGGTTATCGTCAGGCCGTCGACATCAACTGTCAAATCGGCATAGCCCTCATAGAGCGGACGGCGTTCGTCGTAAAGACCCCGCAATCCCATTCCCGCATCACCCCTGAACACAACCCCACGCTCGTCAAGGTCTCCAAGGCGTTCGACGAGGGATTCATACGAGATCTCGAGGTAGACGACTGTGCCCATCTTTGCCAAATGGACCATTGCCTCATCTGAGTAAACTGCGCTTCCCCCCGTTGCAACGACCGTGTTGTGCGCCTCGATTCCACAAAGTGCTTCGTTTTCCAGCGCGATGAAACCCTCTGCTCCCCTCTCATCAATGAGCGTCTGCAGCGTCTTGCCATGCAGGTTCTGGATGACCAGATCGGCGTCGAGGAACTGCTTGTTGAGAATCTTTGCCAGAACGACGCCGAGCGTCGACTTACCCGCGCCCGGCATTCCGATCAACACGATGTTGCCGCTACTCTGACTCACGGTCGTCTCCTTGTTCCGTAGGATTGTCCGGTTCGCCCTCCGAATCGGATTCGCACAACTCGCAGAGCCTTTCCTCTGGTACCTCATCGTTCAAAGGCAAGCTACCTGCAAGAAGAGCAATCACGGCAGCGGCAATCAGCAGAACGCATGTTGTAAGCGGCTCTCTGAAAAACGCCTGCTCAGCCAAGGCAATTATCCCGAGCGTTGCTGCTACGCGAACAAACCAGCGGCGTGTTCGCGGCGAACGTCCAAACGCTATTGCAACGACGATAGCTACGAGCGCAGCAATTGCAACAAGCGGCATGAACATGACGCGCACCTTGTTGTCCCAAATGCTCGCACGCGCGCTCTGGTCGAGCCATTCGGACTCCTCGGCGATAGCATCAGAGCGGCGCATCTCGGTTTGATGGTTCGGCGCTTGAATGGCGATGTTGTCGATCCAGCTCGCAGGGAACAGCAGATGGGCTTCGGCGTAATGGCCAGCTTGAACAACGTCAACGTGATACGTGACAGATCCATCCTCGCCTACCGAAAACGTGCCGTCTGCCGGCCCATGGCCCCATGCCATCACTGTCGAATTTGGCTGAATCTCGTAACCAGCCGGAACGGGCAAAGCCACCCGCAACGTAACATCGCGGGCATCGACCGGCATGTCACTCTGGGCATAACGCCAATACAGTTCGCCCACATCGCGGAATACGGTCACGCGCCGCATGACTGTATAGTCAACCTCGAGCATGTACGTACCCGCATCGGCTGGGAAGTAGCACCGCACCATGTTGTCGGAAATGCTGTAAGAATACCAAGGTTGCACATCGGCTCCGCGCCAGCTCGCGTCAGGAACGTCGCCAGGCTTCAGCCCCTGCTCTTCCGGTTTGCAATCCGCATGATGCAAAGAGAGCCAATCGTCAGCTGCAGCTCCTTCGCTATCGAGCCGCACAACACGAACCGATGCGATTTTGACCGGCTCGCTTTGCTCGAATTCCTGTAAATGCCAAACAAGTCCTTTGCCTTGTTGCCCGAATGTAAGAACTTGTCGCTCGACGACGTGCATGGAGGAGTCGGTTTCAACATAGATATCGGTTGTCAGCTGATCGATGGAATAGCCTGGATCAGCAGCATAAGCGAGACGTGGAGCAACGAGCGCCTGTGCCGGCAACAGCAAAACCACCAGCATGGCAAACGCTATCAGCGCCCGTTTCACAACTCCCCCTCCTACCATTTGACAGACCCATTCATTATACCCACCCCCGCGCGCTGTCAGAGCAGCTCCATAGCTTGTTGCCACATCGTGCTATGCTGTGCCCATGAAAAAACGTCCTGAGAAAACCGAGCAGACCAAGGCCGACTTGAAAGAGGCCTTCTGGCGCCTTTACGCCGACAAGCCCATCGAGAAGATTACCGTCGGCGAAGTCTGCAAGCTTGCTGGCTACAACCGCGGAACGTTCTACCTTCATTACCGCGACTTGTACGAAATGCTTGCCACCATAGAAGCCTCGCTGCTCGAGGGCATGACCGAATGCGTCGAGGCGTGCATGAAGCGCCTGCGCAGCGATTCGAGCAAAATCAGCCTTATCGCAGCATGCAAGGATGTAGTGCTGTATTACGAGCGCAACAAGCCCTTCATCACGGTGCTGCTGAGCGAGCAGGGGGACCCCGCATTCATCTACAAGCTGAAAGCAAATCTGAAACCGCTTTGGAGAGAGTACGTCATCGACTCCGATAACGCGCGATCAGAAGGCGAAATCGACTTGATGCTCGAATACACCTTGGCTGGCACGCTTTTCATGATTTCGAGATGGCTCTCAAACCCAGGAACCACGTCAGCTCGCCAGCTTGCCCACCTGATTTACGATTTCTCGATCAAGGATGTTCGCAACCGGTTGTAAAAAAATGCGCCAGAAGCTTCAACTTGCCCCTGGCGCATCGTCGAGAAACGACTTAGTGAAGCACTATTTCGCCGAGAACACACCCGTCGACTCGTCATACGTGAGCGGCTTGGTCAGATAGCCCTTCTTATCCATCCAAGCCAGAACGGGATCAACCATGGCAGCCGTCGGCAGCTGGACAGTTGGATAGGTGCTAATCGGATACGTGTCGGCGATTTCCACGGGAAGGTTCGCGTTTTCGATGAGCACTTCGCGATACGCTTCGGGGTCGTCGTTGATCATCTTCGCCGCATCATCCCAAACGCTCTTCAACGTCTCGAGGCACTGTGCGGTCGCTACGTTGCCAAGCACTTCGCCACGCACAACCATGACTGATTGCGAGAGGTTATCGCCCTTTGTGTCGTCAGCCACAAGCTTGCAATTACTTGCTTCACCCAATGCGAGCAACGTGCCCGGAAGAGCTGCCGCCTCGACCTCGCCCGACATCATGGCTTGATAACGCACGGGCAGTTTCTGCAATTCTTCGACAACGATTTGATCGTCGGGAATGCCAGCTCCCTCCATGAGCTTGTCCATGACATATTCGAGGATGGTATTGCTGCCCACGCCAATAGGTACGCCAGCAAGGTCTTCAAGCTTCGTCACCGTGCTGTTCGGCCCGACCATGATGCCAAAACGCCCTTGGTCAGAAGTTGTGCCCAACGTAACCCACTGCATTTGAACGTCGATGCCACTTGCAAACATGCTTGCCGTGACCATGATGTCGGTCATCGCTATATTAACTGCGCCTGAGGCGACACCAGCGATAAGCTCGGTGGCAGATTGGAACGTCACGACTTCAACCGATACATTGGCTTTGTCGAACAGGCCTTCAGATTGCGCAACCCACAACGGCAGGATGTCTTCGGTCGCCAACGTGCCGACAAGCAGCCTCTCCTGTATCATTCCGTCGCCATCCATAACCTGACCCGAGCTCGATGATGCAGCACTTGAGCTTGCAGCGCTTCCCGAGCTGGCCGTACCACCCGAGCAACCTGCCAGCAAGACCAAACTTGCAAGCCCGCCTGTGCTCAAGAACGCTCTCCTGCTCATGTTCTTAGCCATGAAATCCTCCTGGTGATCAATATGAAAAGAACTATGTAACAGGCTAAACGTAACAACCTGAATGCATCAATGAACAACCCGACCTTCGATGTTGATTTTGAGCTACGTTAACGACGCTTGAATGTATCTTTGAGCGCCTCACCTAGAGCACGTTTGAACGCTTCAGCAAAGCGACTGGCGATCGATTCATTGATAATCGTAGCCCGAGCAACCTCTTCGCCATAATGGGGATGATTGCGTTTGAACACGGCGTTGCAAATGCGCGTGATCGCCAACCCAACGAGCGTTGTCCCGAGGAAGCTGGCAAACAACTCGATAACAGGGATGTTTTGCTCAAACAGCGCATAGATCGTGACGAGCGCGAATATCACTGATAGACCGCCCGTCAACCAAGTGAACACCTGGATGAGCGTTGCCTTGGCGCGTTCCGATGAATAGCGGAACGACATGACGATATAGATGACCGCGGCGATGAACGCCAACACGGCGAGCAGAGGAACGATGCGCGAAAGCCGGGCAAACAGTGCGGGCATAGCACCTCCTACAAGTTAATCGCGATTGCACGCGCCGAGCCGAATGAAGACGTGCGTGCCCACAACCCGCGCTCACGCGCTTGGGCAACAACATGACAGGCCGATGCGAAATCGGAGCATACCGCAAACGTGCATGACCCACTCCCGCACAACAGCGCCCCTTCAACGCCCGGCAAACCCTCGAGCCACGTTCGGATCTCCGCAAGTTGTGGCATGAGGGTTTCTGATGCTGCGGCTAGATTGTTGTAAAGCGGCACGGCATCTGCTGCTGCAGCCCCGGCAACTGACGCCGCCTGCTCTGGTGAGGCAAACTGCGGATTATCGTCAAAAGTACAATACGCCGCACCCGTCGACACGCCGCCTTCAGGCTTTACAAGCGCGACCGAACGTTTCGAGGGCGTCAGGTTGTGCACAAATGTGCCACCAGTTCCTTCGAGGTATGCGCATCCCCCATGCAGGAAGAACGCAACATCGGCGCCGATCTCTCGGGCGGTTTGCTCAATTGCGGGGTCGCTGGGATCGAGGCCCCACAGCTGGGCTGCACCGACAAGCGCCGCCGCAGCATCCGATGAGCCGCCGCCGAGACCTGCTTGTGCGGGCACATTCTTCTCGATGCGAATCTCGATTGCGCAATCGTCGAGTCGTCCTGTCTTCGCAGCCAAAGCGTTAACCGCTTTGCAGGCGATGTTGTCTTCCGACGCAAGATCGGGCACGACAATGTCGCCACGCGCAACCATGCGTGCAACGGGCGCATTTCCGCCTTCAGGGTTTCGCCGCACGTACACGACATCATGCAAGTTGAGCGTGTGCATGACCGTTGCCGCATCGTGATAACCGTCGTCGCGACGCGCGCCGATTGCCAAGTACAGATTGACCTTCGCCGGCGCAATCAGCTTCGTCCACCCTTGAGCTCTGAACTCATCGAGCTCTTGAATGGCGATGGCGTCAGCAGTCATATCAGTCGTCGGACCGACCTGTTGCTTTGGTGCAGTATTCTTCGGTACTTCGGTCATTTCTTCCTCTTGTTTGCAAAGAACGTTCGCAGCTCCTCGGCGCATTCATCGGCAAGCACGCCAGCCGTGACTTCGAACGTGTGGTTCAAACGTTCGTCTTCGTTTATCTGGTACAACGTTCCAAGCGCTCCCGCTTTCGGGTCGGGCGCGCCGTACACGCATCGCCTCACACGCGCTTGATGCATGAGCCCCGCGCACATGATGCAAGGCTCGAGCGTGACGTAGACGGTGCAATCCGAAAGCCGCCAGGCATCGAGCTCGCGCGATGCCTCGATCATGGCGACAAACTCGGCATGCCCTGCCGGGTCCTTTGCACGCTCGCGTCGATTACCCGCGCGAGCGATGATGCGCGGCTCGGCAAGCGATTTGCGCGTGCCAGGATCGATGGGCTCGTAGACCACAACTGCACCAATCGGCACCTCGCCGGCATCGGCCGCCTTGCGTGCCTCTTCAAGTGCAATTTGCATGTACGCTTCGTCGTTCATGTTCGTATTATAGGATGATTCCATGATGTGACCCCTAGAATCAACTATACTGTTTGCTTGTGTTCAACTTGAACGAACGATTTGCTTCGCCTGTCGGACACGCACATACGGAGGAATGGCCGAGTGGTTGAAGGCGGCAGTCTTGAAAACTGTTGAGCCGCAAGGTTCCGTGGGTTCGAATCCTACTTCCTCCGCCAGACTTGTCAACGCCCCAGAGATGGGGCGTTTTCCATTTAGTGATGAGCTTCAACCAAGTGAAGTAGGATTCGAACCGATGAGGTGGGAGGCCGTTAAGCAAACGCGCCAGCGGCGCGTTTGTAGGCCGACGGTCTGAGCGCTTTAGCGCGAAGTCGTTGTTTCGCGAAGCGAAACGGAATCCTACTTCCTCCGCCAGACATGTCAACGCCCCAGCGATGGGGCGTTTTCTTTTGCAGACAAGCTTCAGCCGAGTGAAGTAGGATTCGAACCGATGAGGTCAATTAAGGCTACGAATCAAGCCTCTGGCGCTCAACCAGCTCGGCAAACAAACCCTTCTTTTCGATCAGCTCGTCGTAGGTGCCTTCTTCAGCAATGCGCCCGCCATCGACGACAAGGATGCGATCGCAATGCTGCACGGTCGAGAGGCGATGCGCAACCACGATGCGCGTACATTCGAGCTTTTCGAGCGAGTCGCTCACGTGCTTCTGGGTCTTGTTGTCAAGCGCACTCGTGGCCTCGTCAAGCATGAGAATCCTACGCTTGCCGCATACGGCGCGCGCAATCATGATGCGTTGGCGCTGACCGCCCGAAACGCCACCGCCGCCTTCGGTAACGAACGTTTGCATGCCCATGGGCATCTTGCGGATATCGTCCGCTATGCCAGCGATTTCGGCCGCCTCCCATGCGTCATCGAGCGTGGCCGTCGGCGTGGAAATCGTGATGTTATCCGAAATGTTGCCCATGAACAGCTTGCCATCCTGCATCACCACGCCGACATGTTGGCGCAACGACCTCAAGTCGACTTTCGTCACATCATGTTGACCGAAGAGTATGCTGCCGCGCTCAGCTTTCTCGAAGCCTAGCAACAAGCGCAAGATGGTCGATTTGCCACATCCAGACTTGCCAACAAGCGCCACATATTCGCCTGGGTCCACCTTGAAGGAAAGGTCGCGAAGGATGTAGGGCTGATTCTCGGCGTAGCGGAACGACACGTTCGACACCTCAACGGCGCCGTTCAGCGACTCGATGCTCGGCTTATCTTCTGCAATCTCGGGCTCGGCCTCAAGGACGGGCGCAACCATTTCGAGCATGGGGTTGATTTGGGCGATTTGGCCTGCTACGCCTGCCAGCGCCATGATAGCTGATGTGACCTGTCCATACGCGACGTTGAAAGCCATGTAGTTCCCAGTTGACACACCTGTCGAACCAGCAAGGTAGTAAATGGCGATGTTGCCCAACAGTCCAATGAATGCCACGAGCGCAGGCAGTGCATATAAGATTGTGGGACGGTTATAGGCAGAGCGCGCGTATTTCGAATAGCCATGAGCCCACTGCGCAAAGGCGCGGTCTTCGGCACCCGCGAGCTTGATCTTCTGGATGCCATTCAACAAGGCCGTCACCAAACCCGATAGCTTAGAGCTTGCTTCAAGCGTGGCTTGCTCGTAGCGCATGGTGGCGATTGTAACCACGATCGTGAGCACTGCCTGGATAACAGCGATAGCCAGCGCAGGCAGCGCCAGCGCCGGGGCAAAAGCTCCGATCTGGAAGATGTAGACGATCGAGAGCAAAGCGGAAAGACCCGAGCCTAGCAAAATGGACGCTAGCAAGTTCGCAAGCGAGGTGATGTTAGCAACACGACTGCTCAGGTCGCCCGACGAATAGTTCTTGAAGAACGAAGTCGGCAACGACAGCACGCGCGCGAAAGTGGCCGCCTCGGTCACAACGTTGAGCTTGGTGGAAACGCGTGCCATAACGAGATTGCGGCAAGCGGTTATAAGCGCTTTCGACACAGCCACGCCCAGCAACAATGCACCAATGGGCAGGATGAGCCTCGCTTGACCAGACGGTGCGACGACGTTGAAGGCCACCTGGTTTGCCCAAGGGGGCACAAGCCCGACAAGCGTCACAACCAATGCTGCAAACACCACAAGCAGATAATCGTTGCGGTCGAACACACCGAAGATGAAGCGCAGGAGATCGCGCACCTTGAGCGGCTTAGCTGGGAGCGGTCTGTAGAACAGGATAGCTTTTTCGTCGATGTGCTCGGCGACTTCCCGCGTCACGTGAACCTTGCGTCCGGTGCCCGGCTCGAGATAGTAGTAACCCCGTACACCACGCGGCAGCAAAGCGATGACTTCACCTGTGTCGAGGCTGCCGAGCATCGCTCCAAAGGCTCGTGTCTGCCAATCCTTCTCAAGCCTGACCAAACGCCTCATCGTACCCGTCGGCCGGCAGAGCCAGTCAACGCGATCTTCGACTTCTTCAACGTCTTGCGGTACGGGCCCCGGAGTTATGCCCATGTATTTGAGGCATGCTTTGGCAGCTCCGTCAACTTGCTCGACATCGTCAATTGTGACGCGGGGGGCAAACCGATTCCCGCTAACGCTAGCAGCAAGTTCGGTATAGGCGCGCTCGAGAGCTTCGGAGTCAAGTTGGGCGCGCGTCTCGATTTGCGATTCAATCCACTTAGTCATTGCGCACCAACTCCGCATAAGCGCCGTCGCTGGCGAGCAACTCCTCGTGGGTGCCGCGCTCCACAACCTTGCCATCGTCGAGTACGATGATTTCGTCGCAATCACGTATGGTGGAAAGCCTGTGCGCCACCACAATGCAGGTGATGCCGCGATCGCGGATGCGTTTGATGACTTCGGCTTCGGTCTGGGCGTCGAGCGCACTCGTGGCCTCATCCAAGATGATGATGGTTGGATCCTGGGCAAGCACGCGGGCAATCTCGAGACGCTGTAGCTGTCCGCCCGAGAAATTGCGTCCACCCGGCAGCACGCGGCTGGAATAACCACCCTCGCGCTCATCGATCACATCTCGGATACCGGCATCGCGACAAGCGAGAATGACTTCGTAATTCTCGATGGAATTGTCCCAAAGCTTCACGTTGTTCGAAATGGTGTCGTCGAAGGTCACGATGTCCTGGTCAACGACCGCAAGTGAACCGCGCAAGATAGGACGGGGGATGTCGTGTAGAGGCTTACTGTCAAAACGCACCTCACCGGCCCACGGGTCGTATAAACCTGCCACGATTTTCGCAATGGTGGACTTACCGCAACCAGAACCGCCGACAAGCGCAACCCACTGGCCAGAATCAAGATGCAAATTAAACCCTTCGATAAGCGGCGGCTCTAACGGCGAATAACCGAACGTAACGCCCTCGAGATCCACAATGCCACGTAGCTTCTCACGCTTGAGCTTGGACACGTCAATTGGTTCCTCAGGCTCTTCGGGCACGTCCGTCGGATATCGCATGACATCTTCAACGCGCTCCATTTGGGTTTGCATTTCCTGGACCGTCTGACCCAGGTTGATCATCTGAGTGACTGGTGCCATGAACGATGACAGGAAGCCTGTGAATGCCAACAACATACCTGCCGTGAACTGGTTCTCTACGATCAGCCAGATGCCCAACACGAGCACGGCGATGTTGGCCGCCTGCGACAGCATTTGCGGCACCATGCCAAGGTATTCGTTCAGGCGCGTTGTACGTGTTGATCCTTCGTTCACGGATGCCTGGTAGCCTGCCCAACGCCCAAAGAACCCCGTCTCGGCACCAGCGGCCTTGATGGTCTCGATCATCTGGATGCCGCCGACTGTCGTGGCGTACAGCTTGCCAGCATCGGCCATCGCTGCACGCGCGATGTTGATGCGCTTGAGTGAAATGTAGCGTGCAACCAGCGCGTTCAAAACCACCGTTGCCAAACCCACAATGGTCAACAACACGCTGTAGTTCAGCATGATCACCAAGTACAGCACCAGCATCACCGTGTTCACGATCACGGGTGCCAGCTGTCCGATCAGGTTGAAAGCAATTGTCTCGTTCATGGATTGACGTTGCTGCAAATCGCCCACCATGCGCTGCGCATAGAACCCCACGGGCAAATGAAGCAGATGACGCATGAAGCGCGAAGAGCTGACAACTGCAATCTTGCCTTGAATACGTACAAGATAGATTGCATTCAAAATCGACACGATGCCGATGATAATCGCAAGAATCAGCATCACTGCGGTTAACGGTACGAGCCAGTCCGGATTTTTGCCAGTGAGAATGTGATCCATGAACACCTGGCCAAGCGAAGTGTTTAGGATGCCCACTGCTGAGGTGATGGCCGCCGTCAGCATGACAAACGCCAATGCTGGCCCTAGGCCTTCCAGGCGCTTGCGCGCGTATTTTTTGGTATCAGGCTTAGCCCCGCCCTCTTCGAAGGCGTCGGTTTTCTCGAACATAAGGACAATGCCGGTGAATGAATCTTCGAATTGGTCCATCGGCACCTTGACTTGCCCGCGCGCAGGGTCGTTTATCAGCGCGTATTTGCCTCTGAACCCGCGCAGCACGACGAAATGGTTGAAATTCCAGAAGATAATGCAGGGGAAAGGCTCCTTTTTCTTCAACACTTGGGTTGACATGGTCATGCCCCTTGCCGCCAGGCCATAGCTGCGCGCTGCTTTCAGCATGTTGGAGGCTTTCGAGCCATCGCGTGATACGCCGCAATCGGCGCGAACCTGCTCGAGCGGTACCCACTTACCGTAATAGGCCAAGATCATGGTGAGACAGGCGGCACCGCATTCGAGCGCCTCCATCTGCATCACCTGAGGTACTTTTGGAATCTTGCCGGGCATTTACGCATTGCCCCCCAAAATCAAGCTGATGGGCGCAATGCGTTCTGTCGTGATGCTCACGGTGAGCGGGATGTTCTCGGTCAGATCCGAAGTGTCGCCTTCGAAAGTGACTTTGTAAGCCCAGTCGCCCTTCACAAGCTCGCTTACCAGGTAATCACTTTTGAGGATCTCCTCGGCTTCTTTGCGCGACACAGGTACGTTATCGACCGTCGCTACCCGCACAAGCTCGCCATCGATACTCGCAGAATCTCCCACACTGACTTTGGCAACGTTATCTGCTGATAAGAAACACGTTGCCTGACCGTTGGCGATTACACCCGTAGCAGACACATTTGTCGTCACGGAACCGAACACGCCCCAAGCGAGCAAGCCGGCCAACAGCGCAATACATGCTACGAGTATCACCCATACGCTGGGGTTGGTCACTTGGACATACTTGTCCAGGTCGTCGGGGCTGCGCAGCTTGTCGCTTGCGCGCTCGTTGAAAATCGATCTCGAAGCTTCTGGCATGATGTTAGCTCCTCTCCACGCAAGCGCGCATCTTGCAAATGGCGCGAGCGAGGACGGTCGAAACGGTGGAAGGGTTCATGTTCATCTCGCGAGCAATGTCAACGTTACGCATGTCCTCCCGATACTTTAGCAGGACGAGCGCACGTTCGTCATCGTCGAGGACTCCAAGCAGCTGCAAGGCCAGCTCGCGGTCGTCGACGGCGCTTTGACCGCCTTCGACGGCAACAACTGATTCGGGCACGTCATCGAGTGCGGAAGTCGCGCGCTCCTTGCGGAAATGCGAAATCATGCAGTTGCGCGCAATGGTCACCATCCAGGTGCTGAACTTGGCACGTGCGGGGTCAAATGCGCTGAATGATCGTGCCGCCTTCAAAAACGCTTCCGCCACGATATCTTCGGCGTCTGCATCGCTCTTCATGCGAGCACGCACATAGCTGAACACAAGCCCGTAGCTATCGCGATAGAGTTTTTCGAATTCGCGCTCAGCTACGCTCTTGCCGCCGCGCAGTGCATGAATGGCTTGATGTTGCTTCTGTACGCTCGTGGTGGTCTCTCCTAAAGAATACTGGTAGTAATTTTATAGGAAAAAACGCACCAAAGGAGCAATTCCTTGGCAGAACATGCGCTCAAATTGGCTTTATTTAACTTTGAGGAAATCGCTTGTCATCAAGCGCTGTGAGATCACCGGCAGCAGCAAGCAAATCCAGAACAGAATCGTCGAGCTCGACGCCTTCGTGAAATCTTTCAGCAGCGGCTTCATCAGTAAGCACGGCAAGACAACGGGCGAGCAATTCGTCCCTGAACGATTCGGTCCCAGCAGATAGATCTTGCTTGAACAACTGTCTCAACCTGTTTTCGAGCTCCCGATCGTCCATACACCCCCCTTGCCTAGCTAGCCGACTCTACAATCACGATTGTTATACGCAATGGTAGATTGAACCGTCTTGTTCGATTTGAAATATTTTGCTCTTTTCGAAAACAAAAAAGCCGCCTGAAAGCGACTCGATTTGAAAAGCTGGCGCGCCCTGTAGGATTCGAACCTACGACGCCCTGATTCGTAGTCAGGTCCTCTATCCAGCTGAGGTAAGGGCGCGCTTCAAAACAGCTTGCTTATTGAACCACTCCGAAACATGCGTGTCAACGACTAACTTGTGCGGGCTCACGGAATGTTCACGCTTGACAAAAGGGGCCGGCTTCTTCAAAAGAAACCGACCCCTCGAGCAACTTATGAACTAACGACGACTAACGGCGCTTCTTGGAAGGCGGGATGGCGATATCGTCTGCAGCAGCACCCTCGATGCCCCTGCCCTTTGTCTCCGCCGAAATCTCTTGGCCGGCAGTTGCAGCTTCGAACGCCAGATCGCCAGCACCCTTCGGCGACGGCGGGTTGATCTCGAACGGCACGCTCGGCGTGAACAGGCTCACAACCGGCACGATTACGATCGACAGAATCATCGCCAGAGCACCAGCGTTAATCGGAGAGGCGATCCAAGGCGTGCCCACAAAACCGGAAATCATGTTGCCCGTCGTCAGGCCGACGCCCACGATGAAGCTTACCCACACCGCAGCCTTCGACACCTTGCCGGAGTACAGACCCCACAGGAACGGGCCGAGGAACGCGCCAGCCAAAGCGCCCCACGAGATGCCCATGAGCTGAGCGATGAACGGCAGCGAACCTTGCACCTGGATGATAGCAATGGCAGCCGACAGGGCGATGAACACCACGAGCAAAACGCGCATCCAGGACACCTGCTTGCGCTCGCTCATGTCCTTCACGACATTGCCCTTGATCAGGTCGAGCGTGAGCGTCGAGGACGACGTCAGCACGAGCGACGACAGCGTCGACATCGAAGCAGAGAGAACCATGACCACCAACACGCCGAGCAGGATGTCAGGAATGTTCGAAACGAGCGCGGGCATGATCGAGTCGTAAATGATGGCGCCAGTCTTCGGGTTGTACTCGATGAACTGAGCTGCAGCCGGGTTGTCGATGGCCAAGCGGCCGAAACCACCCAGGAAGTAGCTACCAGCAGCGATGACAAACGCGAACACCGTCGAGATGATGGCACCCTGCTTGACAGCCGGACCGCTCTTGATGGCGTAGAACTTCTGGACCATCTGCGGCAAGCCCCATGTACCAAGCGACGTGAGCACTACGACGCCAATCAAGTTGAACAGGTCAGGCCCGAAGAAACTCGTGTAGGCACCTTGCATCGCCGTATCCGGCGCCTGAATCTGCGACAGCGAAATAACCGCTTCGGAGAATCCGCCGTACCCGTTGAGCACCGCCCAGATGACAGCGACGATGCCGATGAGCATGACACACCCTTGGATGAAGTCGTTCATAACGGTGGCCATGTAACCGCCTAGTACTACGTAAATGCACGTGACGAGCGCCATGAAGATGATGCAGTACTCGTACGGCACGTTGATGCCGAATGCGATGACGATCAGGCGCGACAAGCCGTTGTAAACCGATGCCGTGTACGGGATGAGGAAGATGAAGATGATGGCCGCAGCGGCGATGCGCAGAGCCTTCGAGTTGTAACGCTTGCCGAAGAACTCGGGCATGGTCGTCGCCTTCAGGCGATGCGTCATCTCACGAGCGCGGGGGCCGAGCACCCACCAAGCCAGAAGCGAGCCGATGATTGCGTTGCCGATGCCCGCCCATGTGGCTGACAAACCGTACTTGTAACCAAACTGACCAGCGTAACCGACGAAGATTACAGCCGAGAAGTAGCTCGTGCCGTACGCAAACGCCGAAAGCCAGGGACCGACGTTACGGCCGCCGAGAACGAATCCATCGACGCTCGTGGTCGAACGTCGAGCGTATATGCCGACACCGATCGCGATGCCCACAAACAGAATCAAGACGAGTATTTTCCAAAGCATTGTTCTTCCTATCAGTTTCGACCGTTAAGGCCAGGGGGGACAAAAGAGCGCAAAGCGCCAATACGCGTTCGCACACGGCTTCCATCACGGAGCAATAAAAAAGCACCGGTGAAATCCGTGTGCTAGAGATATCGATAATAATAGATGGAGGTAAAGGCGTCGTTACGTCGGGACATGGGCGGCTGCTGCACCCATGCGGATTCGATATGTCCCTTCAACACTTGCATAGCGCGTACTTTACCACACCGATTCATATATGCAAGGACAATTATTGGTATTGAAACATACAAATCGTCGGTATTGCCTATTTCGAGGTTTGGCAAATCCCGCTTCATCTGCTCAAACGAGGCCGCTTTCATCCCATTGCTCGCTCTTTTGCCCGATTCGCTATACTTGTGCACATGGATGTCTACGACTTCGACGGAACGCTTTACTGGGGAGATTCGACGGCGGATTTCCTGAAATGGTGCGTCAAGCGTCACCCGCGCATCATCCGCACGTTGCCCCGCACCGGCATCGCCGCAGTGGCATGCCTGGGATTGCATGCCATCGATAAAACGCAGTTCAAAGGTGCGTTGTACCGTTTCCTCCCGCTCGTGCCCGACATCGAGACGGAAGTCGAGCGCTTCTGGCAGATGCACGAGCATCGCATCACCGGACCATGCACTCCCCAACCTGGAGATTTGGTCATCTCGGCGTCTCCTGAGTTTTTGCTGCGCGACGTCTGCGCCAAGCGGGGGCTTTCGCTCATCGCTTCGCATGTCGACCCGCATACAGGTCGTACGCTTGGCCCGAATTGTTCGAATGCCGAAAAGATTTCGCGCTTCCGTGAGCTGTTCCCCGATGAGAACATCGAGCGGTTCTACTCCGACTCGCACAACGACGACCCCCTTGCAGAACTTGCCGAAGAGGCGTTCATGGTCAAGGGCGGAAAACTGATTCCTTGGCCGCAGTCAAACTAGCCAGCCGTCTCTGAGCTGGAAACAAACGAACCGCATGTTTAGAAAAGCTTAGAACAGCTGCGTGGCACCCGTGTAGTCAATAAAATCGCGGTACACAGCGCGGCGCAGGCGCCCGAGCGTATCCGGATCCTTGCCACCGACCGGCACGCCGTCGACCTCATCAGCGAAGATGAGCAAGTCGCCCGAAGAGGTGACGATGACCTCATCCGCCGCCATGAGTTCGTCAACCGTGAACGCACGCTCAATGACGGGAACGCTCTCGTGGTAGCAGATTTGGATGAGCCGCGTCTTCGCGATACCACGCAGGATGTACTCGTCGTTAGGATGCGTGTACAAGATGCCGTCTTTGAGGATGTGAACGTTCGAATGCGCACATTCGGTCACAACGCCGTTGCGATGCAACACTGCTTCGTCGACACCGGCATGACGCGCCTCCTGCGAATACTTGACGGCTGGCATGAGGTTGAGCGTCTTGATGTTGCCATAGCCGAATCGGCGATCCTCAAGCGTGATGAGCTTCATCGGCACCTTCGGATCGCGAAGCGACTCGGGGCGAATCATGACCCAGAGTTTTCCGGGCGCTTTGTCGTCATACGTGTGCTCGCGCGGTGCTACACCACGTGTGACCTGCCAATACACGAAACTTGATTGGTTGTCGACCTTGGCGAGCAGCTCGTGGAGCAACTTGTTGAGGTCGTCTTTCGAAAGAGGGATATGGATGTCGAACAACGCAGCACTGGTGAAGAAGCGATCGAGGTGGTCCTCGATAGCGAAAACCTTCCCATTTGCGCCAATCGAGGCTTCGTAGATGCCATCACCGAAGAAATGCGAACGATCGTTGAACGGCACCGTTAGCTCATCGGGTGACCCAATCTTTCCATCGTAGTACGCGATGCTCTCCATGAAACCCCTCCTTACAATATGAAAAGCCCCCGTTTCCGGGGGCCGTCACTGCTGGCGGAGGAGTAGGGATTCGAACCCTAGAACGGCTTGTGGCCGTTACTCACTTAGCAGGCGAGCACCTTCGGCCTCTCGGTCACTCCTCCTTATGTAAGGGTGAATAATACTTGAATCACTCACATTCTGCAAGCTACTTTGCACGAAGGCGCTTGACTTCACCTTCAAGTGCACGAGCAATCAATTCGCTTGAATCTTCGTTGTTTTCGGAGATGCCAACGAGGTCTTGCAGCGAAATGGCATTCAAGTAGCTCTCGAGGCTCTCGACGACTGCACCATGCAGAAAGCGCACGGTGTTTGCGGAATCGCTGGCGCTGCGACTGGATTTCATGGGCACGCGGACATGCTTCAAGTCGCTGTCAAACGCATCGAGAATGTCGCCGATTTTGATTTCGGATGCCGGGCGGGCAAGTACATAGCCGCCGTTCTTGCCCGGGCGTGCCTTGATGAGGCCGGCATTGCGCAGACGCAGAGCAAGCTGGATGAGGTAATCGCGAGGCACAGCCATCTCTTCGGAAATTTCGCGCGACGAACACGTATCGCCCTTGATTGCAAGATACAGAATTGCGCGAACGCCATAATCGACGGATGCCTTCAACTTCATTTAACACGCCTTCTTTCCGAACCAAACTGCAGTTCCACATCGCAATTCACCGTTTCGGCTTGTTTTTCAACCGAAACGGTGAATTGAAAAGAATGACCGATTTCGGCCATTCATTTTCTTGTTTCTATCTTGCTAATTGAACCTTTTTCGCTTTCTTTGCTAATAGCGCTAGAAACGAAGTACATGGGTCAATTTATGGACTTCAACGGCAACTATTGTAACAAGTTTTCACTTCCTGTTAATGCTTTTCGTAGAACAATTTGGGGGATGGTATTTTAAAAATGTCTGAATAGCTTCACATTCGTGCCTTTTTCGCGCTTTTACAGGAAATGAAATCGTAGAAACATTCCCGCTTCATGCACCGTTGGGCCTTTCGCTCGTATATAATTTCGTAATTGTTTGACAACAGGCATGATAGAGGCGCGGCCTTCATCAGTAACCCCCGCATGACCACCCGAAAACCGTGGTCATTACGCCCGGAAAGGCGCAGGGGTAAAAGGGAATGCCGCCGAAGAGCGTCGCCAGTTTCCGCAGGCGGCGTATCTGGGGCGCTGGAAAACATCTTGCGCACTGCCGCTGACGTGGAGAGCTATCATGGCCAACGCGAACTCCGGGATGTTCCGAGATTCAACAGGCCATGAGAGATCATGGCCTGTTCCATTACGAGGAAGAGAGGACACATGGAATTCGTAGGGACCTTCTGGGCGCTCGTCCCGCCGATTGTGGCAATCGTGCTCGCGCTCATCACGAAGGAAACGTACAGCTCGCTGTTCGTCGGCATTTTGGTCGGCGCGCTGCTGCTAGCCCAATTCAATCCCGTCGACACGATCAACTACATGATCCTGGGCGAAATCGGCGAGGGTGAAGACGCCATGGGGGTTGGCTTCATCAACGCCATATCAGACCCCTGGAACGCCGGCATCTTCATATTCCTGGTCATGCTGGGCATCATGGTTGCGCTGGTGAATGTCGCCGGCGGTTCGGCGGCATTCGGCCGTTGGGCCTCCAAGCACATCAAATCGCGCGTGGGCGCGCAGCTCGCAACGTTCTTCCTGGGCGTTCTCATCTTCATCGACGACTACTTCAACTGCCTGACCGTCGGCGCAGTCATGCGTCCGGTCACCGACGCCGAGAAGATCTCGCGTGCCAAGCTTTCCTATATCATCGATGCCACCGCAGCCCCGATTTGCATGATTGCGCCGATCTCCTCGTGGGCAGCAGCCGTTTCGTCGACCGCCGACGGCCTCGAAGGCGTCTCGGGCATCCAGCTGTTCATCCAGGCCATCCCGTTCAACTTCTACTCGCTGCTGACCATCGCGTTCCTCATCATCCTTTGCGTCATGGGCTTCGATTACGGTCCGATGGCCAAAGCCGAGATTGAAGCGTACCGCACGGGCGATCTGGGCTCGCTGGGCAACGAAGACCCCGTCGAGAAGCCCAACGCCTCGCTGCTCGACCTGCTGCTCCCCATTATCCTGCTCATCGTTTGCTGCGTCGTCGGCATGCTCTACGTGGGCGGCTTCTGGGATCCCGAGTCTGAATGCGTCGGCGACCTGTCCGCCGCGTTCGGCAACACCGACGCCTCCGTCGGCTTGCCGTGGGGTTCGATCATCGCGCTGGTCCTCACGTTCATCTACCTGCTCATCCGCCGCGTCGTCTCTTTCAAGGAAGCCACCGAGTGCTTCGTCACCGGCTTCAAGGCCATGGTTCCGGCCATGCTGATCCTGACCTTCGCCCTGACGCTGAAGCTCGCGACCTCCGCTCTTGGCGCCGACGTCTTCGTGCATGACGCGCTCGCCGGCTCGGCCGAAGGCCTCTACATGATGCTGCCCGCCATCATCTTCCTGGTGGCGCTCGGCCTTGCCTTCGCAACCGGCACCAGCTGGGGCACGTTCGGCATCCTCATCCCGATCGTCGTGGCTGTGTTCGATCCCACATCGACGCTCATGACCATCGGCATCTCGGCCTGCTTGGCTGGCGCCGTCTGCGGCGACCACATCTCACCGATCTCCGACACGACCGTCATGGCTTCCGCAGGCGCCAACGTGAATCACATCGAGCATGTCTCGACGCAGATTCCTTACGCGCTCACCGTAGCCGCTATCTCGTTCGTCTGCTTCGTCATCGCCGGCTTCGTGCAGAATGCATTCATCTGCCTCGGCATCGGCCTGGTGCTGGTCATCGGCACGCTCATCGTGCTGCGCAACACCATCGGCAAGAAGGTGGACGCTTAGTGGAACGTTTGCTAGCCAAAAAGGGACTACCCCTTTTTGGCTAGCTTCGACTCTCTCCAAAGTGGAGTTGCCATGAAACAGGTACTTGGTACCTGTTTCAGTTTTTGAAAGGACTTGCATGGAATTCGCTAATGAAGAAAAGTTCGAGCTGTACGAACGCTTCAACCAGATCAACACGATAGACCCGTCGTTCTACGAACGCTACGACGTCAAGCGGGGCTTGCGCAACGCTGACGGCACAGGCGTGCTCGCAGGCGTCACGAACATCTCGAACGTGCATGGCTACGTCGTATCAGACGGCGTGAAGGTCGCTGACGAAGGCTCTTTGCAGCTTCGCGGCTACGAGCTGTACGATCTGATCGGCGCCGCCAACGGGAGACGCTTCCGTTTTGAGGAAATCGTCTATCTGCTGCTCATGGGTGAGCTTCCAACGCAAGACCAACTCGATCGTTTCGTCGAGGTCATCGACGACGAGCGTGATCTGCCCGACGGCTTCACCGCATCAATCGTCTTGCACGAAACACCTCCTGACCTCATGAACATTCTCTCGCGTTCGACATTGCTTCTGTACTCGTACGACATGGAGGCTGAGGATCGCTCGGTCGAGCACGAGATTCACACTGCGCTTTCGCTCATTTCCCGTTTGCCGCGCATCATGGTTCTCGCCTATTACGCGAGGCAAGCTCGCTACGAGCGCGGCTCGATGATCATGCATCCCTTCATCCCCGGTGAGTCAACCGCCGAAACCATCCTGTCGATGCTTCGCCCCGATCGTCACTACACACCCGAGGAAGCGCGCATGCTCGACATCATGCTGTGCCTGCATGCCGAGCACGGTGGCGGTAACAACTCGACGTTCACCACGCGCGTACTCTCGTCGGCCGACACCGATGCGTATTCGACGTATGCATCGGCCATCGGGTCGCTGAAGGGCTTCCGTCACGGCGGCGCCAACCACAAGGTGCGCGCTATGCACGCTGAGGCAAAAGCCCAGATCAAGAATTGGGATAACGACGACGAGGTTGCCGACTTCCTCACACGCATCGTGAAGAAGGAAGCCTACGACAAGTCGGGTCTCATCTACGGCATGGGGCATGCAGTCTACACGATCTCTGACCCGCGCACGGTCATTTTGAAGCAGTTCGCACGGGAGCTTGCGCAGGGCACCGAGTACGAGCGCGAGCTGAACTTGCTCGAGTCGATCGAGCGCCTCTCGCCAGAAGTCCTGCTCAACGTGAAGGGCACGACAAAGGACATGTGCGCAAATGTCGACATGTACTCCGGCTTCGTGTACTCGATGCTGGGTATTCCCGAAGAGCTGTTCACGCCGCTGTTCGCCGTCGCACGCATGTCGGGCTGGGCCGCGCATCGCCTCGAGGAAATCGGCGCTGGCAAGCGCATCATCCGTCCTGCTTACAAGACAACGTGGCGCAAAATCCGCGAATACGTTCCGATCGAGGAACGATAGCAAGGAAGCGCATCAAGAAAGGGCTGTTCCCTTTCGATACGTGAATGAAAAAGGCCCGCCTCACGTGCATCAAGCTCGTGAGGCGGGCCTTGAACATTAGTCAACGCGTATCGCAATCGCGACGGGCAGCTCCTAGTCGCGCTCGTCGAAGACGCGCTTGGTCTTCTTTTCGCTTCGCGGCAGGAAGCCAAGTTCGACGATCTTCACGAGCGGCGTGAAGCCGATCTTGCTCTTCGCGCGCGACGCGACGGCCTTCGAAGTTTGCGCCCAGTCCAGCGTGCCGGGAGCCTCGATGTAAATGCGCATGGTGTCGCGGCCATCCAGATGCGAGATGCGAATCTGGTATTCGCTCGACAGCTCGGGGAACTCCTGCAGGAGCTCTTCGATTTGGGCCGGGAACACGTTGACGCCATGAATCTTCATCATGTCATCGGAACGGCCGGTGAGGGTGTCGATGCGCGGATGCTCGTTATGGCCGCACGGGCACTCACCGGGGATGATACGCGACAGGTCGTGCGTGCGGAAGCGGATGAGCGGTGCGCCCTCCTTCTGCAGCGTGGTGAGGACGATCTCGCCCCATTCGCCGTCGGGTACGGTTTCGCCCGTCTCCGGGTTGATGATCTCGAGGTAGACGTAGTCGCTCCACACATGCATGCCATGACCATGCTGGCAGTTGATGCCGATGCCGGGGCCGTACACCTCGGTGAGGCCGTAGATGTCGTAGTACTCGACTCCGAGCCCGTCGATGATGCGCTTGCGGATTTTCTCACCCGCACGCTCGGAGCCCGTGATGAGCTTCTTGAGCTTGATCTTGTCCTTGATGCCGCGCTTTTCAACTTCCTCGGCAATCAGCAGCGCATAGCTCGCAGTAGCGGTGAACACCGTGGATTCCATGTCGACCATGAACTGCAACTGCTTTTCGGTATTGCCCGGACCCATGGGGATAGCCATGGCGCCCAGAAGCTCGCAACCAGCCTGGAAGCCGATGCCAGCCGTCCACAGGCCGTAACCCGGCGTAATTTGAACGCGATCGGAAGGCGTCACCCCAGCGTACTCGTAGCAACGCGCGAACTGGATGGCCCAGTCCTCGACGTCCTTCTTGGTGTACGGGATGATGACCGGCGTACCGGTCGTGCCCGACGAGGAGTGGATGCGAACGATCTTCTCTTGCGGAACAGCAGCCAATCCAAGCGGATAAGCCTCGCGCAAATCGCCTTTGTCAGTGAACGGCAGCTTCTCGAAATCTTCCTGAGTCTTGATATCGCCCAGATCGATGCCCTCGAACCGCTTCGCGTAGAACGGCGAACGCTCTTTCAGCGTGGCGAGCTCCTTGGTAATTGCTTCTAATTGTGCGGGTTGCATCTGCATAATGGTCTTCTTTCCCCTTCGTTAATAGCGCATATATGTTACCCGACGGCGATGTCGATTGCCTCGAGATTCATGTCGACGAATTGCGGTTTCACGCACGCCTTGATCGCAGCGCGCAGGTCGTCAATCGAAAGCGGCAGGCGCCCAGTTGCAATGGCGCTGGCGAGCAGAACGGTGTTGAGCGCCTTGCGGTTGCCCAGCTGGTCAAGCACCCACTCATCGGGAACGACGACCAGGCGGTTTGACCCGACTTCGAACATGGCATACAGGCGGTCGATGACATCGGACCCGCGATATGGGTTGGTGGCCAATGCGGCGGTCACCGGCTGAATCGCAGTCTCGGCCGTGACGAGCACGCCGTCGCTGCTCAAGTACGGCAGCACGCGCGCGCCCTCCGCAGGCTCGAATGCGATGATCATATCAGCCGTTTCCTCGGCGATAAGCGGCGAGAACACCTCTTCCCCATCGTTTCCCATGCGCACATGGGAAACGACCGAACCGCCGCGCTGCGCCATGCCGATGGTCTCGGCCGTGCGCACATGCCAGCCTTTCTCTTGCGCAGCCTGGGCAAGCACCTTTGCAGCGAGGACGATGCCCTGCCCGCCCACTCCAGTCAGCATGACGTTAAGCATCGGGGCCTCCTTCCTTCTGCGATTTATCGCTTGCCTTATTGGCAGAAGCGGAACCTTTCTTCTTTTTCTTCTTCTTCTTTTTGCCAAAGCCCCCGAAAACGGAAGACATGCGCGACGAAAGGTCAGCGCGCGATGCGCGAAGTTCGTCCTGCAACGTGACGGTGTTGATCAGATGGCCTTCGCCAAGCTTGAGGGGCTTGTAGCCCATCTGCCCGTTCGACTCCACCGGTTCGGCACTCCATGTTTCAGAGTCGCCCCAGATAACTTCATCCTGCAAGAACGCCATAGGGTCGGCGCTGTCGACATCGTTGGCTTGTTCAACTTCGTCGACCACCTCGACTTGGTCAGCCGCGTCGACTTGATCAGGCTCATCGGCCTGCTCAACTTCATCGGCTTCGCTGTCGACAGGCTCTGGGTTTTCCACCTCATCTGTTGTGGCTTCAGTATCATCGGCTTCGTCAACTGTGACCTCGTCGCTCGCAGCTTCTTCTGCAGACTCGACCTCGTCAAGCGCTTCGATTTCGTCAACCTCGACGTTCGCTGGCTCGTCAACCTCTTCGACGACGGCAGCGGAATCCTCGGCAGCAATTACGGCTTCTTCAACAGCATTGGTGGTTTCCTCGACGGCTTCAAGCGAATCAACCGGTTCGTCTTTCGCGGCTTCAGCCGATTCGGCTCGCCTGGCTGCATCGGAAGCAGCAGCCGACTCCAGCACGTCAAGCACCTGAGGTGGTTGCGGCATAGAAGCAGAATCGAGCTCCGCGATCGAAGGCGTCGAGACCAAGCCCTTCCGCTTGCCTTCCGAGCGCGAAAGCGGGGTCTCGATTGCATGTGTCGGGCACACCTGGGTGCAAAGGTCACAGCCGTTGCAGAGTGCTGGATCAATGAATGCCTGCCCTCTATCCTTCGAACGCGGCCCTTCCCTCTTGGGATCGAACCCGATGGCCGGGCAGCCGATCGAGGTGATGCACTTCTTGCAGCCCGTGCATTTCTCTACATCGATCACGACAGGCTCGCCGGGTTTAGACAGCTGGATGCACGGCGACTCGAAGATTACAGCCGACGGCCCCTCGTAAGAGATAGCTGCTTTCACGGCAACGATCGAGCTGTCTTTGTCGAGCGGGTTTGCATGGTAGACATGGTTGAAACCGTTTGCGTTGAGCACGCGCTCGATGGAAAGCGGCGCGTTCTTCGGCCCCATGAGCGTTTGACCAGTACCAGGATGCGGCTGCGTGCCCGTCATGGCCGTCGTCGCATTATCGAGCACCATGACCGTGACATCATGCCCGTTGTACGCAGCATTGGCCAGGCCTGTCATACCACTAGCGAAGAAGGTGGAATCGCCCACATAAGCGATGGCCTTCTTGCCGGGGTCGACAGTCGAGAGCCCCTGCGCCATCGTAATGCCAGCGCCCATGCACAGGCAGGTGTCGACCACCTCGAGCGGCTTGGCGTTGCCGAGCGTATAGCAGCCGATGTCGCCGCACATGACAGCCGGCGTTTTGCCGAGCGCCTGCTTGATGGCGTAGAAGCTGCCCCTGTGAGGGCAACCAGGGCACAGCACGGGAGGACGCACGGGCAGCTCGTCCTCGTAGCTGACAGGAGCAACGTAGTCGTCGCTTCGACGCACTTCGAAACGGTAGCGACGCATGCGCCCAGCAAGTCCAAGGAACTTCTCGATGCGCATGGCAATGTCGTCGACATCGTTCTCGCCGCGGCGTTTCGCTTCGCTCGTAAGCTTGCCGTGGATGTTGACGGGCATATGAGCGCGACCGGCGAGCTTTGCAAGCTCATCCTCGATGACGTAATCGAGCTCCTCGAAGACCAGGATATCGCTCAACCCAGCCATGAACTCAGTTGCAACCTCTTCGGGGAACGGATAGGGAGTGCCCACTTGCATGAACCTGTAAGGCGGCATGTCGCAGCCCGCTTCGGCCACATTTGCTTCGACCATGCGGAGTGCCTCGCGCGCATACGCTGCGCTAATACCACCTGCGACGATGCCGTAAACAGCTTCGGGGGAAGCCTCGATTTGGTTGAACGTCTTGAAAGCCTCGTCGTTCGCGTAATCGTGCGCGATGTCGGCGAGACGCTCGTTGATTTCGCCGTGCGCTTGGTAAGCGCGTCGAGGGAAGATGACCCATTTCGAAACGTCGCGTTCGAACCCGTCTTCGGGCACCTCGAGCGCATGCGTCTCGTCTTCGACGTCGAAGAATGCGGAAGCATGGTCGACGCGCGTGGTCGGACGGACGATGACGGGCGTGTGGTATCGCTCGGACAGCTCGAATGCGGCCTTGATCATGTCGAACGCCTGCTCAGGCGTGGCGGGATCGAGGACCGGCACTTTTGCGAACGACGCAAACCTGCGCGTGTCCTGCTCAGTTTGAGACGAGATGGGACCCGGATCGTCAGCAACGACCAGCACGAGCCCTCCGCGCACGCTCACATAGTTCAAGCTCATGAGCGCGTCGCTTGCGACGTTGAGACCCATTTGCTTGCACGTGAACAAGCCACGAGCACCGGCTAGCGAAGCACCGAACAGCACTTCGAGTGCCACTTTCTCATTCGTCGACCATTCCACATGTACGCCTTGGGCAGCGCCTGACGCATGCAGCTTCGCAACGGTCTCGACGATTTCGGACGACGGGGTGCCGGGGTAGCCCGCCACGACGCGAACGCCCGCCTCAAGGGCGGCGTGCGCCATCGCCTCGTTTCCCATCAGCAGTTTCTTTGTCATGAAATCCCTTCCTAAAAATGGAACAGGGGATTGCCCCCTGCCCCATGCTCGATGCTAGGCTTCGGCCATGGCCGTCTTGAAGTCGACTATCTTCTGACGAGCCTCCTCGTCGCCCGTGCCGAGCATTTGCACGGCCAAAATAGCCGCGTTCTTCGCACCGTTGATGGCGACGCATGCAACAGGCACGCCACTGGGCATCTGAACCATCGACAACAGCGAGTCAAGACCACCAAGATCGCTTGTCTTCATCGGCACGCAGATAACGGGGCATGGCGTGTACGCAGCTACGACACCACCGAGATGCGCTGCCTTACCGGCGGCTGCGATGATGACCTTGATGCCGCGCTCGTGAGCGCTTGTCGCCCAATCATGCACTTCGGCGGGCTTGCGATGTGCGCTCGCAATTTTCACCTCATATGGAACACCGAACTCGTCGAGTTGGGCCATGCATGCTTCCATGGTCGGCATGTCCGACGTCGAGCCCATTATGATTCCGATGACGGGTTTCGCTGCGTTTGCCATATCCTCTCCTTCTGACATGCATCAAATAAAGCGATTCTGTCGAAGTATTGTACTGTACTATTCGGACCTCCGCTAACATCAAGCAACGTCCACAGCGGAGTGTTCCGTTTCGTTTTCCACCAACACTGTACCACGGATCATCAGGTAGAACAGTCCAGCACAGACCAAGCAGGACAATGGACATGGTGACGAGCCGGTGCGCTCCGCGATGCCGCTCTGCCCCCAGAATCGAATCGATGCACACGTACACGATCAGCTGTCCAAGCACATAGATATTGTTGATGTCCGATTTCAGCAAACCAAGATTATCCGAGTAAATCGGGAAGAGGAACGACGCGTAACCTGCCGCCACCGTTACGGGAAGGACGACGAACAGAGCAATGGCTATGGCACGGCCAATGCAAGTTTCGCTGCACAATAGAACCAGAAATAGCCTCAGCCGTGCGGTCGACCGAAATCGTCTACATTCAGTGAGCATGCAACAGCGAGGCGTGGCCACAAAGGGTCCGCCTCGCTGTTCAATCGATTTGCGCTTGCGCTTATTCGGCCACCGACGCTTCGAATCCGACTTCGACGATTGCATCAACGAGCGCATCTGAAGCAAAGCCGTGGCCTTCAACCGTCGCAGCGTTTTCCTCAAGGCTCACCTCAGCACTGGTCACACCCTCGACGTTTTCGAGCGCTTCTTTCACGCGTGCGACGCACTTCTCACAGTGCATACCTGTAACATCGAGTTTCACGGTTTCCTTTTTACTGAACAGGCTCATCGGTTTTCCTTTCCTCATTTGTCGCAAGTGTTTTCAATGGCGGGATTGCCCCTACGCATTGTTGTTTTCAGTTGACCATTTCGGTTTCCAAGCACGCAAGCGTAAAGCGTTGGTGACCACGAAGATACTGCTACAGCTCATGGCAGCAGCGGCGATATCGGGCGTCAGCGTAATGCCAAAAGGCGTGAGCACGCCCGCTGCCACGGGAATGCAGATCACATTGTAGAACAGCGCCCAGAACAGGTTCTGTTTGATGTTGCGCATCGTCGCACACGAAAGTTGGATACCCGCCGCCACATCCATGAGGTCGTTACGCACAAGCACCATGTCAGCGCTTTCGATTGCAACATCGGTACCCGCGCCGATGGCGATGCCCACATCGGCACGCGCAAGAGCAGGCGCGTCGTTCACGCCATCGCCCACCATTGCGACCTTGCCATCACGGGCCAGCAGCTGAATCTGAGCATCTTTACCATCGGGGAGCACGCCAGCGACCACCTGATCGACACCCACCTGCCGTTGGATGGCCGCAGCCGTGCGCTCGTTGTCGCCGGTGAGCATGACCGTACGCACGCCAAGCGCTTTCATTTCACGCACAGCTTGTTCGCTTGTGGGTTTCACCTGATCTGCGATGGCAATCATG
>CACZAR010000001.1 GCA_902779135.1 uncultured Coriobacteriaceae bacterium | reverse complement strand
GTAAAGCGGCATCCGAGCTTCGATTACTTGGCGAGCTTGATCGAGATCCCCGAACAAGGGGCGCGTCGAAATGTCGGATATGCGCGATGCGGCTTCGTCTGCGGTGACACGCAAGTGCACAACATACCCGTTGTCGGAGAGGATGCGCCTGTTTTCCTCGGCAAGCACAACCCCACCTCCGCACGATACAAGCTGGGGTTCGCTTGAACATGCAAGCTCGCGCAGGACATCGGTTTCGATTTGACGAAAGCCCTCTTCGCCTGCTTCTGCGAAGATCTGCTTCACCTTCATGTCGCAACTCCGCGCGATATATGTGTCCATGTCGATAGCCGTCACGCCGGCGCTTCGCGCAAGCTTCCGCGCCACCGATGTCTTGCCAGCACCCATGAACCCCACAAAGAACACGGGCATGACCAGCTTATACGAGCGATCTATTGGCTCGCCTGATGCTTTGCGGAAGTCGAACACCTCGGTCATCGAGCACCACCCGACCAGAAAGAGGTTGCCCCTTTTCGGCTTTTCAAGGCCATTGCGGACATTACTTTGCCGCCGTCCTCAAACGCTGCTTGTAGGCAGCGACAGCAGCACGAATGTCCGTCATATTGTCGTGGCCGAATTTTTCGAGATAGGCATTGGCCAATTCGAAGGCGATCTCCGACTCGGCCACAACCGCACATGCTGGAACAGCGCAAACGTCTGAGCGCTCCGTGGATGCAGCTGCGGGCTCGAGCGTATCCAGATCAATCGTCTGCAAAGGAGCGCCCAACGTCGGGATCGGCTTCATGGCGCACGTGACAATCAACGGCATGCCCGTCGTCATTCCACCTTCGAGCCCCCCGGCATTGTTGCTCATTCGCGTAAAGCCATTGCCACGGTCGAGCGCAATTTGGTCGTGAACTTGCGAGCCAGGCAAATGGGAAGCTTCAAACCCAAGCCCGAACTCAACTCCTTTGATTGCCGGAATCGAGAAAAGCGCAGCGCCGATGCGCGAGGTTAATCGTTCATTTCGAGATGCATATCCACCCACGCCCGGAACAAGACCACGAACGATGACGCGGAACGTGCCACCGAGACTTTCCCCTGCCTCGATTGCTTTTTCAATTTCGGAACGCATGGCATCAGATGCAGCTTCGTTGGGACAGCGCACGTCCGAGATCTCGATTTCGAGAGGTTTGTAGTCGGGCGCTTCCATCATGGGATCGCGCTCAATCCATTGAGCTTGGCCAATTGACGTGACGTACGAGAAGATTTCGACACCCAAATCCGCAAGGAACTCACGCGCAATGCCAGCCGCAGCCACGCGCGCTGCGGTTTCGCGTGCACTCGCGCGCTCGAGCACATCGCGACAGTCGTCCGAGTCGATCTTGAGAGCTCCAACCAGATCCGCATGACCTGGACGCGGCGTTGTCTCGCGATGTAGGCCGACGGGTGCCTCCCCGAATGCAGCCATATCCTCAACCCAGTTTTGCCAATCTCGGTTCTCCACGACGAGCGCGATTGGCGATCCGAGCGTGCGGCCGAAACGTACACCCGACACGATGCGCGCCGTATCGGATTCGATATCCATGCGACCACCGCGGCCATAACCAGATTGACGCCGCGCCAAATCGGCGTTGATGCTTGCTTCCGAGATGCGCAGCCCTGCCGGCACGCCGTCGACTATTGCTGTTAATTGCGGCCCATGGCTTTCGCCTGCTGTCATGTAGTGCATTGTTGCTCCCGTTCAGCGGCTGGATCATTCACCTTGAATTGTAACCCAGCACAACGGGAACGAAAGCGGGTGATGGAATATGGAAACTACACTCTTCGGGCGAAAAAAACGCGCCGCCCCTTGGGGGCGGCGCGTCAATTCAAGTCCTTAGCCTTCGTAAGTGGCTTGATGGTCCTCGTAGGTCTCCGTGAAGTAGTAGTTCAGACCACCATTGCCATCATCTTCAAAGTAGAAGTAGTAGTAGCCGGTTTGATCAGGCGAGCAAACCGCTTGGATGCATTCGATCCCGGGCGAGTTAATGGGCGTCGGAGTGAGCCCGTCGATGAAGTAAGTGTTGTAAGCACTTTCGGTCGCAACGTCCTCTGCCGTCGGATCATGACCGACAACATAGGCAACCGTGGCATCAGACTGCAAGCGCATGCCAACAGCCAGGCGATTGTAAAACACCGATGCAACGGTGGCGCGATGGTCGGCATGTGCTTCCTTCTCGACAATCGATGCCAGCTTGATTGCGTCGTAGTGGGACAGGCCTTGTGACTCGACATACGACCAATCGAGACCGGCTGTTTCAGCGCCGAACTGATCGAGCATTACTCTGATAATCGAATCGGCAGTCGATTCGCCATTGTATGGATAAGTCTTCGGGAACAGGAAGCCCTCAAGCGAATTGTTGCCCACATCCTCCAAGAACGCGTACGAGCTGGCATACACCGACGCGTCGCTCGCCGCTGCGATGAAGTCTTCCGCTGTTATTCGCCCGCCTGTCGCTTCCGCAACAATGGCAGCCGTCTGGGCCAGCGTTGACCCTTCGGGTATGGTGAACGTGTCAGCCGCAACGGGCGTATGCAGAACTTGAATGATTTCGTCAACCGACTGGCCACCAGTCAAGACGTACGTGCCCGGATGCAGCGAACCATCTTCGCCCAATGCGTTGACGCGATCGACGAACTCACCCGAATTGGAGATGAGGCCTTCGTCGACGAGCGTCTTCCCCACTGATTTGGCGCCTTCGCCCTCGCTAACCGTGATTGTCACCTCGGTGCCACGCGGCACAAGCGGAGTCTTTCCGCAGCCACGAACAAAGCTGAACACCCCGACCAGGATGAGCACGAGCAATACAACCAGGACGACAATACCGATGATGGCACCTGTGGGGCTCTGCTTCGGGCGGATAGCGCTCGTATCGTAAGTGCGGAATTGCTTATCGCCTTTTGCATGCGCCGAGCGTGCGGCCCGATTCGGATGCTGCGAATAGGTGATCTTGTTTCTGGACATGTTTGCCTACCCGTCTTTGGCCTGTTCACGCATGCCATTACGCGCGTCAAGCCACGATTGTAAGAATATACTTGCAGCTATCATATCGACTTTGCCCCGCATGGCTTTTTCGCTCAGGCCCTTTTCACGCAAACTACGTTTGGCTTCGGCAGAGCTAAGCCGCTCATCTGCGAATTCTAACGGTATTCCAGTATTTTTCGCAACGGTTGCCGCAAACCCTCGCACTCGTTCTGCCTGGGGGCCCTCCTCGCCAGAAAGCGTCATCGGCAACCCGCACAAAAGCAGTTCAGGCTCCCAATCCTCGAGAACGATCCGAAACGACCGGCCATTTGCAAGAACTTCGTCGGCAGCGATCACACATACAGGCGAAGCAACGCGCTCATCGGGATCGCTGACCGCAACCCCAACGCGCTTTTCGCCTATGTCGAGCGCCATGATACGCATGGGAAGAGTATAAAGCTAAAGCGGCAATCTTCGGTGACACATTGGTGCCAGGTACCGGAGCGTCACCAAAAGAAAAAGAGCCTCCCCGACCATATTGAACTGCACCCCAGTTCCTGGACGGGCTAATAAGCGGCCTACGCCGCACTCAGGGACTGATTCCGGAACTCCTCCGGGGTCAGTCCCTTCAGTTTAACCTGCCTCCTCCTCGTGTTCCAGTGGATGACGTAGGCGTCGAGGTCCCTCTTGAACGCATCGAAGCTCGGCCATGTCTGGTTGCGGAAGAACTCGTCCTTCAGGTGGCCGAACACCTGCTCCGTCGCTCCGTTGTCGACGCAGTTGCCCTTCCTGGACATGCTCTGAACGATGCCGGCCTCCTTCAGCCTGTTGCACCACCCGGCCTGCTGGTATTGCCAGCCCATATCGGAATGCAGTATTGGGGCACAACCCTCCGGCTTCTTGGAAAGCAGCTGGTCGAGCAGCTCGTGCTGCTGGGCCATGTTGGGGTGCAGCGACGTCGACCAGGCGACGACCTCCTTGCTCCCGAAGTCGTAGACCGGCGCGAAGTAGGCCTTGCCCCAGGGCTGCTTGAACTCGGTGACGTCGGTGCCCATCTTCTCCCACGGGCCGTCGGCGGCGAAGTCCCGGCCGATGACGTTCTCGAACGTCTCGCCGACCTCGCCCTTGTACGAGTTGTACCTGTGGTAGTCGGTCTCGCGGCGGATCCCGCATCTGATGCCCATCTCGCGCATCATCTTGAGCACGGTCTTGTCGGCGATGACGGCCCCTTGCTCGGCGCGCAGGCACATGGCTATCTGGCGGTGCCCGCACCCGTTGGCGGTGCGCGAGAATATCTCGGCGGCGGCCTCCCAGAGCTCCGGCCTGGTCGGGGCCTTCGGGTGCGACAGCGCGTAGTAGTAGCTCGACCTGGCAAGATCGGCGCATTCCAGCAGGTCGGCGAGGGGGTATCGCCCCGAAAGCTCGCTCACGGCCGCGGCTTTCTCGCGGTTCGAGAGCGCTTCTCCGCCTTCAGGGCTATCGATTTTTTTAGGTACGCGTTCTCCGCTTCGAGCTTCTGTATCCGACGTTCTAGCTCCTGCTCGCGCGTTAGCTCTTTAGGCGGGGAGCCGGACCCCCTCGGCCTCCCCTTGGGCTTCGGCTTGAGCGCCTCGGGGCCCTCCTCCCTGTACGCCTTCAGCCATTTCTTGAAGGAGCTTGGCGAGGCTATCCCGAACTTGGCCATGGCCTCGGGCCTCGTCATGCCCTCGTCCACGACCGCCCTGACGGCGGCCAGCTTCGTCTCGAACGAGTAGGTGGTGTGCTTCTTTCCCATCATGGCCAGGACCTCGATGCCAACGGATCTGTATACGTCTAGCCATTTTCTCACGGTTTCACGCGGAATGCCCAGCAGGCTGGCGACAGCCTTGTAGCCCATGCCCTCTTCGAAAAGGGCTGCAGCCCGCCGCCGCGTCGTCTCGTCATAAAGCATTCTTCCATCCATAAAGAAGTCTCCCATTTCTCATGTCCAAGAAATGGGAGACAGTTCATATGGGGAGGCTCCTTTCTTCGTTTCTTGCTTGTGCTTAATGCCCGATGGAGCTGCCGACATAGGGCGTCTTGTCCTTCAGCATGACGTCATGCGCGCCGCCCTCGACGATACTCGTGGACGAGACAACCGTCAATTTGGCCTTTTCCTGCAGTTCGGGAATCGTGATCGCACCGCAGTTGCACATGGTCGACTTGATCTTCGCGAGCGTGACGGCCACATTGTCCTTCAGCGGACCGGCATACGGCACGTAGGAGTCGACGCCCTCTTCGAAGGTCATGCCCTTCTTGTCGCCGCCCAAATCGTAGCGCTGCCAGTTGCGTGCACGGCTGGAACCCTCGCCCCAGTATTCCTTCATGTAGGACCCGTTGACCTGCACGCGCAGATTCGGAGCCTCGTCGAAGCGAGCAAAGTAGCGGCCGAGCATGACGAAGTCAGAACCCATGGCGAGCGCCAACGTGATGTGGTGATCGTAAACGATGCCGCCGTCGGAGCACAGCGGGATGTAGACGCCGGTTTCCTCGAAGTACTTGTTGCGCGCCTTGGCAACCTCGATGGTTGCCGTCGCTTGACCGCGGCCGATACCCTTCTGCTCGCGCGTAATGCAAATCGAACCACCGCCGATACCGATCTTAATGAAGTCGGCACCTGCATCGGCCAGGAAGCGGAACCCTTCCTCGTCGACGACGTTGCCGGCACCCACCTTGAGGGAGTCGCCGTAATGCTCTCGAATCCAGGCGATGGTCTTTGCCTGCCAGACCGAGTAACCCTCGGAGCTGTCGATGCACACGACGTCGACGCCCGCCTCAACCAGCGCCGGGACGCGCTCTGCATAGTCGCGACTATTGATGCCTGCGCCCACCATGTAGCGCTTGTGCTCGTCGAGCATCTCGAGCGGATTGGATTTATGCTGGTCGTAATCCTTGCGGAAAACCATGTAAGCCAAGTTGCCATTATCGTCGATAAGCGGCAACGAGTTGAGCTTGTGTTCCCAGATGATGTCGTTGGCCAGCTTGAGCGATGTGTCGGCCGGTGCGGTGACCAGCTTCTCGAGCGGAGTCATGACATCGGCAACCTTGGTGTCGAGGCCCATGCGAGTCAGACGGTAGTCGCGATCGGTCACAATGCCCAGCAGCTTGCCGTGCGGATTGGCACCTTCGGTGACAGGCATGGTGGAATGACCAGTGCGCTCGAGCAAATCGACAACATCAGCAAGCGTCATCTCGGGTGACAGGTTGGCGTCGGACACGACGAAGCCGGCCTTGTAGTCCTTGACGCGGGCAATCATAGCCGCTTGACTCTCAATGGACTGCGAGCCGTAGATAAACGACAGACCGCCCTCAGTCGCCAGCGCGATGGCCATCTTGTCGTCGGAAACAGCCTGCATGATAGCCGATACCATGGGCGTGTTCAGGCTGATGGCAGGCTCCTCCTCACCGCGGCGATATTTGACCAGCGGGGTCTTGAGGCTGACATTAGCTGGAATCGTCTCCTCTGACGTGTAACCCGGCACCAGCAGATACTCGTTGAATGTTCGAGACGGTTCGTCGAAGTAAAAAGCCATGTGAGCGCCTTCCCCTTTAGAGCTTGAAACAAGTTGTTGACATTATACGCGCCACTGTGGTCATTTGGTCCCAGAACCTACCGTTCCGCAATGATTACGGCGCTTGTTCATACCGCCTGCGAACTGCGGAATTGCGAGTTATTCGCATAACTTTAACCCTTGGAAAGTGACACACCGGTACCAGGTACCAGTGTGTCATGGTTTTTACCCTGACAAACACGACGCCCCCGAGACATCGTTGCATCTCGGGGGCGCTACGACGCTACGGTATGCACGGGCGCGCTTACGCTCCACCCATCCACGTCGTGACGACCGGCACCCAGCCCATGATCAGAATGACCACGATAAGCGCCGGCACGATGTATTTCATGTACACACGGGTCCACTGCGGGAACTTGGCACCTGTGCCCGTATCGGCTTCAGCGATGAAGTTCTTCCAGCCCCAGCCCTTCTTAGACGTGCAGAACAAGCAGATGATCAGCGCGCCGATGGGCAGCATGTTGTTCGAGAGGATGAAGTCCTCGAGACCTTGGATGTCGCCAATACCCGGAATTTGGAAACCTGCCCACACGTTGAAGCCGAGCGCGCACGGAAGCGACAGCACGATGAGCAGAACACCGTTGATGGCAACGGACTTAGTGCGCGACCAGCCCCACTGGTCCATGGCAAACGCAATAATGCCTTCGAACACGGCGATGATGGTCGAAAGAGCCGCAAAGCTCATGAACACGAAGAACAGCGAGCACCACAATTGGCCGAGCGGCATCTGCTCGAAGACGCTGGGCAATGTGACGAAGACCAAACCAGGGCCCGAACCCGGCTCAACGCCGAAAGCGAAGCATGCGGGGAAGATGATGAGGCCGGCCATGAGGGCCACGAACGTGTCGAGGGCGCCGACGCGGATCGACTCGCCCATAAGCGAGCGGTCCTTGCCGATGTAGCTACCGAAGATAAGCATCGAGCCGATGCCGAGCGACATAGTGAAGAACGCTTGACCCATGGCCGCATAAGCCGCCTGGCCGAAATTGGCAAGTTGCTCACCGAGCGTGGCGCCTGCAAACAGCTTTCCGAAATCGGGAATCAAATAGAATGCCAAGCCTTCGCCAGCTCCTTCGAGCGTAACCGAGCGAACGCACAGCAAAGCAAGCACTGCAAGCAGGCAGACCATCATGACTTTGGTGACGCGCTCGACGCCCTTCTGCAAACCAGCCGCGCAGCACGCAAGGCCGATGACGATGACGACCATCATCCAGAAGATCAGCTCTCCGGGGTTCGAGAGTAACGCGCCGAACACATTGCCCACGCCCTCAGCCGTCTGGCCGACGAACGCGCCTGTCGCGCTCTTGTACACGTATGCAAGCATCCAGCCAGCCACGACGGTGTAGAACATCATGAGCAGGATGCAACCGCAATAGCTCAGCCATTTGGCAAAATGCCATTTGGAACCTTTCGGCTCAAGGACATCGTACGCACGTGCCGCCGATTTCTGACTTGCACGGCCTACGGCAAATTCCATAACCAGAATGGGCAAACTGAAAGCAATGAGAAGGATGATGTACATGACGACGAACGCCGCACCGCCGTATTCGCCGGTGATGTACGGGAACCTCCAGACATTGCCCAAGCCAATCGCGCATCCTGCGCTGATGAGCAGAAAGCCGAGACGGCTTGCAAAACGTTCTCGTTCCATAATTTGACTCCCCTTGTCAATTCATTCCCTACCGCAAATATTGTAACCGAGGCGTACATCCAAAAGCCAACCCCGGCATTTACATAGTGTTTGCGAGCGCGCTCGATTTTACAGCGCAGGAACGCGCGTGCTCGGACCGGCATCGAGCAAGAACGCCAGATAGCCCTTGTAGGCTTCATACAGGTCAGCCTTGCTCACAACCTCCCAAGGCGCATGCATCGAGAGCACGGCAACGCCGCTGTCGATAACGTCCATCTCGTACTTGGCGGGCAGATAAGCGATGGTTCCGCCGCCGCCCACGTCAACCCTGCCAAGTTCGGCAGTCTGGAACGACACGTCGGCATCGTCCATGATGCGACGGATGCGCGCAACGTACTCGGCCGATGCATCGTTGCTGCCCGACTTTCCGCGGGAGCCCGTGTACTTGTTGAACACGAGGCCATGGCCCATATAGGCCGCATTGTTCGGCTCGAAAACACTTGCATAAGCGGGATCGAGCCCGGCCGACACATCACTCGACAGCATGCTCGATGCTGCCAGGGCGCGGCGCAGATTGATGTCGCCGCCTTCGCCTGAAAGCTCCATCAACACGGCAATAACGTTTTCGAAGAACTGCGAAGCCATACCCGTGGCACCAACGCTGCCGATTTCTTCCTTGTCGACGAGCACGGTGATCGCGGTGCGCTTGGGAGTTTCGTCGAGCGCTAGCTGCGCAACGAGCGACGGGTAGGCGCACGACGAGTCGTCGTGACCGTAGCCCAGAATCATCGAGCGATCGAAGCCGAGGTCGCGAGCACGCCCAGCGGGAACCACTTCGATTTCAGCGGACAGGAAATCCTCTTCCTCGATATCGTATTTCTCAGCAAGCAACTTGAGCGCGTACGCTTTGACCGGCTCCTTCGCTGCCAGCTTCTCAATTTCTGTTTTGTCGGCGTCGTCCTTTTTAGCTATCTCGTCATCTATCACGAGGGGACGCCCTCCCACCAGCACGTCGAGATCTTCGCCCGCGACAGCTTCCGACGCCTTCTTCTGCATTTGGTCTTTGGCGAGGTGGATCAGCAGATCAGACACGCAGAACACGGGGTCACCCTCATCTTCGCCCACGTTAATCGGCACGACGCTGCCATCTTTCTTGGCAACGACACCATGCAATGCGAGCGGTATCGTGACCCACTGGTAGTGCTTGATGCCTCCGTAGTAATGCGTATCGAAATGCAACAGCTCGTTGCGCTCGAACAGCGGGTTCTGCTTGAGGTCGAGGCGCGGCGAATCGATGTGCGCACCCAAGATGTTGAACCCACCCACGAGCGGCTCTTCACCTAGATGCACGAGGATGACCGCTTTGCCATGCGTCTGTGCGTAGACCTTGTCGCCCGGTTTGAGAGCGCGGCCTTCGTCGAATGCCTGATACAAGTCTTGGTAGCCGGCCTCTTCAGCGAGTTCGATTGAAGCGCGGGCGATTTCGCGCTCGGTCTTGTTCGTTGAAATGAAATCGATGTACTCTGCAGCGAACTTCTCGACTTCCTCGAGCGCCTTCGCGTCGTATTTCTTCCAAGCTGATTCGGTTTTCATTGGCAATCCTTTCACGCGTTTCCGTTCGCGCCCATTATAAATAACCAAAAAGGGACTGTCCCTTCTTGGTTGGCATTCGTTTGGTATCTAAGATTATCTAAGCCTTAGTGACTCAAGTTTCTTACGGAAAGGTAACGTAAATTTCAACAAACGGTGATGATTAGCACTCTCGCGTTGACAGTGCTAATTCAGCGACTTATAACACTATCAGACCAACGAACCGGGGCTCGCAACCAGGCCCCGCCACGAAAGGAAGATGAGAATTATGGCAATGATCGTACCGCGTAGACACCATGACCCGTTTGATATGTTCCTGTCCGACCCATTCGATACATTCTTCGGACATGCCCCTGTGCAGCAGTCGACCCCGAACCTGATGCGCACCGACATCAAGGAGCTTGAGGACCGCATCGATATCGTCATCGACCTGCCCGGCTTCGACAAGGAGAACGTCACAGCCGAATTGAAGGAAGGCATGCTGACCGTCACTGCGCACACTGAAGCCGAAACCGACGAGGACAAGGGCACGTACGTGCGTAAGGAGCGCTTCACCGGGCGTTGCAGCCGTTCGTTCTATGTCGGCGAAGACATCGAAGAGGCCGACATCAAGGCCAAGTTCGACAACGGCACGCTGCAAATCACCGTTCCGAAGAAGGTCGAGCAGCCCAAGCTCGAAGAGCCGCACACCATCGCCATCGAAGGTTAGCAAACACGGGCGCGGCCCGTTCATCCCCTTGCGGGCCGCGCCGCCACACTAGATGGCATCCCTTTCTCGATTACCCGAAGCCGGCTCGCCCCTCCTCCAAGCCGGCATGAAAGGCACCCGCTCCCCCGGGTGCCTTTTCTTTTATCGAGAAAAGCGCATTGAGCGTTGTTGCGAAAAGCGCTCGGTTCTTGCGCAATAATGAGAGAAACACGGCCGAATCGATTGGAGAGCGTCATGGAAACGCCGAAACTGGTTGACATCGAACAGCAGACAGACGGCTGGGTGAAAAAATACGTTCTCAAATACGAGATGCCCGACGGCACAATGCACGACTACCATTGCGCCACGCGTCGCTCGGTCGATGAGTTCCGTGCAGGGCTCGAGCGGAACGCACGTGTAAGCAGGGCGGTCATGGACGGTTTGCAAGCACCCGACGAGCCGTTTACGCCCGATGCTGTATGCATCGTGGCTAAAACCCCACGCGACACGCTCGTGATGATCCGCGAGTTCCGCTACCCGTTGAACAGCTGGTGCGTCGCATTCCCCGCCGGCCTTATCGATGAAGGAGAGGATTTCGCTACAAGCGCAGCCCGCGAGCTTCGAGAAGAAACTGGCTATACGTTCGTACCGGGATCGGCCGTGCGCGCACTGCCTCAACCAGGCTATTCATCAACTGGATTAACCGACGAGACCGTGCAAGTTGTTTTCGTCGAAGCGGAGAAGACGTGCGCGCCTGCTCGCGAAGGAAATGAACTCATCGAAGTTTTCGAGTTGCCGATTGCGGATGCACGCAAGTTCCTCGACGACAACGAATTGCCCATCGGTACACGTGCTCAACTGATATTGGAGTTGTTCGCGCTTCAGGTGTAGCGGCTATTCAGCAAGCTCCGACGTTTCGACCTCAGAAGCGGGCTCTTCAGCCTCAGACTCTTCCACCTCGGGAGCCAGATCGTCAGCTTCCGCCTCTTCTACTTCGCCGGACTCTTCGGCCTCGTCTGCTTCTTCAACTTGCGTAGCTTGATCGCGGTTGATTACCCTGATCTGCAAGCCTTCCATGATGTCGAAAGCCTTCTCGTTCATGATCGGATCGGGCGCAGCAGTGCATGCGGCGTCAACGATAATCGGAACATTCGGGCAAGCCGTCCTCGCGATGACTGCGTTCGACAGCACGCACATGTTGGACACCAAGCCCACAAGCTCGATGCTCTCGAATGGCGCAGCACCGATGCGCTCGGCAACTGCTTGGCGCTTCATCAGACGCTCGAACAACGCAGTCGATCCAAACGTTGGCTTCAAAAACACGTCGTCGGAATCGTGTAGCTTCGTCGCCACCTGCCCGTACAGCTCGTGCCCGTCGGTACCCTCGATGCAATGTGGGATGGGCAGGTTCACGCCCTCCAGCGTTTCGAGATAATCTTTGTGATGTGTGTCATACGTGAATGCGATATGGTCAGCCGCATCACGGTATTCGTCGATTTTCTTCGCGATGCGTTCGTCGAGCAGCTCGGCACCTTCGAAACCCAACGCCCCGTCGACGAAGTCGTTCTGATAGTCGACGACAATCAGCAAACGCTTCATAGTTTTTCCCCTCGATAAAATAGCCAACTAGTTTGGCCTATGAAACGCTATTGTGACAGATGTTTCGTTATTCGGAAAGCGCGTCGAGCGCAGCACGGTAGCCACCCGCACCATAGCTCAAGCATTTGGAAACGCGCGCGATGGTTGTGGCAGAGGCACCAGTCGCCTGTTCGATCTGGGCATACGACTTGCCATCATCGAGCATGCGGGCAACAGCCAGACGCTGCGAACTCTCCCTTATTTCTCGGATGGTGAACATATCCTCCATGAGAGCAAACAGCGTGTCCTTGTCATCTATAGCCGCCAGCACTTCGAGCAGGTTCTCGACGTCGGGCGTTCGAATGTCGCTCGTAGGCATGCCTATGCTCCTATTCTCATCAAGCCGTACTCGATCGATTCGACGAGCGCGTTCCACGATGCTTCGATGATATTCTCGGATACACCGATCGTGCCCCACACGCCGGTGTCGTCGCGCGTCGTGATGAAGACGCGCGTGATAGCGCCAGTACCCGTGCTCTCGTCGATAAGGCGAACTTTAAAGTCGATAAGCTCCATGTCATCGACTTGCGGATAAAACTCCCGCAAGGCCATGCGCAATGCGTTGTCCAAAGCGCCGACAGGACCAGTACCTTCTCCCGTTGCCACGAACCGACGGTCGACAGGGAGATCGAGTTCGATGACTTCCTTCCCTATCGCATGTTGTCCATGAGGCTGGTTCATCGTCCCAGGAACATGAATCTTGATAGTTGCCTCAGACTGGGCATCGGCCGCCAAAGCACCTGTATCCTCGCGATCGTCTACGATGACGCGAAAGCTCTCGAGCGTGAAATAGGGCTCGTACTCACCAATGCTGCGCGCGATGAGCAACGCAAGCGAGCCATCTGCCACCTCGTAGGAATAGCCGCGCGCCTCACGCTCTTTCACCTGGTCGAGGATACGCTGCACTTTTTCGTCATCGCCACCCAAATCGAAGCCCAACGAAGCGGCCTTCGACACAAGCGATGCCTTGCCTGCAAGCTCGCTCACGAGCATGCGATCCCCATTTCCAACCATGTCAGGATCTATGTGATTGTACGCACCAGGGAAGCGCGCGATTGCACTTGCATGCAGCCCGCCTTTGTGCGCGAATGCCGAGGCCCCTACATACGGCGAGTGCGTCCAAACCGAGAAGTTGCAAATTTCTGCGACATACGTTGCAACGCTCGTGAGCTGGCTGAGTTTATCTGTGCCTACGCACTCAAAGCCCAGTTTTAGCTCAAGATCGGCGATGACCGTGAGCAAATCAGCATTTCCCACACGCTCGCCGTAGCCGTTGATCGTACCTTGGACCTGGGTAGCTCCAGCGCGCACGGCGGCCAGCGTATTGGCGACTGCGCACCCCGAATCATTATGGCAATGGATGCCGATCCTCGTATTCGGGGCGTCTGCGATTGCCGCCTTCACGGCTAGGATCGCTTCTTCGATTTGGTGCGGCAACGAGCCTCCGTTCGTATCGCACAAATCGATTGAGTCGGCACCCGCTTGAGCGGCAGCGCACACACATGCGAGTGCATAATCGGGATTGGCCCGATAGCCGTCGAAGAAGTGCTCGGCATCGAACACAACCTCCAGGTCGTGCTCTTTGAGGAATGCAATTGAATCCGAGATCATGCGCAGATTCTCGTCGAGCGACGTCAGAAGCGCGCGTTCAACCTGCGCATCCCAAGTCTTGCCGACGATGGCCACGATGGGCGCGCCGCTGTCAATCAGACTAACCAGACCAGGATCGTCTGCGGCGAGCACTCCTTTCTTGCAGGTCGACCCGAATGCTGCGATGCGCGCGTGCTTGAGCGGATGTTCGCGCAGCTCACGGAAAAAAGCAATGTCTTTCGGATTTGATCCAGGAAATCCGCCCTCGATAATGTCGATGCCGAATTCGTCAAGACGCCAGGCGATGCGCAGCTTGTCTTCGAGAGACAGCGATACGCCCTCTGACTGTTCTCCATCGCGAAGCGTTGAATCATATGTGATGATTTTCGTCATTGCGCTATTGTACTCCAACGTGCGCTAGCGGGAAGGGGAATTGATCCGGCCAAAGAACCGGGCGATTCGGAGGCTCGCCTACGGCAACTCGGCTTATCTACGTAATGCAAAGATGGTGCCTCGCAAGCGGCTTCGCCCCCGAATCGCCCGGTTCTTTGGCCGGACCATAATAGAAACGCTCTTAAATCGGAAAGCGACCGCGCCTTCACATCACAGCATTCAACACTAGTCGATTTCGCGGCGGAAAGCGAGGAGTTTCTCGAGGCCACCAGCAACCGCGATGCCCAAGCCAAGAGGAATTGCGAATGGGGCGAACGGATTGTCCGCAAGGATGCGGCGCACGTCGTCGTTCGTCGGTTCGACCGTGGAAAGCTGAGTCCACCGAGCACCCGGCCTGGAGTTGGTGACCGCCTTGTCTATAGCTGCCTCCTGCTCTTGCACGAGCGCCGTGATCTCGGGATTGATCAGCAGTTCGTCAGGCTTTATTTCCTGAGCGTTCACTGCAGATGAGGCTTGAGCTGGAGCCTGCTCTGGCTGCGTTTGCTGAGGGGTGACGGGGTTCGACGTGGGCTCTTGGGTCACGGACGGCCTCGGCGTGTTGTCGACGTGGATGTTCGTGATCTCAGTCATGCCGTCAATCGAACCAGCTGTCGGCGGAATGGGCGCTTGCGCAGCAGGAGACTGCTCGTCGATGGGGAGTTGCGGCGCGCTTCCTTGTTGATCAACGTCGTCATTCGTACCCGAGTTGTCGGAGTTCGGATCGTCGCCGCCACCCACACGAACGGTCAATGGTTGCGCATTCGATTCGGCGATTCGCGCCTGTTCGGGAATCCTTGTATCGGTCGTAGTCACAACGACGCGCACATAGATAAGCGTGACCGGCTCAGGCTCCTGCGCAGCGTCGCTTCCTGCATCGCTTTTGTCATCGCCCGCATTTGCTGCAGGCTTCTGCTCGGCAATCGGCTCAGTTGGCACTGCAAACGAAGGTCCTGTCGCACCGTCGATGCGCTGCCACGAAGCACCTCCGTCTTCTGACTTTTGCCACTCGTATTTGAGCTGGGCAGGATCAATCGATATCTGCTGGCCATCGACATACGCTTCGACGCTCGATTGGAAAATCGCCGTTTGACCTGCGACGGGCGGATCGTACGCCAAAATGGCCATGAACCCACTGCCCTCTTTGATTTGAACCGGTTTCGATGTCGCCTCGAGCGATTCACCTGTTTGAGGATCGAGCATGTCAGTCTCGAGCACCACACGGTACCAGCGCCCGATTTGCGAATCATCGGTCATGAGGCGTAGCGTCTGCACTTCCCCGTTGGGCACGGGCGTCCAGTTTTCGCCATCAGCCGATGTCTCCCAGCTGAATCCGAAGCGCGCGCTTCCAATGGCTTGGCTGGGAATGGCCGACAACACAGCCTGCTTACCGCGAGGCACTGGCACGTAATCGACACGCACTGCCAAATCGCTTTCTTCCGAGCTGCCTTCGTCTGAGGCGACGTTGACGCGAATATGCTTGATCCATCGGAGCGCGTTGGGATCGATCGAAGCCGAACCGTAGAACAGCAGGCGGAACCGCGTATTGTCAAGCAGCTCGGCATCGCCTGAGCCGTCAGCATTGCCTGGGTCGTCGACGCCTGCAGTACCTTCGTTCGAGCCCTCTTTTTCAGTTAGCACGCGTGAACGCACTGCAACGAACGGCTCTTGTGTCCCTGATGAGATGTCGGCCCATGTAACGGACGTGCTCGCTCCGGTGTAGTCGATGAAGTCAATGGATTTCACCTGGGTGAGGTCGGTGATGCCTGCATCTGCAAGAAGCAACTTGAGGCTGACGCCTTCGCCCCTGACCGTCATGAGGCCATCAGAACCTTGCATGGTAAACGTCTCAACGTTCTTCCCCAATGCCTCGATCTGGGCCACGGTATAAATCTTGTCGATGGCTTGAGCTTTCTCGGAATCGTTTTGCTCAGCGCCTTCCGCATCGGTGCCTTCTGCGCCATCACCTGGAACATTGGGCTCTTCGTTCGTCGAGGCATCTTCGCCCTCAGGGCTGTTATTCTCGGGATTGGGCTCAGTCGCCTCGCTCGAAGCAGCAGCATCTTCTTCGTTGGCTGCACCATCAACACGAGCATTCGATGTGATGCGCAACGTTTCCTGCGGATGCGATTCGCCCTGCGGATCCTCGACCCAGGTGCCAATCCTCACCTCAGCTGAGGCTGGATTCTGGTTGAAGCCGTTTGGCGACGATGCGCGCACAATGATTGGGCCATCCTTGTCGATATCGCCCTTGAACTCCAACACGCCCATGTCCGAAATCGTCGCGATGCGCTCATCGACGGGATTACGGTCGGCATCAAGCACCTGCCATGTCAGGTCGTCGAACAACTCGCCATATTTCGCTGCCGAAGCTTCCTTCAAACCCAACGTCGACGTGCAGCGGAACTCGTCGATCGCGCCTTCTTTGACTTGATCGTAAACGCGCACATTCGCCTGGAATGCATACGACTTGAGCTGCTCGGTCGTAAGGCTGAGCGATTCGAGGCCCGCACATGTAGTGCCATCTGATTGGAGCAATTCGATATCGATGTACGGCCCGAGCACCTCGACGCTGAACATGACAGTGAAGCTCTTGCCAGGATATTCATCCGAGAAATCGCTGTAAATCAAGTTGGTGTAGTCGGTGCCGACCTGCTCGCCCTTTTCGTTCTTGCCATCGTCGACCGTACAGGTGACCAGGAACGACCCCTCGCTCAACGACTTGACAGTCAAGACACCGCCGTCCGTCTGCACTTCGGCATAGCCTTCGTTGCCCACGACGGACCATTTGAGGAAATCGGCTTTGAGCGCCTTCGGCTTCCAGTCGCTTTCGAGCTCGGTATCGCTTTGCCATTTGGGAACTGCGATGATTTGGAGCATACCGTTGATTGTGCTTATCTTCGGCGTCTGGTAGCCCTGCTCATCGGCCGTCTGCCGCACGTTGCGAATAGGCTCCTTCGCATATTCGGAGCCTGGATCGTCTTCGTCGAGCGACCATGCTTCGATATCGACGAGCGTGCCCTCGCTGTGCTTCGATGCAATAAAGCGCTCTTCCTCGGTGAACTCATCTTCGTTGTTGTCACGTTCGGCGATGAGCTCGTCAACATGATTGGATATGTCTTGCAGCTCCTGTTTCACCGCATCGGGAACAAGCGCTTGTTGTTCAGGGGTCAAACTGGCCAGCTGCGCCAACACGGCGTCAACGCGCGCCCTGTCGTCGGCTGTTGCACCGCGCAGCTCGACTATCGCATCGATGACCGCCTGCGCAGCAGCAACGTCTCGCTCGTGCTGCAACTCATCTTCGGTCGGAGTCGTCGACGTATTGCCGCCCGTTCCACCAGTATCGGTACCTGGCACATCGTTCGTGTTGCCGGAACCGTTTCCGTTATTCGAACCGTCGCCTGATTCGCTTGACGTACCAACGCCAGTTCCTGGATTCTCGGCAGAAGACGGTTGCTGGGTGTCTGCTTGAGCTCCAACCGTATCATCATCCGCGCCGAACGCTAGAGCCCACTCAACTCCGAGCGAACTCCAGAATACGAGCGAGAACACCAGGACGATCCGAATCGCCCTGAACAACAACGGATGTTTAACCTCAGCTGCCAACGTGCCCCTTTCGCCCGGCTAGCCGTTTTCGCTCGGCGAGCCGTTTTGACCTGAGCCTCCTGCTGATGAGCTTGAAGATTCGTCTTCGACCAGGTAATACTTGCCCGTTACAGGATCTTGGTAAACCGTGCCCTTCTCGACGAATGCATTGCCTTCGCCGTAGAGCTGCTCGGTGATCTGCTCGATGTCGTCTTGCTGAATCTCCTGGTCCATCTGCACCTGGGTGAATTTGCCCAAGTCGACGTTCCATGCCACGACGAGCGCGACCATGAGACCGCACGCAAACACGAGCATGATATCGCCGATGTTACCCAACGACGACATGGGATCGACTTCCTCGACTTGTTTTGCTGGGCGGAATGACCCGCTCGAACCGTAATAGCTCGACATGGCACGCCCCTAATCTCTCGGCAAGTCGAACGAGCCGCCATTTCTTCGTGGGACGACCTCGCCCAGACGAACTGGCTGCTTGAGCTCGAATACGGGTTGTTGGCGCGATAAGCCCTCCTCAACCGCAGACGCTTCGGAATAGCGGATCTGCTCGGATGTCTCGACGCGCTCTGGGCGCGTAGCGTTTTCGACGCGCAAAGCCGCACGAGCCGCTCGCTCGACGCGCTCATCGTCAACCGCATCAACACCAAGCCCTTTTTCGGAATCCGCAACTTGATCAGTATCAGCTTTTACTACAGCGGATTTCGTATGGCCGCTTTCGTAAAGGAACGCGTAATCGCTCGGCTCTTCAATAGTGATTTCGCCGGAAGCGCGCATGTCCTCGATCTTCTGCAGCATCGTCGCCATGGCAGAATCGAGTGCCGACATGTAGTTGCCATACCAGTTTGTACGGATCTTGCCGATTATCAAACAGATCGCTGCAACAACCAAGCCGGCGACCGTCGTATCAAACGCGATGAGCAAGGAGCTAGACAGTGCGGAGGTATCGGCACGGCCAAGCGCCTCGATGCCCGGACCAAGTGGAATCAGCGTGCCCATGAGGCCAACCATAGGTGACACGCGCGCAGCCATGTTGTTGCGGCCAGCTATGCGATCGTAACGGGTTTCCTCTTCGCTGACCAAACGGCGGATAAGCGCCACGAGTGCATCGCCCGGAAGCGTGCGGTAATCGTACACTGTCAGCAGTGCAGCTTTTTGACGCTTCAACAGGCCTGATTTCTTGATAACATCGGGAATCTCATCTTGCCCTGCCGCCATGAGCGCGGCAAGGAACTTGGGCATTTGCACCTGAAAGTTCTTCCGCTCCGTGAAATATTCAGACACAACGCTGCCAATACAGAACAGCGCATAAGCAATGAACCCGAGCAGTAGCAATATCGTCGGTATCAGAAGCCCTTGAGATACCACGTGCAAGATGTCGCTCAGATATGACTGGGCCGCAGAAACACCCATTGAAGCTCCCTTCGAGTGATAGATATGGTTACTCTATCACTCGAAGGGAACAGCGCGACAAAAGGCCAGTAAATACGCAATAACGTTAACTAAGCGTAGAACAGGATTTCGTTGTAGTTCGGCACAGGCCAATGCTTGGCGCTCACGATAATCTCGAGGTTGTCGACCTCAGCACGTAGGCGCTGCATCAAGGGCACGACTTCGTAGGCGTTGCGGTTCGCGCATTCCTGCTGATCCTCGAGCGCACGAACGGTGTGATGCGTTTCGTCGAGCTCGGCGAGCAAGGCATCGATGTTTTTCACGCCTTCGGACAGCTTTGCAAGTATGCGCTCTTGTGCAGACAGGTCGGCCTCCGGCAGAACCGACTTGACCTTCCATACGTTTTCGGCGACCTCGGCAGCAAAGTCTGCAATGGCGGGCAGATAAAGCGTCCGCACCATGCGCTTCATGACACGTGCCTCGATGTTGATCAGCTTGTTGTATTTCTCAAGTTTGACTTCGTAGCGGCTGCGAATCTCAGACTCGTTCAAAACGCCGAATTCCTCAAAGAGCTCGATGTTCTTGCGGTCGAGCAGGCATGGCAGCGCGTCGGCAGTCGTCTTGTGGTTGGCCAAACCACGGCGCTCGGCTTCTACAGCCCATTCGTCGGAATAGCCGTTCCCGTCGAAGATGATACGCTCGTGGTCGCGCAAAGTCTGCTTGATCCAGGCGATGACCGCTTCCTCGAACTCCTGGCCTTCATCCTCAGCCGCCTCCATGATATCCGCGAAACCCTTGAGGCTCTTGGACACGGCCGTGTTCAAAATGGTGTTCGCTTCGGAGGGATTGCACGATGAGCCGGGCATGCGGAACTCGAACTTGTTGCCCGTGAAGGCAAACGGCGACGTACGGTTGCGGTCGGTGTTGTCCTTGAGGAATGCGGGCAGCACCGCCACCCCAAGATCCATGGCCACCTTATGCGCACTTGCATATTCGGACTCGTGGTCGTTGACGAGCGCATCGACAATCGACGAGAGCTCATCGCCCAGGAAGATCGATACGATAGCCGGCGGAGCTTCCTGAGCTCCGAGGCGATGATCGTTGCCCGCCGATGCGACCGACATGCGCAGCAGCTCCTGGTATTCATCAACCGCTTCGATGATGCAGGTCAGAAGCACAAGAAATCGCAGGTTCTCGATAGGGTTCTCGCCCGGCTCGAGAAGGTTCTTGCCATTTGCGGCAAGCGACCAGTTGTCGTGCTTGCCTGAACCGTTGATCCCTGCGAACGGCTTCTCATGCTGCAGGCATACCAGCCCATGGCGATTTGCCAGCAAACGCATCTTCTCCATGGTCAGCAGGTTGTGGTCGATTGCGCGGTTCGCGCGCTCATAGATGGGCGCGAGCTCATGCTGGGCAGGTGCCACTTCGTTGTGTTTTGTCTTGGCAGGAATGCCAAGCTTCCACAGCTCCTCGTCAAGGTCTTTCATGTACTCGTTGACCGTCGGACGGATGGCGCCGAAGTAATGCTCCTCGAGCTCCTGGCCCTTGCACGGCGCATAGCCGAACAGCGTGCGGTTCGTGAGCATGAGGTCGAGGCGCTTCTTGTACGAATCTTCCGAAATCAGGAAGTACTCCTGCTCGCAACCGACTGTCACCTCGATATGCCGCCATGGCTCGCCGAACAATGCGAGCACGCGGTTGAGCTGCTCTTCGATGACATCGCGCGAGCGCAGCAGCGGCGTCTTCTCGTCAAGCGCCTCGCCCGTGTAGCTGCAAAACGCCGTGGGGATGCAGAGCACTTCGTCCTTGATGAACGCAAAGCTCGTCGGATCCCAAGCAGTGTAGCCGCGCGCCTCGAACGTTGCGCGCAATCCGCCATTGGGGAAGCTCGACGCATCGGGCTCGCTCTGGATGAGCTCCTTGCCGCTGAAGCGCATGAGCGCACGACCGTCGGAAATCGGATCGATGAAACCGTCGTGTTTCTCGGAGGTGATGCCGGTGAGAGGCTGGAACCAATGCGTGTAGTGCGTCGCGCCCTTCTCGATGGCCCATTCCTTCATCGAATGCGCCACGACGTTGGCAACTTCGATGTCGAGCGGCTCTCCCCGCTCGATGGTGCGCATGAGCGCCTTGTACGTGACGGATGGCAACCGTTCGGCCATAACGTGCTCGTTGAATACGAGCGAGCCGTAGATTTCAGAAACGTTTGAAGACATATCGGTCCCTTCGATTCTCGGTTGCGCCTATATTACAGGAAAAACCCCACGTCGGGGCCTACGCGAAAACTTGAAACAGACCGTTCTCATTTGCGAGTCTTCCCAAGGTTCGTCGCTGTCTTATTAAAGTACAATGGGTTCTGTCGTATCAAGGGGACTCTGGAGGAGATTGAAGTGGAATCACTATTCAAACTGAAAGAGAACGGCACCTCGGTAAGGACCGAAATCATTGCTGGCCTCACCACGTTCATGACGATGGCATACATCATCGCCTTGAACCCGAACCTGCTGACCGGCTGGCGTGCCGGCGGTGATGAGCTCTGGAACGCCGTCTTCCTGGCAACATGCCTGGCATCCGGCATCGCCATGATCTGCATGGCCTTCCTCGCGAACAAGCCATTCTGCTTGGCTCCCGGCATGGGCCTGAACAGCTTCCTTGCGGTGGTGGTTGCGCAGATTGCCACGATAACAGGCGCGTCATACGTTGCGTCATTCCAGGCCGCGCTCGTCATCGTGTTGGCTGAAGGCGTCGTGTTCGTCATACTCACGGTATGTAACATACGAGAGAAAATCGTCGATGCAATTCCCTATGGTGTGCGCATGGGCATTGCGCCCGCAATCGGCATGATGCTGCTCAACATCGGCGTCGGCTCGAACGCTGGCGTGTTCGACATCGAAGGCAATCCGTTCTATGTCATGCGCGACTTCTTCGGCTCCCTGACCGCCGGCAGCGCTGCCAGCACCATGACTTCGGCATATCCCGGCATGGTACTCACAGTTGTCACGATGTTCGTCGGCCTGTTCGTCATCATCTTCCTGACCCATCGTGGCGTGAAGGCTGCTGTCATCCTCGGCATGCTCGTGGCATCGATCATCTACTGGGCTGGCGAAGCGTTGTTCCTGGGCACCGACCCGTTTGCAGGCCTGGCCACCGCTTCGTGGGTTCCGGCGTTCAGCGATATGGTCAACCTCACGTTGTTCAAGTTCAATTTCGCAGGCTTCCTCGAGCTGGGCTGGTTCACAGCCATCACACTCATCGTGACGTTCTGCATGATCGACATGTTCGACACAATCGGCACGCTCGTCGGCACCGCCGCCCGCGCAGGTATGCTCGACGACAACGGCAAGATGCCGAATATGAAGGAAGCGCTGCTCTCCGACTCGATCGGCACTGTCGTGGGCGCATGCACCGGCACGTCGACCGTCACGACGTTCGTCGAGTCGGCCTCAGGTGTCGAGGCTGGCGGCCGCACAGGCCTGACTGCCCTCACTTGCGGCATCATGTTCCTGCTGTGCTTGTTCCTGGCCCCCATCGCAGCCATCATCCCCGCTGCTGCGACGTCTTCGGCCCTCATCTACGTCGGCGTGGTCATGCTGTCCGGCCTCAAGAGCATCGACTTCGACGATCTCGAGCAGACCGTGCCCGTTGCCCTTATGCTCATCGCCATGCCGATTTCCGGCTCGATCGGCCACGCCATCGGCATCGGCCTGATCACCTTCTCGGTCATCAACCTGACAAGCGGCAAGGGCTCGAAGCAATATGCACTGACTTACATCCTGGCCTTGATCTTCCTTGTGAAGTTCTTCCTCGTGGCATAACTACCAAAAGCAACAGCCAAAAGGGGCTATCCCTTTTGGCTGTCTCAACTAGCAAGAAAAAGGACCCGTTTGAAACGGGTCCTTTTTCGTGACGATATGTTTCGCCAGAATTAGCGCTTCGAGAACTGCGGGCGCTTGCGAGCCTTCTTCAGACCGTACTTCTTGCGCTCGACCATACGCGGGTCGCGCGTGAGGAAGCCAGCCTTCTTGAGCTCCTGGCGATAGTCGCCAGCCTCAAGCAGAGCACGGGAGATGCCGTGGCGCAGAGCGCCAGCCTGACCCGAGATGCCGCCGCCGTTGAGGCGTGCGATGACGTCGAAATGGCCCTCGGTGTCGGTGACCTTGAACGGCGCCATGAAGTCGTCGATCAGGGCCTGACGGCCGAAGTAGTCTATGGCCTCGCGACCATTGACCGTGACCTTGCCCGTGCCGGGAACGAGGCGGACGCGGGCGACCGCGTTCTTGCGACGGCCGGTGCCGTAATACAAAGCTTCGTTAGCCATGATTGTCCTCCTACAATTCGATCTTACGCGGCTTCTGAGCTGCATGCGGATGATCGGGACCCGCGTACACCTTCAGCTTCATGCCCTGAGCACGACCCAGCGTGTTCTTCGGCAGCATGCCCTTGACAGCATGCTCGATGACGCGCTCGGGGTGCTTGGCCATGGCCTCTTCGAACGACTCGGACTTCAGGCCACCCGGAAAACCGCTGTGGCGATAGTACTTCTTGTCCTTCGCCTTGTTCCCCGTCACGCGAATCTTGTCGGCGTTCACGATGATCACGAAGTCACCGGTGTCGACATGGGGCGTGTACTGGGGCTTGTGCTTGCCGCGCAGAATGTGCGCAGCCTTGGCCGCCACGCGACCGAGCACCTGATCTTCACCATCGATCAGAAGCCACTCGCGCTCGACCTCGCCGGGCTTTGCGTAGTACGTCTTCACTGTTCTTTCCTCCAGTTCTTGCGGACGGTTGCGGTTGAAGCGGCCGCGCGCGTCCTGATGGGCCGGTTGTCCCCGTCCCGTGTGTGTTTTCAAAAGTGCAGGCCAGATGCGGTTGTCGGTTTCCTACGCCGACACGCCGGGCTTCGGGGCTGGACGACCCTTCGGCAGTTGGCGTTTCGCATGTCCCTGCTTCACGGGGCTTTTGAAAGCAACTGTTGAAGTATACGGCTCGCCCGTGAGCTGCGTCAATCGTGATTATTGCCTGGTCAAATGTTCTTCACATCCGTCAATTGGATAACTCGCCCACTTGCTCCCCTGACATATTTCGCGCAATATCCACCTTGGCTCCACTGCTTCGCGATTGCATCGCGCAATTCGCCTAGCATTTCTGTCAACCGAACGCGACATGGAGATCTGCAAATTGTCAGGTTTGGTTGGTGGTGTCCCAATTCGCAACGTCATAGCATTTCATTCATAGTATGAATAGTGTGAAAGGAGCACATCATGCGGTACGAATACATACAGGTTAAACTGGACAAAAACAACTATGCGCTAAACGCCGACATGGAAAGCCATCGCGAGATAATCGACAACAAGGCGGCCGAAGGCGCGCGTTATGTAGGCTGGTTTCCAGTAACGCAAGGTCCTTCAGGCAAGACCGTTGAGTTCGACCTGATCTTCGAAGTCGAAGATTAATAATCGCGCACGTGACCGCTGATTGCGATTTTGGAACGGAGCAGAACATGGGCATCGCAGAGAACATCTTGGCAACGCGCTTGAGCTTGCATATGACCCAGGAACAGCTTGCCGAAGCCGCAGGAGTGTCACGCCAGACAGTGGCAAAATGGGAATCGGGCGCGACTGCGCCCGACCTCGAGCATGCGGCCTCAATCGCCGAAGCGTTTGGGACAACGCTCGACGCTCTCGTTTCTTTCGATTGCGATAGCACGGGAATCGGTGCCCCACCACGCGGCAAGCACCTGTTCGGTAATGTGAAAGTCGGTGAACGCGGACAGATCGTCATCCCCAAAGAAGCGCGCGATGTATTCGACATCATGCCTGGCGATAAGCTGGTAGTGCTGGGCGAGGAAGGGCAAGGTCTCGCGCTCTGCAAGGAATCAGATTTCATGGCCAATGTGGAAGCCGCCATGCTGTCCGCTCGAAGGACTATCGGGTGAAGACCATGACAAAGAAGAAGCCCCTGAAAGTAATCGGCACGGTTTTGCTCGTACTCGTCGCTGCAGGCGCCATCGGCACCGCAATCTACCGTGACGACAATCTGCATGGCGATGAGCGCGCAATTGATCGCGCGCTCGCTGCAGGCTTTAGCGAAAAGCAAGTGCAGGTTGATGGCGCCACGATCAACTATGCAGAAGGCCCCGACAACGGACCGGCGCTTCTGTTCGTGCATGGGCAGGGAATGGAATGGGAAGACTACGCGAGCGTGCTTCCCGAGTTGTCGAAACGATATCATGTGTTCGCAGTTGATTGTTTCGGACACGGCAAATCGGCACACGACCCAGTGCTGTACACGTGCTCGACCGGCGGCGATGCGCTGACAGCATTCGCAGGACAGGTCATCGGCGGTGACTACCTCGTGTCCGGCCATTCATCGGGCGGCGTTATGGCAGCATACGTGGCTGCGCACGACAGCGATCATGTGATCGCTTGTGTATTGGAAGACCCTCCGCTGTTCCGCGTGACACCCGAGGAGGCACAGGAGGGTGCAGGCACGTTTGCTTGGTATGACGGCTACACCGTGGCGCATTCGTTCCTCCAACAAAACGATGTCAAGGATTACGCAGCTTGGTACGCATCGCACAGTTACTTGTTCGGCCTGTTCGGCGGATTGCAAGACATGCTGGCCAAACAGACGGCTGATTGGTGCGCCGAGCATCCTGGCGAACACGTCGTGAATGCTTGGGTGCCCCGCAACTGGACGCGCGGAATGTATTTCATGAACGACTACGACCCGCGTTTCGGCGATGCATTCTACAACGGCAGCTGGATGGCCGGCATTGATCAAGAGGCGCTTCTGCGCGAAATCGAATGCCCCGTCATCTACCTGAAAGCTTCTACGAACTATGGCAACGATGGTGTGCTCTACGCTGCCACAACGGATGATGATGCGGCACGTATCCAGCAAACCATCCCCCGTTGCAAAACCAACGAGATCAAATCAGGCCACGATATCCACTTCGAACATCCTGACTTTTTTGTGGCAGGAATCGATGAGGCAATGACGCAAGCCGACAGCAATTAGCATCAACGAGCAGGATGGCACGGTGCTCCCTGGGAAGGGTGTGCCATCCTGCTTGAAATGGCACACCCTTCCCAGGGAGCACCGTGCCACTCCGTACAAGGGCCTTCCCTTTTCGGCTAGCTGTAATCCTTCTTGAGCGCTACCCACGCTTTGCGGGAGTTCTTGATGCTCTCGGGGCCGATGCAGTAGCTCGCACGCACCCAACCATGGCCGCCGAAGCATGATGCAGGCACGAGCAGCAGGTCATGAGCCTTCGCAGCTTCGCTGAACGCATCATCGTCTTCTTCGAGCGCCTTCACCCAGAGATAGAACGCGCCATCGGGCGGGATGTACTCGTAGCCGAGCTCGTCGAGCATGCTGCAGAGGATCTTACGGTTTTCGGCGTAGGCGTCGACGTTGGTGGGCTCCTTGATGCATGTTTCGATGACGCGTTGGAACATGACAGGCGCGCAGATGAACCCGAGTGCGCGACCAGCACCGCACACGGCTGCGAACACGTTGTCTGCATCTTGCATGCGGTTGTTCACGTACACATAGCCGATACGCTCACCGGGAAGCGACAAGCTCTTCGCCCACGAGTAGCACACGATGGTGTCATCGTAGAAGTTGGCCGTGAACGGAACGTCAGCTCCGTAGGTGATCTCGCGGTACGGCTCGTCGCTGATCAGGTAAATCGGATGGCCGTATTCCTGCTCCTTCTCGATGAGCAGCGCTGCCAACGCCTCGATGTTTTCCTGCGTATAGATGCATCCGACAGGATTGTTCGGCGAGTTGATGACCATTGCCGCAGTCTTCTTGGTAATTGCCTGGCGCAGCGCGTCGATATCGAGCTGGAAATCGCTCGAACGCATGGGCACCTCGACGAGCGTGCAACCTGCCGATTCGGTCATGACCTTGTATTCGGCAAAGTACGGGGCATTCACGATGACCTCGTCGCCTGGATGCGTAATGGCAGCAACAGAGATGTAGAGCGCCGCCGTGGCACCAGCGGTCAGATACACCTTGTCGAAGGTCGCTTCGATGCCGAAGCGCTCGCGAAGGTTGTCGGCAACAGCTTGACGTGCCGACTGGAGACCGGGAGACATGGTGTAGGCATGCAACTGCTCTGCAGGTTCCTCGAGCAGCTCCTCGATGCGCGCTCGCACAGCGGCCGGTGCAGGAATGGACGGGTTACCGATGGAGTAGTCGAAGACGTTCTCCTCGCCCACCTCGGCTTTGCGGTCGAGGCCGTATGCGTACAGTTTGCGAATCATGTTCGGCTGGCTTCCCAGCTGGTACATGCGCTCGTTAATCATCGTTGTTCCTTTCGCCTACGCTAAAAAGGGGCGACTCCCGTCGCCCCGGTGTTCCTTTAGTCGCCGTACTCGTCAGACTTGTCGAGCGACTCGGGTTTGACGACCAGCACATCGCATTCCATGTTGCGGATGAGGAAAGTCGAAACGCTGCCTACGAATGCGTACTTGACGTTCGACAAACCACGGACGCCGCAGATGACCAGATCGGGGTCGAACGGCTTGATGAGCGCGTCGTCAAGCGTATCGGTAATGCGCCCGGCGCGCACCTGCACGTCAACGCTCGGGATTTCCTCGTCGTTGCGGGCACGCATGAGCAGCGGTTCAAGCTCTTCCTCGATGCGTGCAAGACCGTCTGCGCACAACGCACTGAAGTCGATGCCGTTCGCTTCGTACGGAACGGAATCTATGACGTGGCCGAACAGGACTTCAGCATTGTTGTCATGGGCGATGGACAGTGCGCGGCGTGCTACCGCGTATTGGGTCGAAGCGCCGTCGAGCGATGCGAAAATGCGAACGTAACGAGCCATGTCATGCCTCCAATCGTCGTGTGGTACCAGCAATTGTACCGCATCAGCTCGCGGAGCGGCCAATGCGATAGCAGGCTCGAAAGCGGGGCCGGCCAAAAAGGAGCTGTCCTTGTTGGCTAGTGGCGGGGCTTGAGCCATTCAAGATAAGCGTCGCCGACCTCGTCGGGAACGTCAATGAGCTTTACAGATGTGGAACGCGTGCCGGCGGCGGTCATTGCCGCGATGCCCGTGAGGGAAAGACGGCGCTGGAACGGATTGCTGCGCGTCGAGCCTGACTGAATTTTCTGGCGCGGGATGATCACGCGCTCGACCGACAAACCGTCGTTGAAAAGCATCAGGTAACTGCGATTCCACGTATAGCCGGACCCACGCGCCCAGAATACGGCACCCACAGCTCGCCCGATCGTGTAGACGACGCAGATTGCGGTGATAATGCCGACCATGCCATAGAAACCTCTGGCGGCAGTTGCTGAAATGCCACCCGGTGTACCGTTCACAAGCACAACCAGAATACCCAGCGCAATGAGCACGTACAGGCCGACGTTGTACCATACGCAACGTCGCAGAATGGAGCGCCTGAATGCAGGTGCGGGGAGCTTCGCGAGCTCCTCAATGCGCGGCCGATCGTTCAGCTCTGGAGCCAACCCGTCAATGATTTCGTCAACACGATCGATCTTCACGAACGGGTGAACGACGAGACCCCGTGTCGAGCTCGAGTTGTTCTGCTTGCCGGCTTCGTCGCTACCCACATTGATGCGCCCGAGCGAGATCTCGCAATAGCCGATCATCCTGCGGATGAGCGACTGTCTGATTTCAACCGACTGAACACGCGCGATATCGATGCCGCTGAAATCGCGCTGGAGTAGACCGCGTTCGACTTCAATGCGCGACCCGCGCCTACGCGCACGGAAATTTCCGAACGAAATGGCCGTGCCGAGAACACCGATCAACCACGAAACCAGAACAGTACCCAAGACGATGGGAACCATGAAGGCCACCATGGTGCGCGAGAACGAGTCGCCAACGAACGCAATGCTTCCAATACTGGCCAAGAAGCTGAGACCGAGGACGATGGCGATGGCCAGAGGCGTGCTGTGCGAAATGCTGGTCAATAGAAGCTCGTGATTCGAAAGGCCCAGTTCGAACGATGCCGGCTCGAGGCCTGCAACCAAGCCACCGTAGGCCCCGCGCCAGTCGCCGACAACTCCGCCGACCGTATCGAGCGCGTTGGGGCTGGCCGTTGCAGCTTGCCCAACCTGCCCATTTGGTGCACTTGCAATCAGCGCGCCAGGTGCTATGGGCGCCTGAGCACGACCTTCCTGCACGCGCATCGCCTCGAGTTGAGCTCCGGCAACGGATGCCGTGTCGGCGTTTGGGTCGTAGGCAACTGCATGTTCCATGCCCGCCTCAATGGCAGCTTTGCGCACAAACAGATCAACGCGCAAGCGCTCGGCGGTCTCGAGCCTCAGGAACGGAACGCGCAGCGCCTTGTTCGACGCGCCGCCAGCAGAATCGATCGACACCGAGCACACGCCGGCCAATCGCTGGATAATCGTTGCGCGGTGGTTGACCGACTGCACGCGTGCGTAGGGAATGTGCGTGCGACGCTTGGTGATGATTCCGGAATAGAAGCTGAACTCGCGCTCATCGAACACATACGACATGTTCTTGTACGCAAGCGCATAGACGGCCAAAATGATGCCGTAGAGAGCCAAAAGGCCAACGACGACGCCTATCACAGCGGCAAATACGGGAACATGCACATCGGCATCTTTCAAAGCTGTGATGCCCTGTATGATCCCGGGCATGCTGTTCGCTAGGGCGACAATAGCAACAGCGAGCACGGCAACAATCGGGCCCAGCCAAACATAGCTCTTATGCACCTTGTAATGTCGACCGGTCTCGAATGTCACGACAAAGGGGCTTGGTTGAGGAGAATCAGCCACTTGGTTGCTTTCGGAGGTTTGCCTCAGAGGTTGAGGCATGACGGTGCCGCACGCAGTGCAGAAATTCCCATCGTTTTCTTGCCCGCAGTGCGGGCAGAACCATCTGGCCATGTCTTACACGTCCTCGCGAGCGAGACGCGCCAACTCTGCAGCACGATCGCGCAGCTGCTCGGCGACATCAAATTGCAAGCCAGGGATCTCGTGCCCGTGCGCTGCCGTCGAAACCGTCACACTGGCCAAACCGAATGCACGAAGGATAGGCCCTTGGCGCGTATCGGTATTTTGCACGCGAATAAACGGGATGGTGTAACGCTTACGCCATACAATTCCCTTTGCGATGTCCAGATAGTCCTCGGACACTTGATAGCTCCATCGGGCATAGCGAATTGGAGGCAGCACCACAAGCCAAACGACGAGCACCACGACAAAGCAGATTCCGACCGCCAACAGCAAGGTGCGACCGATTGACGCAGTCGCATGAGACGCCATCAATATTGCCGGCATCACAGCCAAGCATGCGAAGATCAGGACGATCCAGATGGCGTCGTTGATGCGCCACACATTCTTTACGCGAGGGTCAAGATGGTTTGCGGGCATTTCCTTCATGGTGTCTCCTCCAAGTCACCTCGTGGCGGACAACCGCTCCTCCACGGCGTTTATTTCCAGGGATCGGGCTCGAAGAGCGGTGATTCCTCACGGCGGTCGGAATACGGATCGTAACCATCGTCATCTTCGTTTTCGGCACGCAGGAACTCCGATGACTGCGCTGCAGGCTTCGGGACGGGCACGGGCGTCGACCTCTTGCGCAATTGGGCTTTGTGGGCTTCTTCTTCGGCTATCTTGCTCGTCTCCTCCTCACCCGCATGCTCGATGTCGTACGGTGTCGTCTGGTAGACGTAGTAGTTCAGCCAGTTCGTGTAGAGCAACTGTGCATGTGCGCGCCAATTCGAGCTGGGCGGTTGCGACGGATCATCTTCGGGATAGTAATGAGCGGGAACCGCGATATCGAGCCCGCGCGCAACATCTCGCTCGTATTCGGCATTGAGCGTCGCGCGGTCGTACTCGGGGTGCCCGAACACGAAGAAGTGCCTACTGTTCGTGCTTTTCGCAATATAGACGCCCGCCTCATCCGAGACGGCAACCAGCTCGAGGTGCGGATGCCGTTCGATGTCTTCGGGGTAAACGCACGTGTAGCGCGAATGCGGCGCCCAGAACCGGTCGTCGAAACCACGCAGCAGCGGCGAGGTGAGCTTGATCTGGCGATGCTCGAACACGCCTGACATCTTCTTGGGCAGCTCGTGCTTCTGGATGCCGTAGTGGTAGTAGATGCCCGCCTGCGCACCCCAGCAGATATGGAGCGTCGAGTGCACGTGGGTGCGCGACCATTCCATGATGTCGCACAGCTCGGGCCAGTAGTCGACGTCCTCGAATTCGAGCAGCTCGACAGGCGCACCTGTGATGATCATTCCGTCAAAATGCTCGTGCTCAATTTCGTCAAATGTGCGATAGAACGTCTCAAGGTGCTGTTCGGACACGTTCTTCGAGTCATGGCTGGCCATGCGCAACAGCGTGATCTCGATTTGGAGCGGCGTATTGGACAGCTTGCGCAGAATTTGCGTCTCCGTCGCGATCTTCGTGGGCATAAGGTTCAACAGAATCACGCGCAAAGGACGGATGTCCTGATGCATGGCGCGGTATTCCGTCATAACGAATATGTTTTCGCTTGCCAGTTGATCCGTTGCCGGCAATGCGTCGGGTATGCGAATGGGCATTGTGCAACCTCCTTGGGTGCTTAGCAGTTTGACTATGATAACGCATCTGCCCGACAAGAGACTGACGACCTCCCACATAAGACCTCGCCAACAAGGTCGGCCCCTCTTTGGTGGTCTTGCATGAAAGGCTCATGAACGTTACCAAGCTGTGAGCGTTTTCTCCAGCGAACGATGCGATACTTGTTTCAATCAATTGTGCACAATCAATTTTGAGGTTCCTATGCTGCAGCTCAACAATATTTGCAAGTCGTACACCACAGGAAGCTTCACACAGAAAGCGCTCGACGACGTTTCCATCTCATTCCGCGATAACGAGTTCGTCGCCATCTTGGGGCCTTCGGGTTCGGGGAAGACAACGTTGTTGAACATCATTGGCGGACTCGACCATTACGACTCGGGCGATCTGATCATCGACGGCGTGTCGACCAAGGAATACAAGGACCGCGACTGGGACGCCTACCGCAACAACCGCATTGGTTTCGTGTTCCAGAGCTACAACCTTATCCCCCACCAGACGGTGCTCGCAAATGTTGAGCTTGCATTGACGTTGTCGGGCGTGTCGCGCGAAGAACGTCACGAACGCGCGGTTAAGGCGCTTGAACGTGTAGGACTTGCCGAGCATATCGACAAGAAGCCCGCGCAGATGTCAGGCGGTCAGATGCAGCGCGTCGCCATCGCACGTGCTCTCATCAACGACCCCGAGATCCTTCTTGCCGACGAGCCTACGGGCGCACTCGATTCGAAGACAAGCGTCCAGATCATGGACCTGCTCACCGAAATCGCCGACGACCGCCTGGTCATCATGGTCACCCACAATCCTGACTTGGCCGAACAGTACGCAACACGCACGGTCAATCTGGCAGACGGCCGGGTCACGTCCGATTCCAACCCGTTCATGCCATCGGTTGCGGAAATCGAGGCCGCCAACGCGAAACCGTCACGACGCACGCGCATGTCGTTCTTGACGGCATTGTCGCTTTCGGCAAACAACCTCATGACAAAGAAGGGCCGCACCATCATGACGGCCATCGCCGGCTCCATCGGCATCATTGGCATCGCAGCCATCCTGTCGCTGGCAAACGGCGTGAACAACTACATCAAGACCACCGAGGAGGAAACTCTTTCGGTTTACCCGCTCCAGATTCTGTCATCGGGCTTCGACTTCACCACGATGGTCGTGGGCATGGGTGGCAACGACGATGGGGGCGATGACGAAAGTGCGCCCGTGCAGCTGACGGGCACCTCGTCATCCGGGTCCTCATCGTCCGCCAGCTCAGCGTCGGCATCGAGCCTGTTATCCGAGGTCGAAGAAGGCCATATCGGTGAATTCCAGATGATGACCCGCATGTTCGCCAGCTTCGGCAACAACGACCTTGCATCGCTCAAGGAATACCTCGACAGCGGAGAATCGGGCATCAACGAATATGTCAGCAGCATCTACTACGAATACGCTGTCACCCCGCAGATCTTCGACGCCGACACCTCGGAAAAAGTGCGCCAGATCAACCCCGATACATCGTTCTCGTCGCTGGGCATCGGGTCCGGTGCATCGACGAACAGCCTCGTATCCATGTCGATGTCGACTGACATGTTCTCCGAAATGATGGAAAACGATGTCGTGGCAGACCAGTACGATGTCGTGGCGGGCCATTGGCCTGAAAGGGAAAACGAGCTGGTGCTGGTGCTCTCACAGACAGGCCGCATAAGCGATTTTCTGGCATATGTCATCGGCCTGCGCGATAAAGCCGAGCTCGACGAAATGGTCAAGCAGTTCACCGACGAGAAAGAAGTCGTTGCCCCCACCGACCGACTCGACTTGGTTTACGACGATGTCTTGGGTATGAAGTTCAAGCTGGTCAACGCAACTGACTTCTACAAATATGACGAAGAGTACAACGTCTGGGTCGACAAGTCGGGCGACGAGGAATACATGCGTGACGTCGTCAACAACGGTGAGGACATCGAGATCGTCGGCATCGTGCGGCCCAAACCCGAATCGAACGCGCTGGCGCTGACCATGGGCATCTACTATACGCCCGAACTCACGCGCAGCATCGTCGACAAAGCCTCCGAATCCCAAATCGTGAAAGACCAGCTGGCCGATCGCGACCGCGACGTGTTCAGCGGCAAGACGTTCGACGAGATGGACGAGGAAGAAGGGTCCGAATTCGATATGAGCTCGCTGTTCTCGATCAACGAGAGCGCGCTGCAGAACGCCTTCTACTTCAATTCGAGTGCACTCGATTTCAGCAGCATCGACATGTCGGGGTCTAACGTTCCGCCGATGGACCTATCGGGGATGACCAACATCAGCATGCCGCAGCCTTCCCAGCAGGAAATCGCAGCTCTCTTCCAAGAGCTAACAAGCCCCGCCGGTCAGGCCGCTATCGCAAACAGCGTGGTGAGCAATCTTGAGTTCACTGATGACGGAGCCGCGCTGAACAACCTCGTCGCCGGCATGGGCGCCTGGATGGCCATGCATCCGGGATCCAACCCGAGCGACTATTTCAACACGCCGGAAGGCCAAGCAGCCGTAGCCGCCGTCGGTGGCGCAGTCAACACCGAGAAGCTGCAGAGCGCCGTGACCCAGGCAGTCGCCCAGCAATTGGGCACCACTCCCGACGGCGTTGGGCAGGTCATGGCCGACCGGGTGGCTAACTATTATGCCGCACAGATGATTCCCGTTCTGCAAGCTCAGCTGACGACGGCAATCCAAGACTACATGACCAATTACATGACACAGCTCTCAGGCCAGATGACCTCGGTGCTCTCGAACATCGGCAACGCCATGGGCGTCGACCCCAACGCGTTCGCCAATGCGTTCCAAATCAATATGGACCAAGACGAGCTGACCGAGCTGATGATGTCGATGATGCGGGTCGAGGAGCATTCGTACGACAACAACCTAAAGAAACTCGGCTACGCCGATTTCAACAAACCTTCCGAGATCAGCATCTTCCCGCGCGACTTCGAGAGCAAGGAGCACGTAATCGAGATCCTCGACGGCTATAACGCCCATATGCGTGAAGTCGACGAAGACAAGGTGATTTCGTACACCGACCTGGTCGGAACGCTGATGGAATCGGTCACCGACATCGTGAACATGATCTCGTACGTGTTGATTGCATTCGTGGCCATTTCGCTAATCGTGTCGTCGATCATGATTGGCGTCATCACCTACATCTCAGTGCTCGAACGCAAGAAAGAGATTGGCATCCTGCGCTCGATTGGCGCTTCGAAGGGCGACATCAGCCGCGTGTTCAACGCCGAGACGGTTATCGAAGGCCTCATTGCAGGCTTGCTCGGTGTGGGTGTGACAGCGCTCGGCTGCATACCTGCCAACATCATCGTCTACAACCAGTTCGATGTGCCCAACATCGCCATCTTGCCTGTCGATGCAGCCGTGATCCTCGTCGCGATCAGCGTGTTCCTTACGTTCATAGCCGGCTTGATCCCGTCGCGGAGCGCCAGCCGCAAGGACCCGGTCGAAGCGCTGCGCAGCGAGTAAGACACGGTACGCTAGGCGGTCGAAAACTAAAGCGGCCTGGAAGGGACAGTCCCCTCCAGGCCGCTTTTCTATTACTTACCTGTTCGAGTTTACATGCTCGAAAAGCGCTCGGGGGAAACGGCGACTTGCTCGGCGCCTTCGGCGCCGGAGCCAACATGCGCAGGAGCTTCCTCGAGCTTCTCGGCGACGACGCCAGGGTTCACGGCCTTCTTCGCCTCACGGGCAGCCTTGCGGGCTTCGCGAGCTTCGCGCTTCTTGACCTTCTTTGATGTGCCACCGTCAGCGCCTGAAAGCCTTTCTTCCAAGCGGCCGACCAAGTTGGCCAACGGAATTGTGAGCACCAAGTAGAAGATGGCAGCCACAATGTAAGGCGTAATCGAACCAGTGGACGCGACAATCGTCTTCGCATACATGACGATTTCCATGACACCAACAGCTGCCAGCAGAGAGGTGTCTTTGTAAAGGAGGATGAACTCGCTGGTCATCGTCGGCAACACGCGACGGATAGTCTGCGGGATGATGACGAATGCCATGGTCTGCCCACCGCTCATGCCCAAAGAACGCGCAGCTTCGAATTGGCCTTTGCTAATTGACTGGATGCCCGCGCGGAAGATCTCGCACTGATAAGCTGCCGAGTTGAGCGCCAGCACGATGACGCCCAAGATAAACGGTGGAATCTGGATGCCCGCAAGCGGCAGGCCGAAGAACGCGATGTAGATCTGCAGGAACACCGGCGTGCCACGGACAACGTTCACGTAAAGCGCGCCGATGCCGCGCAAGATGCCGATCTTGGACATGCGCATGAACGAGAAGGCAAGACCGACGGGAATGGCAAGCGGGAACGCCACGAACACGATGGCGAGCGCCATCAGGAAGCCCTTGAGCACGATTGGGAAGCTCGACACCAAAATGGGCGGATTGAAGAACAAGCGCAGGAACTTGTTGGAGTTCCACGCTTTCACCCAATCTTGCTGTTCCAGATAGGTTGCGAGTTGCTGGGTGGGTGACGTGACCTGAACATCGATCGAAGGAATGTTCGGGATATCGTACGTTTTGCCATTGTCGAGCGTGTACGTACCCGTGATCTGCATTTCGCCACCTGCGATGGGGAACTTCACGCCATAGATCTCGATGCGATAGTACAGCCCGGGCTTCGTCGCCTCTTTGAAGTCAACAACCGCCGTCTGGCCTTCCGATGTGAATTTGACTTCAGGGTTCTCGCGCGTCATGCGATCGTCACCCGACAAGACGGTCAAGCGAGCGTCGTCGAGGGTGTAATCAGTGCCCGCAGGCAAGGTCAGCGTGATTTGGGTGAGAGACTCATCCCCTGCCGCTTCTGCTTCCCAGGTAATTCGGGTTTCGGTGCCACCTAGGATGGTGCTGCCGGTGTCGGTGTTCGGCCGCGCTGTGCACTTGGCAGTTTCAAGTGCATACGCACTCGGAGCAAACGTTGTGACGACCAGCATCGACAACAGAATGATGGAGAGAAGCGTGTCGACAAAGCGCCATGTGGATGATTGAGTAGAACTCATTCGTATGTCCTAACGTCTTAAGTGTAGAAAGCACCATTATAGACGAGGGACAAAAAATAAAAAGCGCACCAAAAGAGTCAGCCCCTTTTGGTGCGCTGAAGTCAGCAGATCGAGTTACGACAGATACTGCTGAACGAGACGGTCGATCGTGCCGTCGGCCTGAAGCTCGGCGAGGGCTTCGTTGACGGCCTTGGTCAGAGCCGGGTTGTCCTTGCTGATAACGATCGCATACTCTTCGCCGGTTGCGATGGACTTAACGATCTGAGCGTCCTGATAAGCATCGGCGAGCATCTTCTGCACGACGGCGGCGTTGGTGCACACGGCATCAGCCTGGCCAGCCTGCATGGCGGCGAAGGCGTCGGTCGAGTTGCCGTACGGCTGGACGGTGGCCTCAGGGAAGTTCTCCTGAATGTAAGCCTCGCCAGACGTGCCGCTCTGAACGGCGATGGTGGCCTTGGCCAGAGCCTCGTCAGCGTTCTCAGCGGTGATTGCGCCGCCCTTCATAGCTGCGATTGCCTGGTCGTCGATGTAGTACGTGGAGGAGAAGTCAATCTCCTTGGCGCGGTCGGGGTCGACCGTGAAGCCCGAGATGCCCATGTCGACCTGGCCACCAGCAGCAACAGCCGGGATGATGGCGTCGAACTGCAGGGACTTGAATTCAACCTCGAGGCCGAGCTTCTCGCCAATGGCCTTGGCGATTTCCATGTCGAGGCCGACGAACTCACCGTTCTCGAGGTTCTCGAACGGCGGGTAGTCCGGAGAGGTGCCGATGACGAGCTTGCCATCGGTGAGGAGCTTGATCTCGGTGGCTGCAGCAGCGCTGCTGGCAGACGCCGAGGCCGAAGCGGCCGACGCGCTGGCGGACGAACCGCTAGCGGATGCGCTTGCGCTGGCAGACGAGCTGCCCGACGAGCACCCGAAGATGCCCAGTGCGGCAATCATGATGCCCACTGCAGCAAGCACGATAAGTTTGCTGGTTTTCTTCATTTGCTTCCCTTCCTGGTAGGTTTCTCCCTCTCGCCCCGCATGGGGACGACAGTTGAATACTACACCGCTGCGCAACTGCTTGTCGACGTAAACGGGTATTTTTTTCGGATGAGCCCGAGGGACGAAGGCTGGGAAACGCACGAAAAAGCTTGCTGTTTTGCGTGTTAGCTGCGCTTCTTGGCTTTCTTGCCGTCCTTTTTGTCCTTCTTGGGCTTCGAATCGAGGATGTTCGCAAGCGATTGCATGCGGCCTTCGAGTTCTTCAAGCGTCTTGCTGCATGCGAGCAGTTCGGCCGCGAACTCGTCGCTGCTGATGTCGGTCACTGACTTGTACCTTAAGTCGTGCTCGAGACTTGCCCAATAGTCCATGGCGATTGTGCGAATCTGCACTTCAACAGGAATCATCTGCTTGCTGTCCATGAAGAACACCGGAATGCGCACGATAGCATGGAGGCTGCGGTAGCCGTTGGGCTTCGGGTTCTCGATGTAGTTCTTGACACGCACGATTTCGAGGTCGTCCTGACGGCGCAAAAGGCCCATCAGGCTTTTCACGTCGTTGACATACGAGCAGATGACGCGCACGCCTGCCACGTCCATCAGATGTTCCTCGAGGTTCTTGAGCGTGGGGGTCTTGCCGTAGCGGATGAGCTTGTCGTAGATGCTCGCAGGCGACTTGATGCGCGATTCGATATGGTGAATCGGGTTGCGGTTGCGCTTGAGTGACAGGTCCTTGTCGAGGATCTCGAAGCGGACGGTCATCTCGCGCATGGCGGCTTCGTATTTCTGCAGCACCTGGTTGATTCCTGCAGAGAATTCTTGGTATTGCTCGAGCTTTTCGAGATCGATTTCAAGCTCTTGCTCACTGCGCTCGGATGTCACCGAGTTCGGCACGAGCGGCGCCAAAGACCAGGGGGCGCCGGGCACAACGCCCGTCGGTGTCACGCGAATCGTCGTATTGGGCGATCCTACGCGGGTGTTCGACTTGGCGTGATCGGACATTGCTCATCGTCTCCTTCGAGCGTAATGAGTCGTTGGGACCGTCCCAACGACTCATCTATTCGCACTGTTTAGCACGTTGCCAGCATTCTTCCATTTCGTCAAGGGAAAGGTCCTCGACGGTTCGGCCCATCGCGCGGGCTTGGTCCTCTACTGCAGCGAAGCGGTGGCGGAACTTGTTATTCGAGGCGCGCAAGGCGCTTTCGGCGTCGATGCCCATCTTCCGCGCAACGTTCACAATTGCGAACAGCATATCGCCGAACTCCATCTCGACGGCAGCAATGCGCGGGTCGACTTGGGCAGGTGCCGTCTCGTATGCGCCAGGGTCTTTCGGTAGCACCTTGCCATCGGGCGTTTTGGGCGCTTCTGCATAAGCAGCCTCGAGTTCAGCGCGCTCCTCGGCAACCTTGTCCCACACGTCGTCGATCGTATCCCACTCGAAGCCCACCGCAACAGCGCGACGCGAAATCTTCTGCGCTTGCAAAAGGGCGGGGAAATGAGAGGGCACATCATCGAGCAGATATGAAACTTCTTCCGTTCCTGCTTGCTTGCCCTTTTCAGAAAGCTTTACCTGTTCCCATAAGTCAGCGACCTCGTTGGCGTTCTGCGCGTTCGCGTCACCAAACACATGCGGATGGCGCCGAATCATCTTCTTATCGATCGTCTCACAAACATCGTCGATCGTGAAATTACCCGCATCAGCTGCCACCTGACTTTGCAGAACAACTTGCAGCAGCACATCGCCAAGCTCTTCACGAATGTGGTCAGGGTCGCCAGACTCGATGGCATCCGCCGCCTCGTAAGCCTCTTCTATCAAATATTCCTCGAGTGACTCATGCGTCTGCGCGCGGTTCCACGGACAGCCGTCGGGACTACGTAACGTGGCTATGGTTTCGACGAACGCGTCGAAGGCAGGGTGCTTTGAGGCCGTCATCTGCTCCTCACTTCTAATTCGCTGCAATGCATATTAGTACCTGGTTGAATTATGCACCGTGCATATCTGTACCTGGTTGAATTATGCAGACGCAACAAGGTTCACAAAGTTCGCAGGGTGGACGGCGCCTTTGCAACAGCTACATGATCGAATAAAGTGCGTCAGCTGCGGTATCGGTTCCGGCGATGGTCATGTTGTTCATGAAGATGACGTCTTGGATGTTGTTCTCGCGAACGTATTCGGGAATGTTGCGCCATGTCTTGCGGAAATCGAGCACATGAATCGTCTGGTAGTTGTCCACGAGGTTCGGCACGAAAGCGCATCCGTACGAGTCCTTTATCACCAGGCACGACGACCCATCGGTCACCTTTGGATTCTCGATAATCTGACGCTCTTGGTCGCCCATGATGAACGCCATGTATTTGGCGTTGTCATCGTAAGCGCTCGCGTCGGCGATCACGCTGCCCTCAAACTCCTCGCCATCAGCAGTCCAGTATGTCAAATCGTTCGTTCCGTTCGGGATGTACGCATACATCGTGTCGGGGTTGTCTGCCATCGCGGGCAACTGCAACTCTGCATAGAACGAGCCGAGGAACGAGTCGTATGCGACCTCCTCGCGATCGGACAACTTGAAAGGCTCTATTCCCTTGACCTTGCAGAACTCAACGTATGCGTAATAAGCACCAAGTTGTGTCCAGTGATGGTCAGTGCGGAAGAAGATGTACTCGTCGCGGTGAGCACGCAACGCATCGTAGGTTTCGACAACCTTGACACGTGGATCCATCAGGCTGTGGAAATAATCAAGCGCCTGCTTCTGGTTGCTGCCGCCAAGCGAGTCGAGCACCGACTCGTCGAGTGTCGCACCAGAGTTGTTGGGAATGAGAACCGAGTAAACGTCTGCCACGCCGTCAAGCTCTTCGGCGCACTTGTTCACAGCCGCGCAATACGTCGTCACCGCAGGCTCGTAGAAGTAATAAACACTGCAAGCCGTGCCACCTTCGACGTAGAGGCCGTTCATAATGTTGGCCTGCACGTCTTCTTGCACCGCCTGGGCCTCGGGAGGAGCGACCTCTTCGCGCTCGACCGTTGCAGGCGTCACCGTGCCACCTTCGACAGGCAGCTCGTCAGCCTGGACGTTGCCACCAACGAACTGCGTTTCAGGCTGAATGCCATAGAGGTTCTCGAGCGCGTGGTCGGCCTTGACGAGCGGCTCGCGCAACGGATAGGTGTCTGCGTACCAAAGCGAAAGATCCGAGAAGAACGTTCCGTCAAGGAACGAAGCGACGCTCGGGGTCGGGAAGGCGGTCAGCTCGCGCTTTTCGAAATCAGACGTTGTGGGTCGGATGAAGAATGCCAAACCGATAACGCACCCAAGAGCCATGATTGCCATCACCGCACGCACGCCCCAACGGCGCCACGTGGCAATCTTGTTTCGCGCGTCGTGATTTCCCGCGCTATTGGCCCGCTGTCTGCGTTCAGGCGTCGTTCCTTCTTCCGCGCTGGCAACTCGCCGCCTGCGTTCAGGCACCTGCCCCTCTCTCGCGTCGGCGAGCCGCGTGCGCGACCTGCGCTCAGACGCGCGTTCAGCATCCCTGGCGCGAGGCCTGCGCTCTGTCGTTCGTTCTCTAGGCTGAGGCATTATTCCCCTCCTCCCGCCGATTCGTCGGAGTACACAATGTCAGACAAAAGCTCGGAAGCATCATATGTTCCCGCGAACATGAGAACGTTCTCGAAGATGACGTCTTGAATGCCGTATTCGTCAACGAGGTCGACAAGCTTCTTGGTCGTGAAGCGGAAGTCGATCGTGTAGATGTCCTCGTAGCTATCGACCATCACCGACACGAACGGATTGCCGAACGAATCCTTCACCACAAGGCACGACGATCCGTCCGTGACCGCTGGGTTGTGGATGTGGGAGAACGGACGGTTTCCGCACACGAAGCAGTTGTACTTGTTGGCATCTTCGTCAGCGTCGCGCAAATCGCTAATGACGTTCCCTTCCATGAGCGTGCTATCGTCTGCATCATTGACCCAATATTCCATGTCGTTCGTGCCTTGCGGAATGCGCGCCGCCACATAATCAGGCGCAAGCTCGATGTCGACGAACGAAGCGTACTCACCCGTATAGGGCTCGAAGACGAGCTCTTCCCACTTGTCGTAAGATGCAGGCTCGATGCCCTTCGTATTGCAGAACGCCGTGTATGCGTAGTAAGCAGCGAGCTGGGTCCAGTGATGATCGGAGTGGAAGTAGAGGTATTCGTCGCGATGGTCGTACAGCACATCGAACGCATCGACCGTGTAAACATCGTCGTTCATGAGGCTGTAGAAGTAATCGATGGCCTGCTTCTGGTTCGGAACGCCCAACTTGGCAAGCGTATCATCGTCGAGCAGAATCCCGGCATTCGTCGGAAGCAGCACCGAATAGACCTCGGCTTTGCCCTTAAGCTGGCTGGCTGCATCGTTTATCACATCAGCGTAAGCCTCGGTTGCGCCTTGGTCGAAATAGTAGAGCGTGTAAGCCGAACCCGCAGCTGCGTCGACATAGAGGCCGTTCACGATCTGGTCTTCGATTTCCTCAGCGCGGATGCGGACATCGGGTTCGTCGACATCGTGCGAATGCTCGCGTTTTGGTTCGGTCGTGCGCTCTCCTTCGGGCGGCAGTTCGTCACTTGTGCGATTCCCGCCGATGAGCTGGGTTTCGGGCTGAATGCCGTAGAGGCTCTTGGTCTTGAAATTCATGCGCACAAGCGGTTCGCGGATAGGATAGGTGTCGGCGTACCACAGCGAAACCTGCGAAGTGTATGTACCATCAAGAAAGTTTCCGATTGTGAAGTCCGGATAGGTCGTGAGCGTACGGTTCTCGAATTCCGAAACGGTTGGGCGCAAGAAGAACAGCAATCCGATGATGCAACCCAAGCCCATGACGGCCATCGCCCCGAGTACGCCGAAGCGTCGCCAGCTCCTGAGCTTCTGCTGTCGTGCACGCTGTTCTGCCGATTTCGCCACATCGCCACGCGCGCGGCGCGGCGAAACGGCTTGCCGACCGTCCGCTACCGACTCTCGCGACGCTTGGTTGCGCTGAGCCCCTTGCGGGTTTTCTGCCGGGCTTGCAGCACTCGACCGTCGACGCAGTTGGTCGTTCCTTTCAGCTGTTCTTCGCGTTGGTGTTCGCTTGGTCGGCATCGCTTCCCCCGTTAGAACTGGAAGTAAATGAACGGGTTGTAGCTCGCGCCGGCAAGCGCCGCCACGGCGATGATGAGAAGAATTACAGGCGTGATGGCTTCGGTGATGCCGTAAATCGTCAAGGCGACATCATTCCTCTGGGCGGCATCAAACAGCGCCTTGTGCAATCGTTTGCCCAACTCGGTGCATGCGATGAAGCAGAACAGCATCAAGAAGATGTTCTGCATGAACAGCGTATGTACTTCGAGTCCGGTGAATCCGCCACCGGCGAGTCCAAACATGCCAGCAAGCACCATGCCCAATTCGGCGAAGTTCTCGAACTTGAACAGCACCCAGCCGAAGTACACGACTACAAGTGCGTAGACGTGTCCAGCGATTCGCGGCATGCGACCCCGAATCACAAACTTCTCGAGCAGCAGGAAGACTGCAAAGTACAAACCCCACAGGATGTAGTTCCAGCTGGCGCCATGCCACATGCCCGTCAGGAACCATACGATGAAGATGTTGCGCACGTACTTGGCTTTCGAGCAGCGGCTCCCGCCAAGTGGAATGTAAACGTAGTCGCGGAAGAAACTCGACAGCGAGATGTGCCAGCGCCGCCAAAAGTCTTGAATCGATACGGCCTGATAAGGGTAGTTGAAGTTCTCGAGATAGCGGAAGCCCACCATGCGGCCCATACCGATGGCCATGTCGGAATACGCCGAGAAGTCCAGGTAGATCTGCAAGCCGAAGAACAGCATACCCAGCCAGTAACCGGTCGTCGTTTGAGTAGCCAAGCTGGCGTCGCCAATGGGCAACAGCGTATCGGCAACCGCAGCACACGAGTTTGCCAGCACGGCCTTTTTCGCTAAACCGATGCTGAAGCGTCGCACACCGTAGTAAATGTCGTTCTTAGTCGGACGGCGTTCGTCAATCTGTTCGGCAACCGTCTGGTAGCGCACGATAGGGCCAGCGATGCACTGATGAAAGAGCGACGAATAGAGCAGCAGCTTCCAATAACTGGGTTGCGCATCAATTTCCCCACGGTAGACATCGACCACGTACGAAATGAGCTGGAACGTGTAGAACGAGATGCCGATGGGCAGCACGATTTCGGGAATCAACTCGGGCACACCGAATATCGCTTGGAAGTTGGCGCAGAAGAATCCCAAGTATTTGAAGATGCCGAGCACGCCCAACAACACAACACACTCTGCAACAAGCCAAAGCTTTCGCTTGCCCGGCGAGTCGGACCGCTCGATGAGCAGGGCGAACCCCCAGCTGGCAAGCGTGTTGCCCATGAGCAGCACGAGGTAGCGCGGACCACCCCACGAGTAGAAGATGAGCGAGGAAACGAGCAACACCACGTTGCGGTATCGCTCATCGACCATGTGGTAGACAAATAGATGGATGGCCAGGAACAGGAACAGGAATACGAGGCTCGAAAAGACCATGTGACGAACTGCTCCGCTTTCTCTTGGTATGCAACGAAACGAAAATAACTAAACGAGAGTATAACGAATTGCAAGCTCGCCAATAGGGAACAGTCATGTCAAATACCACGTCTGTTAGTGCTTTTCATCTTATACTTTCACCATGACCGAACTGCTGCGCACAACAACATTGGACGACCCACGCCTCGACCCCTACGTGAGGCTCACCGACGTGCAGCTGCGAAGCAGAATCGAACCCGAAAAGGCTGTTTTCATCGCAGAGTCCATAGAGGTGATCGGACGGGCTCTTGACGCTGGAATGGAACCGCTTTCGCTTTTGACCGCCGAGAAGTACCTGCCATCGCTGGAAGCAGCCAACATTTTGAAACGAATGTTGCTGGCAAACAAATCGGTTTCGTTGTTTGTGGCGCCCGAGGATCAGCTTGAGCAGCTAACGGGCTTCCAGCTCACACGAGGCGCCCTCGCTGCATTCCGCAGGCCCCTCGAGCGACCTGTCGCCGACGTGGTGCGCAACGCGCGCCTCATTGCCGTCCTCGAAGATATACGCAACCATACCAACGTCGGAGCCATCTTCCGTTCGGCTGCCGCACTTGGTGCCGACGCGGTGCTCGTCTCCCCTGCTTGTTATGACCCGCTGTACCGACGCGCCGTGCGCGTGTCGATGGGCACCGTATTCCAGGTGCCGTGGACGCGTATCGGCTCCGACCCTCACAATTGGGCTCGTGATGGCGTGCCCCTGCTTCACGAGTTGGGGTTCACAACGGCGGCCATGGCGCTATCGGACGACTCGATCGCTCTTGACGACGCGCGTCTCAAATCATGCGACCGCCTCGCACTCGTGTTCGGAACCGAAGGCGACGGCCTCGCTGAGTCGACAATCTCGCGCTGCGACTACACAGTGCGCATTCCCATGGAGCATGGCGTCGATTCGCTCAACGTCGCCGCATCGAGCGCTGTTGCTTTCTGGGAGCTGCGCAAATCCATGAAATCCGAGAACAGCGCATGAGGACGTCTTTCGAAATATTCTTGCGCGACTTGAAAGCTCTCGGGCGAAACCCTGCAGCGCTGCTGGTCGTCATCGCGCTGCTCGTACTGCCGGGCCTCTACGCCTGGTATTGCATCGTCGCAAACTGGGACCCATATTCCAACACGGGCAATGTGCCTATCGCCGTCGTCAACGAAGACGAAGGGGCAACGAGTGACTTGACCGGCGAGATTAATCTCGGCAATCAAGTCGCCGACGAGCTTCACGACAACCACAACATCGACTGGCATTTCTACGATACCGAAGAAGAGGCCCTCGAGGCCACACGCAGATTCGAATGCTATGCGGCGCTCGTGATGCCGAAAGACCTCAGCAAGAACGTTGTCGGCATCTTCGATGGATCTGACGAACAGCCTGTCATCTACTTCTACCCCAACGAGAAGCAAAACGCCGTCGCTGTCAAAGTATCCGATTCGGCCGCGCAGACGTTGGTAACGCAGGTCAACCAACAATTTGCTTCGACCGTCAACGAGGCCGTTCTCAAGAAGGTGCAAGAAGGCGCCGACAAGGTAGAAGAGCAGGCGAGCCAGACACGCGGTACGCTCGCGGGCGAAGTCAAGGACACCCAGGCTCAAATCGCCAACGTGACCCAATCGCTCGATAGCACCATCAGCGCCATCATCGGTTGGAGAGAGTCCGTCGCAGGGTCGCAAGCGTCTCTTTCGGCAGCCGCGCAGCAGCTACCAGCGTTACGCACATCGCTTGCGGACAGCAGCGCCACTTTGAACAACCTGCGCGCAGAGACCATAGCGTTCGATTCGGTGTTCTCCAAGTCGCTTTCGCAGACGAATTTGGCGCTTGCCAACCTGTCGCTGCGCATCAGCGCGGATATGAGCGCAACCGAAAGCGACGTGGCTCGCGTGAGTGCCGACCTGGACAAATCAATAGAGCTCATGTCCGCCGAGATCGACGCTCACGGCCCGAACGAAGTTACCGAACAGCTCCAGATCGCGTTGCAAAAGCTCCAGAGTGCCTCGGATCACTTGGAAAGCGCAGTGGCGCTCGCCGATGCCTCGACTCAGAATATGAACGCCAACGTGCAAAACATCGTCGACAAGACAAATGCCGCGAACGACACATTCTCGCGCGAAGTCTTGCCGGCTTTATCGAACGGTACCTACGACTTGGGAATCTCCCTCTCGGGACTTTCGAGCGCTGTTGGCCAGTTCGAGCCGCAGATCGTCGAGCTCCAGGAAGTCCTCGCCCAAACCGATGCCGCCCTCGTCGACGCTATCAGCGCAATCGAGCAGGCGAAGGCGCTGCTTTCCAACGTGAGCGCCCACCTCAAATCGACCTCGACCGATCTGAACGCCATGGGCAGCGCCTTAAAGGTCGACCAGATTGCCGAGCTTCTCGATGTCGACCCCGACAATCTCGGCCAATTCATATCATCACCCGTCAACCTGGTCACCGAGGAGATCTACCCTGTCTCGAATTACGGAACAGCCGTGGCGCCGTTCTACACGTGCCTCGCATTGTGGATCGGATGCTTCATCTTGATATCTCTCATCAAGCTGGAGGTCGACCGAACCGGATTCGAAAGCGCCACACCGACGCAGCGCTATTTCGGCCGTTGGCTCCTGCTCATATTGCTTGCCCTCGTGCAATCGCAAGTCATTTGCGGCGTCGACATTGCACTCGGCATCGACTGCGCCCACCCCGTCGCGTTCATGGCGTCGGGCGCGGTGTGCTCGTTTGCGTTCATGAACCTGCTCTATGCGCTCGCCCTCACATTCCGCAATATCGGCAGGACGCTGTGCATCTTGCTGCTCATCATGCAAGTTCCTGGTTCTTCGGGCATGTATCCCATTGAAATGATGCCTGCGTTCTTCAGGGCGGTCCACCCCTTCCTGCCGTTCACGTACGGAATCAATGCGATGCGCGAAGCTCTCTGCGGCATGCAGGGAATCGCCTACGCCATCGACTTGATTGCCGTAGCGCTCATCGTCCCCCTCGCGCTCCTCATCGGCTTGGTGATACGCCCCTACATGATGAACGTGCTGTTGATGTTCGACGAAGAGCTTAAGAAAACGGGGTTCTTTGCAGGTGAGTTGCACGGCCAAGGCGTCGATACCGAACGCGTGCGCGGGATGATGCGCGTGCTCGCATCGCACGATGCCTACCGCGACAGCATCGAGCGACGTGCGCTGTCCTTCAACCGGCGCTATCCCAGACTGCGCAAAGCTGGCAGCGTCGCCGTGTTTGCAATCCCCTTCGCCCTGCTCGTCATAATGCTGCCGTTCAACCTGATCCTGGGACCAAATGTTTCAACCGACGCGAAGCTCATGGCGCTGATCGTCGCGCTCATCTTGATTCTGTGCGTGCAAATCGCCCTCATCGTCATGGAGTACCTGCACCGCGTCGTACTCGACGAGGCGAGACTTCTTGGAGACAGACAGGTTGCAGAAGCACCTGAATACAACACGCTCATCGACGCGGTCGACGACAAGCGCCGAGCAGCCGAGGACGGGCGCGCACAGGCAATCGAGCACTTCAAGAACCAGACGATCAACGATCTGTTCTCGGTCGCCCCACCGTTGCCTTCCTCGCTCGTGTCGTCCGAAGCCCCCAACGGATCACCTGCAAACGAGCCTGACCCCACTGAACCGCCAAAGCGATATGGCGGCGCTGCACGTGACATCTTCTTCACCGATATGCGGCTCGGTTTCCAGAGCGTCATCGGCGTCGTGGTCATCATGCTGCTCGTCATCACCCCTTCGCTTTATGCTTGGTTCAACATCGCCGGTTGCTGGGACCCTTATAGCAACACAGGCAATCTCAAGGTGGCCGTTGCAAACGAAGACGCGGGTTACAAGAGCGAGCTCATCCCGGTGCGCGTGAACGTGGGCGACACGATAGTTGCCCAGCTGCGCAGCAATGATAGTTTCAACTGGGTGTTCGTCGACGAACAGCAGGCTGTGGACGGCGTAACCGACAGCTCCTACTACGCAGCCATCGTCATCCCAGAGGACTTCAGCCAAAACATGATGACGTACCTGACCGACGGCGCCAAATACCCCGATGTCGTGTACTACACGAACGAGAAGGAGAACCCCATTGCCCCCATCATCACGCAAAAGGGCGCTGATTCGATTCAAGAAGGCATTAGGCGTACGTTCACCGAACGCGTCGACGAAACCGCTCTGGCATTGGCCGCCGATCTGTCTGAGTACATCAGCAGACCCGAGGTGGGAACTTACCTCAACAAGATGGCCGGACATCTCGACGATGCCGCACGTGATTTGAGGAACGGGGCTTACGAACTTCGATCGCTCTCGAGCCTGTCGGGCACGGTTTCGAACGTGGTGGCGACTGCGGGCTCGACGATGAACGGCGTCAGAGCCTCGGGCGAGACGGCGCGAAACGCAATCGCGAGTGCAGAAGCAGGCGCACAGAGCGCTGCGACGGCGTTCGACCAGGCATCGGCCGTGATTGAAGCAGCTCTTGTCGATAGCGAAACCGAGCTTGGCAGCATAGCCTACGACATCGACGGAGCCCTCGCAGAACTCGAAGCCAGCACAACGGAAGTCCCGGCCTCCATATACGAGGCAGCCAGCGTTGCCGCTAGCGCCGGCAACGCCATGCACGAAACCGCACGCACCACGCGCGAGGCGGCCGAGCTGCTGACCGATGAAACCGAACGAGAGAAAATGCTTGCAGAGGCAAAAAGGATCGATGCCATCGGCGATTCGTACGACACCTTGTCCAGCTCGATCTCGGCCATGGCCAGCCGTTCGGAGAACCTTGGCCCCAACATCGAGCAGACGCGCTCGGAACTGACGCAGCTCGTCGCCGACGCGGATGCTGCCATTGCTGAAGCGCGTACGTACTACAACAACAATGTGAAATCGTCTGCCAGCAGCATGTGGAACACGATCGAGGCAACTTCAACGTCCGTCCACAGCATCGTCGACGGCCTCGATACCACAATCGGCGGCCTTGTGAACAGCACAGATGGCTTGAACGGCCAGCTGACTTCACTTGGCAACGGACTCACCCAAGCAAGCACCGATCTCGACGAAGCCAGCAGTCGACTCTCCAACACGAGGAAGAATCTCTCCGACGCCTTAACGTCAGGCGATTTGAACCAGATCAAAGCTATCGCCCTGAGCTCCGACGTCGAGGACCTCGCCGATCGCCTTTCGGCTCCCCTTGAGGTCAACCGCCAGCCGATTTATCCAGTGACCAACTTCGGCTCGCAAATGGCCTCGTTCTACACAGTGCTCTCGTTATGGGTAGGGGCGCTCGTTACTATATCGGCCATGCGAGTGCGCATCGTCGAAGAGCGCCTCGAGCAGCTGCGCTTGCGCTACCGAACCGTGGGAACGCGCCACGAGTTCTTCGGGCGTTATGGAATATTCGGCTTCATCGCGTTGTTGCAGAGCGTCCTCGTGCTACTCGGCGATTTGATGCTGCTGCATATCCAATGCGACAACCCGATATTGTTCGTGGTGCTCGGGGTGTTCATCGGCCAGGTATTCTGCCTGTTCGTTTACACGATGACCGAGCTGTTCGGCAACGTGGGCAAGGCGTTGTGCGTCATCCTGCTCATCATGCAAGTCGCCGCATCGGGCGGCACCTTCCCCGTCGAGATGCTCGACCCGCTGCTCAGCAGCATCGTTCCCTACCTGCCCTTCTACCATGGCATGTGCTTGCTGAAGGAATGCGTAGCGGGCATTTACTGGCCGGCCGTTGGCACGAACGCAGCTTTCCTCACGATTGCGGTCGGCATCTTGCTGCTCGCCGGTATCGTGATCCGCCGTCCGTTCCGCATTGCCGACGATTGGCTCGAACGCCAACTCGAGAAAACCGGGTTCATGTAGAAATGGCACAGAGCCCCTGGAGGCGGTGTACCGCTTTCAAGAGTGGCACACCGTTCCCAGGGAGCTTTGTGCCACCAGAACCAAAAGGCCGGAAGAGGGCAATCTCTTCCGGCCTTGATCGGTTGAATCTCCGTTTCTGACTACATCAGCTTGCAGATTTCCTCCGCGAAGGTGATGGGGTCTTCGACCGGTAGGCCTTCGACAAGAAGCGCCTGGTTGTACAGCAGATCGGTGTAGAGGCGCAGCTTCTTTTTGTCGCCCTCTGCGAAAGCGGTTTTCAACGTCTCGAACGCACTGTGCTGAGCGTTGAGCAGCAGCACGCGCTCTGCGCGCGGAATCTGATCGGCATCGGGGCCCATGGAAAGGATGCGCTCCATCTCGAGCGAGACGGGGCCACCCGCGGTCAGACGTGCCGGGGCTTCCATCGACGTCGCCGATACCTCAATCTTCGAAATGTTGAGGCCGAGAATCTCCTTCATGGCCTCGAACAGTTCCTTGTTCTCTTCGGCCACCTTTGTCGCGATTTCCTTCTCATCTTCGCTGGCCAAATCCAAATCGGCAGTCTGGATGTTCTTGAGCTCCTTCTCCTGCCAAGTGCCCATGGACTTGAACACGAATTCGTCGACATCGTCGGTGCACAGCAGCACGTCGAAGCCCTTGAGCTGCAGCGTTCTCACGTACGGCAGGTTGCGCAAGCGCTCGATCGAATCGCCCGCCGCATAGTAGATGTCTTTCTGGTCCTCGGGCATGGCTTCGAGGTACTCGGCAAGCGTGATGTACTTCTGCTGGGCAGACGAGAAGAACATGAGCAACGGCGCAAGCTCGTCAGCCTTGGTGCCATAGCTCTGGTAGATGCCGAACTTGATCGAACGGCCGAAGTTGTCGAAGAACAGCTCATAGTCTTCACGGTCGTTGTCACGCATCTTCTCGAGCTCGGTGGTGATCTTCTTCTCGACCTTCTTAGCGATGGCGCGCAGCTGGCTGTTGCGCTGCAGCGTCTCACGCGAAATGTTGAGCGTCAGGTCGGACGAGTCGACGACGCCACGCACGAAGTTGTAGTAGTCGGGCAGCAGGTCGGCGCACTTGTCCATGATCAGCACGTTGCTGCTGTAGAGCGCCAGGCCCTTCTCGTAATCGCGGCTGTACAGGTCGAACGGCGGACGACTGGGGATGAACAGCAGTGCCTCGTAGTTGAGTGCGCCTTCGGCATGTACGCTGACCACACGCTGCGGGTCCTCGAAATCGTGGAAGTCGGACTTGTAAAACTCGGCGTACTCCTCGTCGGTGACCTCGGACTTGCGGCGCTTCCAAATGGGGATCATCGAGTTGATGGTCTCGATTTCCGTGTAATCCTCGTACTGGGTGACGTAGCTGTCGTCAGCGTCTTCGGGCTTGGGCACCTCGCGCGACTTCGTGACCTCCATGCGAATGGGATAGCGCACGTAGTTGCTGTAGCGCTTGATGAGCTCGCGCAACTTCCACTCGCTCAGGTATTCGCTGTAATCGTCCTCGTCGGTGTCGTCCTTCAGCAGCAGGATGATGTCGGTGCCGTGCGTGGGCTTGTCGTCATCGGAGCCCTTTGTGATGGTATAGCCTGCAACGCCGTCGGAAACCCAGATGTTCACCTCGTCGCTTCCAAACGCGCGGCTGACAACCTTCACTTTCTTGGCCACCATGAACGACGAGTAGAAGCCAACGCCGAACTGACCGATAATGTCGGCAGCATCCGTGCCGGTGAAGTCGTTCTCGTCCTTGAATTCTTGGCTGCCCGAATGAGCAATGGTGCCCAGATTCTTCTCGAGCTCGTCGGCGTTCATGCCGATGCCCGTATCGGACACGGTGATCGTGCGGGCGTCCTTGTCGAAACTGATTGCGATTTCGAGATCGCTCTTCGTCAGCTGCACCTCGCTGTCGGTCAAGCTGCGGAAATACAGCTTATCAACAGCATCGGATGCATTGGAGATGAGTTCGCGCAGAAAAATCTCGCGATTCGTGTAGATCGAGTTGATCATCAAATCGAGAAGCTTCTGGCTCTCTGTCTTGAACTTGCGCATAACGGTTGGTCGCTTCCTTTCAGTGCTAAAAACGAACAGTGGGGAAAGCCCCCACTGCCGGGTTTTAGCAGTCTTACCTTACGAGTGCTAATTTGTATTGTAGTACGACGTTGCAAAAAGAGTCGAATGGAATCGTGACGATTTGATGACGATGCCGTGGTAGCATTTCCGTGTACACATTTCCAGCTGATTGCGGAAGGAAAGGGCCACCATGGCAGAGTTCGAATTCGAGCACCTCATCGAGAGCATCCCCGACTACCCGAAACCGGGCGTCGTATTCAAGGACATCACACCGCTGCTAGCCGACCCAGATGGTTTTGCCGCCACCATCAAAAACCTTGCTGACCCATACCGCAACGCTGGCGTAACGAAGGTCGTCGGCGCCGAAGCACGCGGTTTCATGGTGGGAGCACCCGTCGCACGCGAGCTGCATGCAGGGTTCGTACCGGCGCGCAAGCCGGGAAAGCTTCCCCGCGAGGTGGCGTCGGAAGAATACGCGCTCGAATACGGCACCGATTCGCTTCAGGTGCACGTGGACGCGTTCGGTCCTGGTGACAAGGTGCTCATCGTCGATGACCTGGTAGCCACGGGCGGCACGATGGTGGCTATGGTTAAGCTCATTCAAAAGTCGGGCGCCGAGCTCGTTGGAATCGCTTGCTTGATGGAGCTCGAGTTCTTCAACCCGCGCGACATCCTCGCAGGCGTGACCGACAAGGAGCTCCACTCGCTCGTCAAGGTGTCTTAGCTCTCACTGTTTGGAATAATGCGCGAACGAAAGAACACGGTACTGCTGTTTTCGAAGCTTCCTGAAGTGGGGCTTGTGAAGACGCGCTTGACCACGCTCAAAGACGGTTGGTTCGAGCCCGAGGTAGCCTCAGCGCTGTACCATTGCATGCTGTTCGACGTCGTTGAAATCATCTGCGCGGCGCTCGCAGACCTCGAGGAGGCTGACGCAAAAGGCGACGTGCACGACACGTACGAGCTCGTCATCTCGACAGCACCTGCACGCAACCTCAAACCCATGCGCAAGCTGTTCGAAGACGCAGGCACCTGGCCACGTGAAATCGTGTTCATCAACGACGAAGGTTCGGACTTCGACGAGCATTACAACCACGCGTTCCAACAAGCATGGGATCGCGGAGCCGACTGCATCCTCTCGATGGGTGCCGACATGCCGGCACTCACCAAGTCCGATGTGAAATTCGGGTTCGAGCAGCTGCACAAGCTCGACGCCCTTCCCAATGGCGGCATCGTGCTGGCTCCCGACCAGGAGATGGGCGTCTCGGTCGTCGGATGGACACGCAACACCGATTTCTCCCATACAGGCGTGTTCTACAACCAGACAGGCCTGACCGTGCTGCCCGCCTATATCGAAAAGGCACGCCTCGGAAACTTACCAGTTCTTTGGCTGCCCCCAATTCCCGATGTCGACACCATGGCGGACTTCTATCACAACGTCACGCTTGTCGAGGCGCTTTGCTACTGCGCGGATTTTGACGACGTCTGCCCGCCGTGGCGCACAGCCCAAGCCCTCGAGGAAATCGGCTTCAGCCACATCTACGTCGCGCCAAATGACCTGCGCGATCCCCGCGACGAGATTGACCGATGATATAGAGTTGTTACCCTATTATTTCTGTTTCAGGGTATGATGAATCTTGCGAGGGAACCACGACCTTCATGGAGGTGAACCGTGGCCAACACAACTACGTACCAGTGCCCCAACTGCAACGGAAGACTTGTGTTCGATGGATCCGAAGGCAAGCTTCGTTGCGAGTTCTGCTCATCGCTGTTTACCCCCCAAGAAATCGAAGCGCTATACGCTGCCAAGCAGGAACAAGCCGATGCCAAGGTGTCGGGAGACCGTAAGGACGAAATCGATTCAACCCAGGTTTCGGCTGCGGCCGCATCGACGAGCGAAGCGACGCACGTGCAACCCGCAAAGACCGAGCTGACGGGCGACCCAATCCAGGACTACATCGCCCAATCGAAATGGAGCTCGGCGGAAACCGACAACCTGCGCGCGTTCAACTGTCCCGCCTGTGGCGCTCAGCTGCTCGTCGACCAAGTCACGGCAGTCACCAGCTGCCCGTATTGCGGTAACAACGCCGTCGTTCCCGGCCAGCTCTCCGACGTGCTCAAACCCGATTACGTCATTCCCTTCAAGCTCGACCGCGACGCCGCCATCGCGGCGCTGAACAGCTTCTACGGGGGCAAGCCTCTGCTTCCCGACAGCTTCACGGCTAACAACCACATCGAGGAAGTCCAGGGAGTGTACGTGCCATTCTGGCTGTACACCGGCACGGTTAAAGCAAGCGCATCGTTCGACGCCATGAACATGCGCACTTGGTCCGACTCGAAGAACCAGTATACCGACACCGACCACTTTGACCTCTATCGTGAGGGCACAATGAAGTTCCAGGGCGTTCCGGTCGACGGGTCGACCAAGATGCCGGATGCCCACATGGACGCCATCGAGCCGTTCGACTATTCCGAGATGGTGCCGTTCAGCGTCGCCTACTTGCCCGGCTACATCACTGACCGCTACGACTTGGACGTTCAGGAGTGCAACGACCGCGCGACGAGGCGCGTTACGAGCACAGCCCTCGAGGAAATGGAGGGCACTGCGAGCGGCTACATGGAGATTAACACCAGCAGCCACAGCGAAAAGGTCACATGGACCCATATCGCCTACGCGCTGCTCCCTGTATGGATGTTGCACACCAAGTGGAACGGCACCGACTACCTGTTCGCCATGAACGGGCAAACGGGCAAGCTCATCGGCGACCTGCCGATTGACAAGGGGAAGAAGACCAAGCGTTTCCTCATGCTGTTCTTGCCCATCATGATCATATTGGCGGTTGCCATCTTCTCCATCTTCGGGATCTTTTAAGGGGGTGCTCAGATGAAACCTTTGAAGAAACTCGCTTCTTGCCTGTTCGCAATCATGCTGGGCGCCTCTTTGATGGCTGCTCCCGCGACGATGGCATTCGCAGACGAAGCATCGAATGCTGCGGCTGACTCGATAAGCCAAACGCCATCCATTACCACGGAAAACCTGTCGGGCGAGGCCGATGCCGCGAATACCGTTTCGGATGCCGCTGCAACAATCGAATCGACTAATGAGCCCAACATAACTACTAACGAGTCAAGCTTGCAGGCAATATCGAGCGGCCAACATGTCATCAGCGAGGACGGGCTCGTACCGTCGAGCGATTTTGACCGTCTGAACTCGATGGCCAAGTCGATCGAGAATTCGTTCCAAGTCGATGCGTACTACGTCACCGTCCCCAGCCTGCAGGGCTCCGACAGCGCTGCAACGTTTGCCGAGGAATACATTAACGCTTACGGGCTCGACAAGCGCAACGCAAACGGATGCGTCGTATTCCTCGTATGCTTCAACGAAGGCAAGTACTCGCTGGTGTCGATTGGAAACGTAGCCAACACGCTTACGGACGACATGCTCGACTTCATGGACAAGGACCTGTTCCCCTATCTGGGACGCAGCGACTGGTCGGGTGCCGCGGAGACCTTCTTCGGCGATGTCGAAACGACGCTCAAAGGCGGCAAGCCTAATTCCACATCCGA